>DAITOC010000154.1:0-3925 GCA_036834305.1 Clostridiales bacterium
ACGGTTTCGCCGGCCGGCGGCTTTTCGGTCTGTGAAATCATGTTGGTTCCTCCATGTTTTATTTAATTAGAGCCTTTGGGTTAAATAGGCGCATCCTCATATCATTTAATTCTTCTTGAAATAGATAGGGTTCGTTATTGCCTCCAGCAAAGCGGGAATCGGCTTTTTCGCTTCTTCCTTTGAAAGCGTACCCATGACTTTTTTATAAACGAACCGGACGATAAAACCCGGCTTATAGAGTATTTGAGCCCGGATAAATCCGCTTTCCTCGACGGGGAAAACTTTCGCAAAGCGCCCTTTTTTCACCGCGGTTTCTTCATATATCATACCGGTTTGGTTGAAAACCTGCAACGCATGGTTCTTTTTGAGTTTGTCCACGCTGATTTCGACCTCGGTTCTGCCGGAAAACTCCACAGTATCCCCTATCGTCAAGCCGCCGCAGCGGATATCAATCATCGGGGAATCGGTTGTCTTTGTGACAACACACCGCCCTTCTTTCAAGGCTTTCAATATCGTTTCCTTGTCGTTGCTGTCGCACCGGACCCTCGTCGCCGGGGACGCGAGCAAATCGGTTATATAGTAATCTCGGTGGTAATCCGAGCCGCCGACAACAGGAATACGCTCGCCGGCCTCCAACTTTTTCTGCCACCAGTCCAGCGCTTTGAGTTCTTTTCGATTCGACGGGCCGTTCCAGATTTCAATTCCATCATAGGCGATGTCATCGATGTTCCATTTCACGGGGCACATATGGCAAAACGGATGGTTGACCACTCTCATCGCGCCGTTTTGACGGGCTTGTTCCAATTTTTCGTTAAGTTCGGCAAGGCTCCCCACGGCGTAGGAGCCGTTATACGGCTTTTTGACGCCTAAAAGGTTGACATGGGCCTTGTAGTTCGTCAGTTCCAGGCCATCAATCACGGTCAAGCCCGCAACCGCAGGCATTTTTAAGTCTTCGGTCGAGTTGTTGTGGTCGGTGATGAAGAGAAAATCGAGTCCCTTTTTCGCAGCTTTTCGAGCTAAATCGTCATAAGACATCGAACCGTCACTGTTAAGCGTGTGGGTATGGATATCGCCTTTGAGATAACGATACTCTTTAAACCGGAATGTGATGTCGTAACGAACAGTCGAGCCTTCTTTTTTTATCTGATAACAGCCGATTATAATTGTCCATTTCCCTTTAGGTTCGCGGCGTTTATACCCTGCCGAAGCAAAACTCCGGCTGATTTTGACCGGCCTTGTGTTGGAACCGCTTGCGCCGAGGTCGTCGCCGTTCTCATCGGTCAACGCAAAGTCGATGACATTCTTTTCTTCGTCCGTCAGCGTCGAGTCTGCCTCATCGCCGGTGTAAGACGGCTTAATCTCCAATATTTCCACATGATCCGGAATATCGAGCGGCAGGCGAAGATATTTCCCCTCGTCTTCTTTTTTTACTTGAAACTCAATCGTTTTGTTTTCGGTTTTCAAGCAAATTCATCCCCGTTGAATTAAATCGGTCCGTTCTGTTGGTTCCTTTGACAATATACCACAGAAACATACAATAGAAAAGTTATATTTTGGCTTTCGCCATATCATCCGGCGAATCTTTGAGTTTGCCGAAAAAATAACCGTGAAGCCAGACGGTTCCCACCCCCGCCGCTTTCATATCCGCAATCAGCTGCCCGACTGCCGGGTCCGTAAGGACCATTCCCGAACCGAGGCTGTAATTGAATTTGAGAGACATCAAACTCCCCCTTCGCGCTTTTCGAACATATCATAACACAAACAAAAAAGCCTCCGCAACGGCGGAGGAAGTTTTAACAAAAATCTTAATTTTTCGCTTCCACAAACCATTTGTCGTCGTCGTTGAAAAGATAGGTCTCTTGGTTTTGTATCCGGCAGGTGTACCGTATCCCCGCGCCCCCCGCTTTCAGCGAGGCCGCCCGGCAAACACGCGTCACGCGGTCTATTTCGTAAACCGCGCCGTCTTCCCATGTTACGGCGAGCGGGGTTATCTTGCCGTCTTTATCCTGCCTGATAAGCACATCCACAAAAACCTTGCGGCTCACAGGTGCCTCCCCTTTCACTTGGATTTGAGATACGCTATCGGATGAATGGTGTGGTCGTCGTAGGGATTAAACCCCGACAGGCCGGCGTCGGAAAGCATGAGGCCTCTTTGGATACAGTAGTTGCCGAACCTCGATTTGAGCGTATCGACGGTTTTATCCAGGCTTTCCATCTTCGCGCGCTTTTCGTAGCTTTCATAGAAGTCGAGCTGAAAGTGGCTGTTCTCGTGTTCAAAGTCCGTGCAGCTGATACCGACGCTGCGAATCGGTTTTGGCCAGGTGTAGTTTTGCCTGAACAGGTCCATCGCGCTTTCGGCGATTTCTTTGGCGTTGGCGGTATAGCGTTTGAGTTTGCATTGGCGGATAAACGAAACCAGTTCGTTGTCCCTGACACTGACGCATACGGTGCGGCAGCGGAAGCCCTGCTCGCGCATACGCCTCGCGACGCTCTCGGCAAGAACATAATAGACGATCTTGACATCCGTTTCGTTTTCAAGGTCGCGCGGGGCCGTGGTGCTGTTGCCGATGGACTTGATGACCGCCGTGTCTCCCAGGGCGCACACCGGCTCCGCGTCAAGGCCGTTGGCGAACGCGTAGAGCATATAGCCCACCTTGCCGAAAACCGTATGCAGATACTCCGGCGTACGGCAGGCGAGGTCGCCGATAGTGTAAATACCGCAGTTTCTTAATTTCCCGGTTGTGGCGCGCCCCACATACAAAAGGTCGGAAGCCGGAAGCGGCCAGACAATCGATTTGAAGTTTTTTTTTGTGATCAGGGTCACGGCGTCCGGTTTTTTATAGTCGCTGCCGAGTTTCGCGAATATTTTGTTATAACTGACCCCAATGCTGACCGTAATGCCGAGTTCGAATTTCACGCGCTCGCGTATTTCCTCGGCGATTTGCAGGCCGTCGCCGAACAGGCCGCTGCCGGTGACATCAAGCCAGCACTCGTCGAGTCCGAACGGTTCTATCCGGTCGGTGTACCGCGCGTAAATATCCCGCGCCAGCCTTGAGTACCGCAAATACAGCGGGAAATTCGGCGGAAGGCAAACCAGTTGAGGGCACTTCTGCCTTGCCTGCCATATCGCCTCGCCCGTTTTGATGTTGTATTTGGCCGCGACTTCGTTTTTGGTCAGCACGATGCCGCGCCTTTTTTCAACATCGCCGCCCACTACGACGGGCAGGCTTCTGAGCTCGGGCCGATAAAGGCATTCCACCGAGGCATAAAATTTGTTGCAATCCACATGCAAAATCGAGCGTTCCATCGCAGAGCCGCCGCCTTGTAGAACAAATGTTCGGTCGCAACTGTTATTGTACCCAAAAAGCGCGCCGATGTCAACCATCCGCGCCTGCATTTTTTTGTCAATATTTCGATTGACACAATGGCGATAAGCGGTTACAGTGTTAATAAGGTAATATTCATAGGCATATTTTTGTATATAATGAATACAGGGCAAAAATTGTTTGAGCCGGCAGCCGCCATCCGGCTCAAAAGGCAACCGTTCCCCCGGCGGAGAAAACGGAGTTGAAAATGATACTGACGGTTACGCTCAACCCGACGGTTGACAAGTCCTATTATGTGGAAAAGCTGACGCCCGGCGAGGTTATCCGCGTCCATGACAAAAAGGAGGCGGCCGGCGGCAAAGGGATTAACGTCGCGAAGGTGGCAAAGCTGCTCGGCGAAGACGTCGTCGCGACCGGTTTTTTGGGCGGGCGCAACGGGGACTATATCGAATCCGTTTTGACAGGGCTGGGCATCGTCACCAGTTTTGTAAGGACGCCGGACGAAACAAGAACCTGCGTCAGCATTAACGACGAGAGCAGCGGCCGCCAAACCGAGCTTTTGGAGGCCGGCGCGTTCGTGACGGCCGTCCCTATGTCTT
>DAITOC010000155.1:0-3893 GCA_036834305.1 Clostridiales bacterium
GTTAAAAACCCAGTTTTTAGCCTTTGAATCCATACTGAAGGACAATCTTGAAGAGGAAACGCAGCCCATGGTCGTCGTCGCGAAATCCCATGACTGCGGCACGTATAAAAAAGAGGCTTTGTCTTTTTACGAGACGCTTTCGGGAAGAACGACGGATTTTCATTATACGCTCAACGGTTTTCACTTTATCGGTATCTCGACGACACATGACGAAAACGCCGAAACAACCTACACCACCGACCAGCTTGCCTGGCTTGACGCGTAGCTGGCGGAGGCGGCCGCGGCGGACCCGAATAAGCCGATATTTGTGACGCACCACGAGCATGTGGCGGGCACGGTCTACGGCAGCCGGGAAGAACTCGGCGAGGGCTGGGGCACCGGCGTCTTCACCGACATATTCCGGAAATACCCGCAAATCATCGATTTTTCGGGCCACTCGCATTATCCTGTCAACGACCCGCGGTCGATATGGCAGGGCGATTTCACCGCGGTCGGCACCGCTTCGCTGGATTACTTTGAATTCACCGTGGATGAAAACCGGACGGTTCACCCGAAAAACAACAAGAAATGCGCCCAGATGTGGGTAGTCGAGGCCGACGCGAACAACCGAGTAAGGCTTCGCGGCTATGATTTGATATCGGACAGCCGGCTGTGCGAATACCTTATCGAGAAGCCCGCCGACAAAGACACGTTCGCGTACACACCCGAAAAAATGGCGGCCGCGTCGTCGGCGCCGGCGTTTGCCGCGGGCGCGGCGGTATCCTTTAAAAAAAATCTGAGCGGCGAGTATTCGGCCACCGTCCCGGCAGCCGCGCCGTCGGACGGTAAAATCGTCTTCCTTTACAGGGTATTCGTTTATGACGCGAACGGCAACCCGGCCGGTGATTTTTGGGAGCTGTCCGGCTACTATTTCACGCCGGCGCCCGAAAAAGTGAGCGTCGGTATCGGCAATCTCCCGAAAGGCAACTATACGCTGGAAGTATTCGCGGAGAACGCTTACGGCATGCGTTCTCAACCGCTTACCGCATCCTTGACGGTTCAATAACAACAGCAACAATTGATATTCTATATACCGGAGGTTTTTATGGCTGCGCTAACCGCTTTTTTCGGCAAAACTGCCGCGTACTTCTCCCTGCTCGCCCTTGTGATTTCCTCGTCTCTCGTCTCACCGCCGATCAACCCGGGTATTAACGAGAAGGCCGAAGGCACCGTCCGCATTATGTCCTTCAACATCCGCTGCACAAGCGTCAATATCCATTCACGGGAAGACCGCGTCGGCGCGGTGACGCAAGCGATTGACGCCGTCGCCCCCGACTCGCTCGGCGTGCAGGAAGCGACGCCGGAGTGGATGGCTGACCTTTCGGAAACACTTTCGGATTATGCCTGGGTCGGCGTCGGCAGGGACGACGGAATGGACAAAGGTGAATACTCGGCGATCTTTTATCTGAAAGACAAATACGAGGCGGCGGAGTCGGGCACCTTCTGGCTTTCCGACACGCCGGATGTGCCTTCGCGAAGCTGGTCTTCCGTTTTTCGCCGGATATGCACATGGGCGGTGCTGAAAAACAAGGAGACGGGCGAAGAGTACTTGCACATGAACACCCACTTTGACACCTCTTTCGGTCCGCGGGAAAAGAGCATTCCGCTGATACTTGAAAAAGCGGCGCGTTATGACATACCGGTCGTCTGTACAGGCGACTTCAACACAGCCGAGGTTTCGGTCCTTTACCCCGATATGCTGTCGGGCGTTTTGAGCAACGCGAAGTTCTCCGCGCCGGATACCATGAGCGCACTGACATTCAACGGCGGATTCCCTTTTAAGCGCTGGGGATTCAAGTACGATTATATACTGGTTAACAACAAGGCAGAGCCCCGGGTGTACCGGGTTGTCACGCAAAAATTCGACGGTATGCTTCCGTCCGACCACTATCCGGTTTATACCGATGTGATTTTTAAATAAATTGACATTGGGTGATTATATGACAATGAAACGAATACTTTCCGCTCTTTTCGCCTTCACCTTTCTTTTCGGTGTTGTACCGGCCGAAGCGTCTGCCTCGGACGGCGAGGGTTTTGTTTTTGAGCCGGACCCCGGCCTGATTGACATGACGAAGACGCGCAAAACAAGCGACATTACTATCCGCGACCCGTTTGTGCTGGTCTTCGGGCAGAAATACTTTATGTACGGCACGGGGGCGGCCGCCGGCCCGGGCTACGGCTGCTATGTCAGCGAGGATTTGGAGAACTGGGCCGGCCCGGTCAACGTGTTTACCGCGCCGGACGGTTTTGACGGTAACGGCTGTTATTGGGCGCCCGAATGCCATTACTACAACGGAAATTTCTATTTGTTCGCCACCTACTTGTCGCGGTCGACTATGCGCCGGGGCGTTTCCGTTTTCCGGTCACAAAGCCCCTTGGGTCCCTTCGAAGAAATCACCGGCGGGCACATCACGCCGTTTGACTGGGACAGCATCGACGGAACGCTCTATATCGACGGGGACGGGCAGCCGTGGATGGTGTTTGTGCATGAGTGGACGAGCACCGTCGATAATATCGGCACCATGGCCGCCGCGAAGCTTAACGGCGATTTTACCGCGTTTATCGGCGACCCGGTGGAGTTGTTCAAGGCCGACGACCCCGTATGGCTGAACGGCAAGGTTACCGACGGGCCCTTTTTGTATAAGACAAAAAACGGCAGGCTGTTGATGCTTTGGTCAAACTTCAATTCCCAGGGATACTGTGTCGCCCGGTCTTTCTCAAGAAACGGGGAGATTACCGGCGGATGGTACCACGGTGTCGCGCCTTTGTACGCCAAAAACGGATTTTTTGATTTGGAAGGCGGCCATGCCATGCTGTTCACCGACTTGGACGGCCGGTTGTTGATGTGCATGCATTCACCGAATAAAAGCAGTGAAACCGTTCATGAAACCGCCGTGTTTCTCGAGGTCGTCGACACCGGAAATTCGCTTGAGCTCGCGCAAATCCGGCAGCTCGGTTTGTTCAAGCGGCTGGCCATTGCCTTTTCGGATTTCCTGCGGGAGGCGGCCGACCGATTCCGGAGTTGGATACGAGATATTGTATGAGCTTGATAGAAGGCCTTTTTCCATTACGGCCGGTATTATCCGGTTCGATATAAAGAAAACGACGAAGGAAACGGGAAATTGAAACAAAGAACTCGTACGGGCGGCGGGCTTGCAAGGCAAAACAGCGGTTTGAAAGGCCGGTTCAACGGATTTCTGATTGGCACCGACATCGACGGCACCCTTGTCGACTCGCGGGGCCGGCTCTCAAAAAAGAATCTTGAGGCCATTGAACGGTTTCAGCGGGAAGGCGGCCTTTTCACCGTCGCGACAGGCCGGATGCCCGACTATGTGAAAACCTTTCCGTTCGTGCCGAACGCGCCGGTTATCGCCATAAACGGAACGGTCATTTATGAACTTGAGACCAAGAACACGCTGTGGGATTTTCCGCTTGACCGAAATCACACGGATGTTTTCGACTATCTTTTCGGAAAATACGCCGCCTTGATCAAAGACTGCGAGGCTTACTGTTTTGACGAGACGGTATGCTGCGCGAATATGCCGTATAAAGAAATGATGGAGCGTTTTTCCGCCTGCTCCCCTTACAAGTATTTGTTTCGCTTTCACGAACAGGAAAAAGCGGCCAAAGTCAACGCGGAACTCGCCGGCCTATTCGGCGGCCGGTTTGCTTTTAACAGAAGCTGGCCGTTCGGGGTCGAGATGCACAACCGGGGCAGCGGCAAGGGGCCTTGCCTGAAGCTGCTCAAAGAGAATTTTTGCCCCGGTATTCATACCGCCATCGGCATTGGCAACTATGAGAACGATATCACGCTCATGCAGGACGCCGACATCGGTTTCGCCACGGACAACGCG
>DAITOC010000156.1:0-3886 GCA_036834305.1 Clostridiales bacterium
GAACGCGGGCGCGCTGAAGGGTTGCAAGTCGTCGATCTTTTCGCCCAATCCCACAAACTTGACCGGCACTTCCAAATCATTCTTAATCGCGAGCACCACCCCGCCCCTTGCGGTTCCGTCAAGCTTTGTTAATATAATGCCCGTAATTTCCGCCACGCTTTTGAACTCCTTGGCCTGGTTGACGGCGTTCTGGCCCGTGGTCGCGTCAAGCACCAGCAACACCTCGCGGTCGCTGTAAGGCAATTCCCGGTCGATTACTCTGTAAATTTTGGCGAGCTCCTCCATGAGGTTCTTTTTGTTGTGAAGCCGGCCGGCGGTGTCGATAATCAAGATATCGGCGTCGCGCGCTTTTGCCGCGGATATCGTGTCGAACACCACCGCGGCCGGGTCGGCACCCTCCTTGTGCTTGACAATATCGACGCCCGCGCGCTGCGTCCAGATTTCCAGCTGTTCGATAGCCGCCGCGCGGAAGGTATCGGCCGCGCCGACAATCACCTTTTTGCCTTCGGCTTTATACATCGCCGCGAGCTTGCCGATCGTCGTCGTTTTGCCGACGCCGTTGACGCCGATGACAAGAATGACGGAAGGAATCGTCAACAGGTTCATTTCCTCGCCGCCGCCGAGCAGTTCCGCGACGATTTCCTTAATGGCGTTGCGGACATCCTGCGCGCGGCGGAGATTTTTTTTGCGCACCCGTTCGCGAAGTTGTTCGGTTATCGTTGCGGCTGTGGCGACACCGACGTCGCCCATGATAAGGATTTCCTCTAGGCCGTCGTAAAAATCGTCGTCTATTTCCGTCTGGCCGTGAAGCATCGAATCGATGGCGCTCGCCATGGAGTCACGCGTTTTCTTCAGACCTTTGTTGATTTTACTGAAAAGTCCCATGTTTCAAATTCCAATCTGCCGTATTCCGCGGCTCAATAAATGGAGTGGACGCGTATTGATTAAAACAGCGCTTGTATTCTTTCAACCGCTTCGAGCGTCTTTTCGGCGCTGCCGAACGCGGTCAGGCGGAAATACCCTTCGCCGGCCGGGCCGAAGCCCGAACCCGGCGTACCCACAACGCGGGCCTTTTTGAGAAGCAAGTCGAAAAAGTCCCAGGATTTGAGCCCTTCGGGCACGCGAAGCCAAATATACGGTGAATTGACCCCGCCCCACGACCGAAAGCCCGCCTTTGTCAAGCCGTTTTGAATCACCCGGGCGTTTTGATGATAATAGGCGATTGTGGCCCGGACCTGTTCGCGGCCCTCTTCGGAATATACAGCTTCCGCGGCGCGCTGGGTGATATACGACACGCCGTTGAATTTCGTGGCCTGCCGCCTTGCCCAAAGTTTGTTCAAACTGACGCCGCCCGCCTTCAACTCCTTGGGGATTACCGTGAAAGCGCAGCGTACGCCCGTAAAGCCCGCCGTTTTCGAAAAGCTCCGAAACTCGATGGCGCAGGTTTTGGCGCCTTGAATCTCAAAAATGCTGTGGGGCAGGCCCTCCGTTATATACGCTTCATAAGCCGCGTCATAGAGAATAACGCAGCCGTTTTCATTGGCGTAGTCAACCCACCGGCGAAGTTCCTCCGCCGTAATGCCCATACCGGTCGGGTTGTTCGGGAAACACAGGTAAATCAAATCCGCGCGCTTTTCGGGCAGTTCGGGCAAAAAGCCGGACTCGGCTGTGCAAGGCATATAGACGATATTGCTCCATCGGCCGCCGCCGTCAAGTTCGCCGGCCCGCCCGGCCATGACGTTGGTGTCGACATAAACGGGGTACACCGGGTCGCAAACGGCGACGGCGTTGCCTTTGTCAAAAATATCGCCGATGTTGCCCGTGTCGCTTTTGGCGCCGTCGCTGAGGAATATCTCGTCGATACCGATGTCGACGCCCCTTGAGGCGTAGTCGGCTTGTTGAATTTTCTCGAGCAGGAAGGCGTGGCCGTATTCCGGCGGATAGCCCTTGAAGGTTTCCGCCGACGCCATGTCGTCCGCGGCGCTTTTGACAGCGTTGACCACCGCTTCGGGGAGCGGCCTGGTAACATCGCCGATGCCCAGGCTGATCACATCGGCCCCGGGATGCGTTGCTTTATACTCCCTGACTTTTTGGCCGATCATACTGAACAGGTAATTGTCTTGAAGTTTTAGAAAATTGTCGTTGATTTTCATCGCGGCCTCCGGTTGATTGAATAGTGAGTTTATAAATAGTATTCGCCGTCGCAAACGGTTTCGGCGGGCCCCGTCATAAACACTTCATCGGTCGCCGAATCCCATCGGATGGTCAGTTCCCCGCCCTTTAACACCACTTTGATATCGCTGTCTTTGCGGCTTAAGCCGTTCATAACGGCGGCGACAGCGGCGGCGCAAGCCCCGGTGCCGCAGGCGAGCGTTTCACCCGCTCCCCTTTCCCAAACGCGCATTTGAAGCGTTTGGCCGTCGATAACCTTGATAAATTCCGTATTGACCCGATCGGGGAAGAGCGGATGATTCTCAAACGCAGGCCCCGTTTTTTCAAGGTCAAGCGCGTCGGGGTCGTCGACAAACACGACACAGTGCGGGTTGCCCATGGAAACGCATGTCACGGCATAAACGGCTCCGCCGGCTTCGATTTCCCTGCCGACGACACGGCTGCCGTCAAGCAGCACGGGAATCACAGAAGGCTCAAAGGCCGGTTTGCCCATGTTCACCCTCGCCCCGGTCACCTTGCCGGCGTCAATGAACATTTTTATGGTTTTGATGCCGCTGAGCGTTTCAAGCGTAATATAGTCTTTATCGGTCAGGCCTTTGTCATAGACAAATTTGGCCACGCAGCGCGTGGCGTTGCCGCACATAGCCGCGCGCGAACCGTCCGAATTGTAAATGTCCATTTTGAAATCGGCTTTTTCGGACGGTTCGATGAGCACAAGCCCGTCGGAACCGACGCCGAAATGCCTGTCGCTGACTTTGACGGCGGTTTCCCCCGGGTTCGGGACAATCTCGACGAAACAATTGACATAAATATAATCGTTGCCCGCGCCGTGCATTTTGGTGAATTTCAAGTTCAACGCCTCCGGTTCATGACTGGTTTTCGCGCACATTTTTCATGATGTCGTTAACGGTCGCCCTCAGCGACGCGTCACGGTCGATTTCGTTTTTAATCTCCCTCAACGCGTAGATAACCGTGGTATGATGCCGTCCTCCGAACTCCCTGCCGATAGCCTCCTGCGTCATATCCGTAACCTCATTGACAACATACATCGCGATCTGGCGCATCTTTGAAATCGGCGCGTCTCTCTTCTTGGAACGGATATCTTCGGGATTGGCGCCGTAGGTCCTGGCAACCTCGCGCACGATTTTTTCAATGGTCACGGGCAGGGGCCGGCTGTCACTCAAAATGTCCTTGATCGCGTTCTGCGCCGTTGTCGTGTTCTTGGGAGAACCGTGAATGGTCACGAAAGCCTGCATTTTTTTAACCGCGCCCTCGAGCTGGCGGATGTTGTTTTTCAGCCTTTCGGCTATGTACTGCACCACATCGTCGGGCAGTTCAAACCCTAAAAGCTCCGCTTTGCGCTTGATGATCGCCATCCTCGTCTCGAGGTCGGGCGGCTGGATGTCGGCCAGAAGGCCCCATTCGAAACGCGTCCTGAGCCTTTCCTCCAAAGTCGTTATTTCTTTGGGCGGCCGGTCGGAGGAAAGCACGATTTGGTTGCCCAGCTGTGTGAGCGCGTTGAAGGTGTGGAAAAACTCCTCCTGCGTCGATTCCCTGCCGGCGATGAACTGGACATCGTCAACGATGAGCAGGTCGGCGTTGCGGTATTTTTCATGAAACTCGCCGGTATTTTTTTGGGTTATAAAACGCACGAGTTCGTTGGTGAATTCTTCGCCATGGGTAAAAATGCAATTTTTGTTCGGGTTGTTGTTTT
>DAITOC010000157.1:0-3882 GCA_036834305.1 Clostridiales bacterium
TCACGCGTGAGCGCATGACGGAGGAAATCCGCCAGATGAAGCGCATGAACATCAACTCCGTGCGTACCTGCCATTATACCGACATGCCGGAATGGTACGATTTGTGTGACGAATACGGCATTCTCGTCGTCTGCGAGTGCAACCTCGAAACGCACGGCGTATCCGGCGCGCTGACGCACAACCCGTCGTATGCCGTCAATTTCCTCGAGCGGGCCGTGCGGATGGCGCAAACTTACAAAAACCATGCGTGCGTCTACTCCTGGTCGCTCGGCAACGAAAGCGGAACCGGCCCGAATCACGCGGCCATGTACGGCTTTATCAAAGAATACGACAAGACCAGGCTGTGCCAGTACGAGGCCGGGCGCCCCGGCAAAAACATATCGGATATCCGCGGCAATATGTATGCGAAACAGGAGGAAATCCTGCGCATGCTTGCCGACCCCGAAGACGACAGGCCGGTTATCCTTGTGGAGTTCTCATACCAAATCCGCAATTCCGGCGGCGGCCTGATGAAATTCATCGAACTGGTGAAAAACTACCCCCGCTTTCAGGGCGGCTATGTCTGGGATTGGCAGGATAAATGCCTGTTGAACACCGGCGAAGGCGGCAGGCCGTATTTCGGCTACGGCGGCGATTTCAACGAAAGCCATACCGACCCCGAGGTACCGCTGTTTATGACGAACAACGGCGTCGTCCTGCCCGATTTGACATGGAAGCCCGTGGCGCTTGAGCTGCGAATCGCGTATTCGCCCGTTCAAATCGAGCGCGCGGACTCGTCCCCGCCTCGTGCGCAAAGCCAAAACCCTCACGAATTTTGCGTGCGCAATCTCTGTTTGGATAACTTGAAAGAGGCAGTTGAAATTACCGCGAAACTTCGGGAAAACGGCATCGTCATTCAAACAATACCGGTAGATGTTCCCTATGTGCCTCCGCTCGGCAGCGTCCCTGTGCCGGTCATACCGGATTACACCGCTCAACCGGGCAGTGAATACGCCATTGACCTTTGCCTGACAAGGAAAACCGGTGCGTTTTACGCTGAAGCGGGGGAGGAAATCGCCGCGTTTCAGTTTGCCCTGCCTCCCGGTCCCGCCGCCGATATCCCGCATACGGCAACCGAAGGCGGCGAGGCGCCCGTCGTGGCCGAAGACGGGCAACGGCTTACCCTGCGCCGCGGCGGCTTGAAAGCGGTCTTTGACCTGGCCGCCGGGCAGATGGTCTCGCTTGAGAAAAACGGCATTCTCTATCTCGAACGGGGCGCCGAACCTTGTTTGGACCGCCCCTGCTGCGGTCTTGACGCGCAACAGGGCTGGGGATTGTTTGAGGAATTTTCAAAAGCGCGGGCACTTCGCTTCCGGGCGGAAAAACCGCTTATATATACCGGCGGGGAAGCCGTGCGCCTTGAATTTCCGTTCCGCGCCGAAGGCGAAGAGCCGGCAAGCGGAAAAATCAGTTATGTGTTTGACCGCAATGACGCGTTTGAAACGGAATTTTTTATCGACATCGGCGAGAGCGTTACGGCGCTGCCCCGGGTGGGCGTTGAGTTCGTTGTTCCGGCCGGTTTTGAAACGCTTGAATACTACGGCCGCGGCGCGAACGAAAGTTATTCCGACAGGCTGTTGAGCGCGCCTTTGGGGGTTTACCGCTCCACCGTCGAAAAACAGCATTTTCCGTTCATCCCGCCGAGTGAATGCGGCGGCCACGAAGGCGCGAGATATATGAAACTCGAGAACAAAGAGGGCAGGGGGTTGCGCGTTTCCTCTGCGAAACCTTTCCACTTTGATGTTCATCACAGCACCGTAGAGGACTATAAAGCCGCGGGGCATGACCACGAGCTTGTCCGCCGCCCGGAATCGATTTTGCACATTGACGCCGCGCATTCGCCCATTGGCGGCGATATGGCGTGGAGCACGGTTCTCGATCATGCCGACAAACTCGCCGGCGGCCGTTATGAACTGCGCTATTTAACGGAAGTGTACTGAGACCGGCGATTTTCGAAACAATCGGAAAGGCCTTCCGCCGCGGCGGAAGGCCTTAAAACTCTTGCTCGATGCCGCCTGTGTTCAGGCTGCCTCATTCATAATCCATACCGTGCAGTTCTTTTTCGGGAACTCGTTGGCCGGCACGCCCATCGACATCGCGGCGAACAAAGAGACTTCCTTGTTTTTGACTGCCTGGCCGTTTTCAATGAAATTGCTTGAGCCGTAAACGAACAGCGGCACATTGTCGCCCGAATGGGAACCCGAGGTGAAGGTGTACCTGCCGTCGACAAATTCCACCGCGCCTGTTTCGTGGTCGGCGGTAACGATAACGAGGGTGTTGCCGTCTTCTTCGGCAAATTCAAGCGCGGCCTTGACCGTGTTGTCAAGTTCTTGGACACAAGCGGCGGTTTCCGCCGTCTTGTTGCTGTGTGAGTGCTTGTCGATATGCGCTCCCTCGATCATCAGGAAAAAGCCTTCCTCCCCGTCAAGCAGCGAAAAAGCCTTTTCAGCCATCTGCGTCAGCGAAGGCGTATCATCCGCGGGGGCTGCTTTCCACAGTTCGCCGCCGTTAAACTGGCCGAAACTTTTCACGCCTTTTTCAATGGCGTTCATTTCCGTACGGGTGCCGATAAATTCGTAACCGCTGCCAGCGGCCGTTTCGGGCGTGGTGATGCCGTTCGAGGCGCCCCAAATCAAATCAATGCCCGAGGCCGTCTGCTGCGCGGCGATATCCTCGGCGTTGCTGCGCGAAGAGGTGTGAGCGGAAAAACCGGCGGGTGTGGCTCCCGTTGTGGAGTCCGTTGTGATGACACCCGTGTTCATACCTTTTTCCATCGCGATTTCCGTCAGGTTATAAGGAACTGCCTCCCAGCCGAACATATCGTAAGGGTACACGCCGATGCAGCCGTTTGTCGTGCGCACGCCGCAGGCGAGAGCCGTGGCTCCCGCGGCGCTGTCTGTGACGGCGTTGCTTGACGAGCGGGTTTTTGACTGCCCTCTCAGCGGCATCGTTTCCATGACAAGCTCGATTCCGAGTTCCTGTTTGGCGAGCTCAAGGTGGTTTTCGCCCATGCCGTCGCCGATGATGAAGATGATGTTCTGCGCCTCGTCGCGCGGGAGAGGTTCGGGAGCGAGGCTCGATACAAGCGACACAAGCATTGATATCGCGGCGATCAGAGAGATAATTTTTCTGAACAAACCGGTTTTCGGCAACAATTGAGCAATACTATCCAATCTTTTGCCCTCCTTTTGTTAATACTATAAGTATAGCCCAAAAGCGGCATGCCGTCAATACCGGGATGAGTCAAGCCTCCGCAGAATTCCGCTTGCAATTTTCCTTTATTTTCTATACAATAACAGTCATAAAAAAAGAACAGTCATAAAAAAAGTACGGAGGCTCAGCGATGTCTCTTCTAACTAGGATTGAAAAAGCGTATCCGAAATTTTCAAAAGGGCAGAAGCGCATAGCGGACTATATGAGGGACCATTACGAAAAAGCCGCGTTTATGACCGCCGCGAAGCTTGGGGCAACCGTGGGCGTCAGCGAGTCAACCGTTGTCCGTTTCGCCGCCGAACTCGGTTACGAGGGCTATCCGGAGTTGCAAAGAAGTTTGCGCGAACTGATCAAAAGCCGGCTGACAAGCTTTCAGCGAATGGAAGTTGCCAGCAACCGCGTCGGAGAGGAAAACCTGCTTGACATAGCCCTCACGGCGGATATCGAAATGATCAGGGCGACGCGCGAACAAGCCTCCAGAAAGGATTTCGCTTCGAGCGTCGAAGCGCTCAACGCCGCGCGGAAAATCTATATACTCGGTGTCCGAAGCGCCGCTTCCCTCGCGAGCTTCGCGGCATTCTATCTAAAACTGGTTTACGACAACATTGTTTTGGTAGACACCGCGAGCGC
>DAITOC010000158.1:0-3862 GCA_036834305.1 Clostridiales bacterium
TCGGCAAGCGTCTGCAAGATCAGCATAAACACGATGGAGGAAATGAGAACGGCGACGGACAGGACACCGGCCCCGTCACCGGCGATGGCTTTGTCGCCGGCGCCCGCGAGAGCCCGGGCAATGAAGGCCGCTATGAGGCCGATGAAAGCCGCGGCGGACATCATATCGGCCCATTTCGCGTTCGTGTTCGCGGCCTTGCCGATTTTCTTATGCACTTTCTTGAGCACAAACGGCAGCAGCACCAGCGGGAAAACGCTGCCGACCGTCATGACCCAGGTGGCCGCCGAAAACACTTCTTTGCTGCTGACCTCCGTATTGAGCCCGCCCGTTATGCCGAACGCTTCGAGTGCGCTTTGCGCGGCGGTGACCTCATAGCTGATGTTGCCGATCACGGTCAGGCGTATCCAAGGCAAGACCAGGCCCAAGGCGCCCGCGAGTGTCAGCACGGTCGCTAAAATCGCGATGGCAGGGGCCACGGTGAACAGAGCGCTCGACGCAACCGTGTTTTTGAGGGTTTCGTCGGACAATCCGAGCTTCTTGGCCTGTTTCCAGGCTTTGATCATGAAAAACAGGGATTGGCCGATTACAAAAAGAGCGATGAATCCGCCGAGCAGGTACATAAAAACGCTTTCTTTAAAGTCCATTCAATTACTCCTCTCAAATAATAATACACGGGCAGGTTGTTCCGCCCGCCGCGTGCAAAAACCTTTTTAAGTTATTCCCAAACCTTCAGCCACTCCGAAGCGATAAGTTCATGCCCCGCCTGCGTCGGGTGAACGCCGTCGAGAGAAAAATATTGCGGCCCTTCCTTCTCGGACGCTTCGCGAAACACCGCGTCCATGTCAAGAAATTTGGCGCCGAATTCTTTGGCCAGTTCCGCGACGGCGGCCTGCTTGCCGCTCAAATCCTCACGCATACGGGTAATATTTTCGCTGACATCCAGCAGGAAGGGGTTTATCAGGATGATCTCGGCGGTGGTGTTCTTGACGGTGTCTTCCATTATGGTCCGGTACCGGGCTTTAAATGTAATATCGTGCGTAATGTCGTTGTTATCATACCGTCGCCAGGTGTCATTGACACCGATGAGTATGCTGACATAATCGGGCTTGAGGTCGATACAATCTTCCTGCCAGCGGTTGACAAGGTCGATGGCCCGGTTGCCGCTGATGCCGCGGTTGAGCACCTTGATGCCGCGCCCCGGGTATTTCTTTTTAAGAATCGCGTTCACCTTGGCGGGGTACCCGTCGCCGAGTTTTCTGTCAAACACCCTGCTTCGTCCCGCGTCGGTGATGCTGTCACCCTGAAACAGTATAACGGAATGGGCTTTAAACATACGGGAACTCTCCTTCTGTCGACGATTAATTGTGATACAGGTTGTTGGACTCGTACTGGGGCTCTAATGTCAGGTTGATACCGAGCTTCCGGTAAGTGTCCTGATCGGCGCGCGACAGAATAACCGTGGAATGCGCCTCGCAGCCGCGCAGGGCTGACAGGAACGCAAAGGCGCGACGCGCGGCTTCGTCGTCGGCCGCGCTGATGGAAAGAGCGATGAGAACCTCATCGGAGTGAAGGCGCGGGTTTTTACTCGAGAGGATATCCGTTTTGAGGCTTTGTATCGGCTCGATCACCTTCGGGTCAATCAAATGGATGCTTTTTTCAATGCCCGCGAGCTCCTTAACGGCATTGAGAAGCGCCGCGGCGGACGAACCGAGCAGGGCGGAAGTCTTGCCGGTTATGATTCTGCCGTCGGCAAGCTCGATGGCCACCGCGGGACGGCCGCCGGTTTCGCCGGAGCGGTCAAGCGCCATTTTGACCACATCGCGCAAATCGACGGTTAACTCGGCTTGTTTCATCAACAGCTCCAACTTCTGAACGACCGTGTCCTCGCAACGACCGCAGCGCCTGTCGCACAGTGTGGTGTAATAGCGCCGGATGATTTCGTCCCGGGCGGCTTTTCTGACTGCCTCATCGTCTTTAATGCAGAAGCCGGCCATGTTGACGCCCATATCCGTCGGAGATTTATACGGGCTTTTTCCGGCGATCTTTTCAAAGATAGCGTTTAAGACGGGGAACACCTCGACATCGCGGTTATAGTTGACGGTCGTGGTGCCGTAAGCTTCGAGGTGGTAGGGGTCAATCATATTGACATCGCTCAAATCCGCCGTCGCCGCCTCATAGGCGAGGTTCACAGGGTGCTTCAGCGGCAGGTTCCAAATCGGGAATGTCTCGAATTTGGCATAGCCTGACCGGATGCCCCGATGGTAATCGTGGTACAACTGCGAAAGGCAGGTGGCCATTTTGCCGCTGCCGGGGCCGGGGGCCGTTATGACGACAAGCGGCCTGGTTGTTTCAATGTACTCGTTTTTGCCGAAGCCCCGCTCGCTGACAACATTTTTCACATCAAGCGGGTAATTGTCGATGGGGTAGTGAAGATACACTTTCATACCCAACGCTTCGAGATTATTTTTAAACGCGACGGCCGACGGCTGCCCGGCGAACTGTGCGATGACGACACTGCCGACATACAGGCCGA
The DNA here is from genome assembly GCA_036834305.1 of Clostridiales bacterium. Taxonomy (GTDB): domain Bacteria; phylum Bacillota; class Clostridia; order Oscillospirales; family Acutalibacteraceae; genus UBA1447. The sequence continues at coordinate 2,534 of DAITOC010000158.1, forward strand.
TATCACGGAAAGCGTCGATAAGCCGCAGCACATCGCTGCCGTATGTAATCCCGAGGTCGCCGCGCAGTTTGTTGCTTTCAATATCCTCGGCGTTGATGACCGTAACAATTTCGACGTCATGCCCGATATTTTTCAGCATCTGCAGCTTGCTGTCGGGGGAAAACCCCGGTAAAACTCTCGACGCGTGATAATCGTCGAAGAGCTTGCCGCCGAATTCCAGATACAGCTTGCCCCCGAAGGCTTGTATGCGTTTGCGGATTTGTTCGGATTGCTTCTTAATATAAGCGGCGTTGTCAAAGCCCTGAATGCGTACCATTCTTTTCCCTTTCTTCCGTCGAGCCGGCCGTTCGCCCCGGTTCCGATAAAAATATATTTCATTATAGTATATCACCGGAAAGCTTGTCAACGCAAAACAGGGCCCGCCGGTGAATATTGAAGAGAATTGCAGCAGCAGAGTTGAATTCCCGGATTTATATGATATAATAGAAATCAAACCGGCACCAGCATACTGAAAGGATGATTTGTATGAAAAAAACTTACAGAAGAGCGCTTTCTGCCCTGCTGGCGACAGCCCTTGTCTTTTTGGCGGCCTCCCCGGCCTATGCCGCTTCAAACGACGAGTGCCTGCGCTTTAATCAAGACGGCAAATTTACGATTGTCCAGTTTGCCGACTGCCAGGACGACCCGCTGCCGAGAAAAGCGATGATACTGATGATGGAGAAGGCTCTCGACGACATCAAGCCGGATTTGGTGGTTTTCACCGGTGACAACATTGCCGGCGGGGGCTCCCCCGGCAAAATTTTGACTTACGCCTCGATTAAAGCCGTGCTGAATCCCGTCGTAAGCCGCGGTATTCCGTTTGCCGCCGTGTTCGGCAATCACGACCACGAAAGCAATGTCTCCAAGGAAGACCAGCTGAAAATGTATCAAAGCTTTGACGGCTGCCTCGCTTACGACGCCGATCCGGGCCTTTATGGCTGCGCGACATATTCGCTTCCGATACTCGCCTCGGGTTCGGACAAAACCGCTTTTAACCTTTGGATGTTCGACTCCAACGAATACGATGAGGTCAACGGAGGTTATGACTGGGTGCGCGACGACCAGGTTCAATGGTACAAGGACGCGAGTTCGGCTTTGGAAGCGCAAAACAACGCGAAAGTCCCGTCCATGGCGTTTCAGCACATCCCCGCGCCGGAAATCTACGAGCTGCTCGCCGAGGTACCCGAAGGCACCGAAGGCGCTAATACGCGCTTTGGCAAGACATGGGCGCTCGAGCTCAATCCCGAGAGAGCCCAAGGGGTAATCGGCGAATGGCCCTGCCCGTCCAAC
>DAITOC010000159.1:0-3856 GCA_036834305.1 Clostridiales bacterium
TGACCGTTCGGGAGGCCTCGGAACATATCATAGAACGCGCGAAGGAACTCGCGGACGAGAACAAAGGCGCGGGAGCGCCGCGGGTAATGAGCGAATATGTCTGGCCATCGCTCATGCACGGCTTCGCGAAGGCGGGCTGGGACATCGCCTGCAAGCTGCAGAAAGAAAACTGGTCGAACATCTGGGCCGCCTGCGCCATGGGCGCGGCGCGTCAGTACGGCCGTGAGCTGTGGGCCTGCGTGGACAACTGGTTTGGCGTCACGTACCCCGGCCATTCCCCCGCGGAAATGCAAAGCAACCTGCTTTTCGCGTACCGGACGGGCTTCGACAGAGCGTATGTCGAAAACACCGGAGGGAACGGCAATTTTTACACGATGAAACCCGACGGGAGCTTCACCTTTACGGAATACGGCGAACGGTACAAAGAATTCGCCGGATTGGCAGACGGTGGCGACAGGGATTACAGCCACCGCGATTTTGAGCCGGACATCGCCGTCATCCGTTTTGACGACACCTTCTGGGGCCAGGGGAAAAACATGCCGTGGAAGGACATGCTGTTCGGCATTCCTACTCTGCAATCCACGCCGGTGAGCCGCGAATGGCTCAAAGCGTTCCACACCATCACGCGCGGCGCCGTCAATGAGCAGTCGCTTTCGTGGGGGCGCTGGGATGTCTATATAAAAACGCCCCACCGCTCGTTCGCGCCAGCGAAAGGCCCGGTTGTCTATGACGAAACCGTCCGTTACGAAGACCTCAAAACGGCCTCCCTCCTGTTTCTTTGCGGGGAGTATATCAGCGAAGAAACGCTTGCCGATGTCCGAAGGCTGGTGAGAGAAGGCGTCACCGCGGTCACCGGCGTTCGCTTCGCCCCGGCGGAAACCGCCGCGGGGTATGCCGGAGGCACCCTGGCCGTCGACGACGGGAACGGCCGATGGATCCTCACCGATGACATGGCGTCGCCAGAGGTCAAAGCGGAAGTCCGGCCGCTTTTGGGCGAGCCGGATGAAATGACGTACCGCTTCCATGGAAAAACAGTCCGTTTCCATATTTCTGATGATGGGAATGAACTGGTTGAACTATGATTTCTCCGGTTTTCCGTTGACTTGTCACGGCGCCGGTGATACGATTGCAATATACTATAAAATCGGAAAGGAAGACCGATATGAAAAGAGTGTTCAGCGTCCTCTTGGCCTTGTCCCTTATATTTGTGATGTTTGTGCCCGCTTTCGCGAACGGGGACGACGGCACAACCGCCGAAGCGCAGCGTTTCAACACCGACGGAAAATTCAAAATACTGCAGCTGGCAGACCTGCATAAAAGCAAGGATGACCCATACAACGACGTTAACACCTATCTGCTGCGCAAGCTCGTCGAAGCCTCCGACCCCGATTTGGTCACAATTACCGGCGACATCGCCATGAGCGGTTCGCGCGAGCAGGTGGAAAGCGACATCCGTGACATCATGACGGTCTTCGAGGACGCGGGCGTGCCCGTCGCGGTCGTGTTCGGCAACCACGACTCGGAAAGCGGCGTCATCAGCCGTGAGGACCTCATGGCCGTGTACAACCGCTACCCCTGCTCCATCTCCGTCGACGACGGTGAATTGCTGCCGGGCTGCGGCACTTACAACATCCCCATTCTTTCCTCGGCCGGTGACAAAGTCGCCTTCAACCTGTGGATGATCGATTCAAGGGAATACGACGAAGAGGGCCGGTACGGCTGCACGACACCCGAGCAGATTCAATGGTATGTCGGCAAATCCAACGCCCTGAAAGCGCAAAACGGCGGCACACCGGTCCCATCGTTGATGTTCCAGCACATCATCGTGCCCGAAATCTACGACGCGCTCAAACCGGCGTCTTCTCTGACACCCTACGCCGTCAAGCGTATTTACACAGACGACCAATATTTTGTTCTCAACCCCGAAAACACCAACGCCGGCAGAATGTCCGAATACCCCTGCCCCCCCTATTATAACAACGGCCAGTTTGACGCCGTTGTCAGCCAGGGCGACGTGCTCGCGATGTTTTTCGGCCATGACCACTCAAACACCTTCAATGTGACATATAAAGGCGTCGACCTCGTCGCCACCCCGAAAGCGAGTTTCGCCGGAGCCGCCGGCATCGACCGGGGCGCGCGTGTCATTACGCTTGACGAAACGGACACTAGCACTTACGAAACGGAGCTTCTTCCTTTCTCCGCGCTGTATGAGAACGACGGCTACAATTTGGCCACGATGTTTTTCTCGGGGCTTCCGTTCGGTTCCGTCGAGTTTAAAACCATGTTCCTTCTGAAGTTTTTTACGCTCACCTATAAAATTCAATACCTGTTCGCCACCACACTCGTGGAAACCCTGACCGGCGTGACGCTCAACTATTAGGCAAACCCGCGCGAAGGCCGTCCGTCCGGCGGCCTTTTCTTTTTCTTGCCTGCCGTGTAAAGTTGGTGTACAATCAAAGAGACACAACGCCCGTCTGTAAGACAACAGGGGGTGGCCGCGCTTGGATGAAAAGCAGGCGTATCTGAATTTAAAAATATTAATGCGAACAAAAAAAGGAGGTATCGGGTTTGAGCCAAAAAGACGAGTATCTCGCGTTGAAAGACGCGGAAGCCGCTGAGGAAAAAGAAGCCCTTCAATATGTCCACGAGGACCGCCGCTATATCGGCACCAAAGAAACCTTCGCCTACATACTCAACGACTTTTCCAACTCCTTCAACATCGGCAAATACGGCAACCGCTTTATCTGGGACGTCGTAAAAATCGACTTCAAAATCGCCGCCTATGTCAATATCTTCACCGGGATTTGGGACACGGTCAACGACATGTTCATCGGCACCATCGTCGACAAAACCCGCACACGCTGGGGCAAGTTCAAGCCCTATGTCCTGTTCCTGAAAATTCCGCTGACGGTCGTCGGCGCGCTGTATTGGTTCATGCCGTATTTCTTTCCCGACACCGCTCCCGATTACCTCCCGAAACTGATTTTCTATTTCACCTTCAACGTGGTTATGGAAACAGCCGGCACCTTCTCGGGCATCGCGCAGGGAGGGCTGATGTCGACGATTACGCCCCACCCGGTCGACCGTGTCCGCCTGATTACGCAGGCGAATTTCTGGTCGGGTTTTATCGGCGAAAAACTGCCGGAGCTGATCATGGGCGTATTTATCGACCTGATCAACAACAAAATTGTCAAGTGGAAGCTGCGTGATCTGTTTGTCGGCATGGGGTTGCTGACGAGCTTCATCGCCTGCGCGGCGTCCTTCTTCTTCATCTTTCTGACGCGGGAGCGCGTGCAGCAGACCATTGAAAAACCGAGCATCCTGCAGGGCTTCAAAGCCATCATCAACAATTTCCCCATTCTGATGATTACGCTTTCTGGGTTTTTGAGCGGCTTCGGCGTCAGCCTGGGGCGCTCCAATTATTTCATCGATGTGCTCGGTTCTGCGACGCTGCAAACGATTGTCGGCATCCCCGCCTCCCCCGTTTCAAGCATCAGCTACGCGCTCATCGGCCCGATGCGCAAACGGTTTTCTACAAAGGCTATCTGGATCGGCGAAGACCTTTACACCGACATGTGCTGGCTCTCGGTTTTCGCCATCGGCTCCCTCAACAATAACTTCACCAAACGCAAAGTCATGATTCCGACCTTCATGATCGAGGAGTTCATCGAGATGTGGACCTACGGCCTGCGGCACGTCATCGGCCAGGAATTGTACAACGAGGCGATGGACTACTGCGAGTGGAAAAACGGCTACCGCATGGAGGCGATGACTTCTGTCGCGAGAGGACTCGTCGGCAAACTGCAAGGCATCGCCATGAGCACCATTCAAAACCTGGTTATGGCAAAAATCGGGT
>DAITOC010000160.1:0-3824 GCA_036834305.1 Clostridiales bacterium
GAAAAATGGCTGAAAAATGACGCCGAAGACATTGTCAAAGGTCATGATAATGCCGACAAAGAGCGGAACAAGCGTAAAGCCCTCGCCTCCCTGGGCTTTCATCAAATCCAGCAGGAACGGAAAGCGTTGCGTCAACCGCCCGCTGAGGTCAAAGACGAAGGACGAGTCCGACAGTTTTTCGCTGAGCAGTTTCGAGACATAGGGGTCGTAAATCGCCCACGCGATGGAGGACGCCATGAACCCAAATCCGATAAGTAAGGTTTTTTTGTAATCGAGCTTCAGTTTTTCAGACATTCAATACTCTCCTTTTCTGTTTTAATAAACACAATAAGCCATTATAACACTCCGCGCGGGTTTTGAAAAGCCTTCGCGGGGCGTAAAGCCCGTTTCGCGCGTCGCGCGCGTTTCCTACGCGAGGAATCCTTTAATGATGACCTCCTCGGCTTCCGTTTCGTTCATGCCGAATGTCTGCAATTTGATGAGCTGGTCGTTGTTGATGCGGCCGATGGCCGCCTCGTGAATAATCTGTGCTTCGGAATGGTTCGCGGCGATTTCGGGGATGGAGCGGATTTTGGCCTCGTCCATGATAATCGAGTCGCATTGAACATGCGCCCTGCATTGCGCGTTGCCGACCGCGCGGGGGTAAAACACCTGCTCGGAACGGCCTCCGGCGACCGAGCGGGATATAATCTGCGCCGACGCCCCCTCCCCGTTGAGGTTGATTTCCATGTTGGAGCGGGCCGTCTGGCTGCCGTGCGTATACAGCCTTTCTGTGACAATGAGCTTCGCGCCGGCTTTTAAGGAAGCCGTCGTCTCGCGGACGGTGGAGTCAACGCCCTTGATCTGGACCATTTCCATTTCGCAGACGGAGCCTTCGTCCTGCTCGATGACGGTGGTGGGGTTGAGAACCCGCTCACCGGTGCCGTCCCCCTGCCCGTAGTGTTTTTCAACATATTTCAGCCTCGCGTTTTTGCCGATGTAAAACCGGTGGATACCGTCGTGGCCGGTCTTTTCGGCGCCGTTGTTGTGAATGCCGCAGCCGGCGATGATGAGGACATCCGCACCCTCGCCGATATAAAAATCGTTGTAGACCAAGTCGCTGATGCCCGATTGGGTGACGATGACCGGGATGTGCACGCTCTCATTCTGGGTGAAGGGGGCGACGCGGATGTCGATGCCGGGCTTATCTTCCTTGGTGGTTATCACAATGTTTTCGGTGGAATGCCGGCCGGCTTTCTCACCGTTTTTGCGGATATTGTACGCCCCTGCCGGAACAGCGTGAAGGTCCGCGACGGCTTCGAGCAGTTCGGATTCGGTGTTGCTCAAATTCATGTCAGGCACCCTTTCCCTTAAAGTCGCATTTTTCGTCGAATTCGCCGAGCAGTTGGGGCAGCAGCCTGTTTTTACTGCCGTACGAACGGATTTTGCCATCAGCGACAACCGCGATTTCGTCGGCTAAACGCATGATGCGCTCCTGGTGCGAGATGATGATGACGCTGTCATGGCTGCTGCCGGACATTTTACGGAACGTTTCGACAAGCATTTTGAAGCTCCATAAGTCGATGCCGGCTTCGGGTTCGTCGAAAATCGCCAGGCCGAGCTTTCTGGCCATCAGGGTCGCGATTTCGACGCGTTTAAGCTCGCCGCCCGACAGGGAGGAATCCACCTCGCGGTTGAGGTATTCACGTGAGCAAAGCCCGACATTGGTCAGGTAGTCGCAGCAGACATCCTCCGGCAGCTCGCTGGCGTGCGCGAGGCTTAGCAACCGGTGGACGGTCATGCCCTTGAATCGGGGAGGGTGCTGAAACGCGTAACCGATGCCGAGTTTCGCCCGTTCTGTCACGCCGAGGTTTGTGATGTCGGCGCCGTTGAAGACGATTTGGCCGGCCGTCGGTTTTTCAATGCCCATAATGAGCCTGGCCAACGTCGACTTCCCGCCGCCGTTTGGCCCCGTGATGACCAAAAAGCGGCCGTCGCGCAGCGTCAGGCTGATGTCGTCGATGATTTCGAGTTTTTCGCCCCCGTCACCGACCTCGAACGATACATGTTTTAATTCCAGCATACAGTCGCATTCCCCATTATTTCCGTTTATAAAGATATTTTGTTCCTATTATAATTGTTTACACCTGTCTTTTCAACCCATATATTCCCTCATAACAACGCCCCGGGGTTTTCCCCGGGGCTCGGAAATACGGTAACGCGGTTACACGAACAGCGACACGGCAATAAGCGCGATGTAAAACAGAAGGCTCAGAGCGTAGCGCTCGATATACGCGCCGGCGACGATGATGACGGCCGGTATAAACAGCACAATCTTCCACGCGATGTGAACGCCTTCGCCGCTGTAAAGCATCTCCCACATATGAAGGGCGTTCTCGATGAGAGGGAAAATGTTGCACAGCAGGGAAACGCCGAGGTAAAACAACAGGACATACACATAGAAAATATAAGAGGCCTCGCCTGTTTCGGCGTTTTTCGGGCCGACGCCAAGATACAGAAGCCCCAACGCGCTGCCTGTAAACATAATGGCGCCGAGAATTTTGTTGGCAAGCCCCGGCAGCCAGCAAACCAGGAAGCTCTTCAGTTTCGTTTGGGCAAATTCCTGTTCCACATGACCGAGAGTTTCGTCATAGCGCAGCAGTTCGGCCGATTCCACGGGCACTCCGAGAACGCGGCAGAACAAGTGCTCCCAAAAGGCTTTGATATACGCACCGGGCAGGGTTATGATCTTGCTGATGATATACACCACTCTCACAGTACATCCCCCTCTCCGTTGATAAAAATGTCCGCGGGTTTGATGTCGCCGGCGATGCACTTTTTGACGCTGTCGCTGAGTTCGTATCCTCTTTGCGACAGTTGGGTTACCGAGTAATCATAGGTGTCTTTTTCGTTCGCCAGCGAAGCGCACAGAGCCACCGTCATGAAAAGCTCCGGCGTTACATCCCCGTTGTTGTACGCGAACTGGTACGCTGTTTCGCCCGCTTCGTAGGCGTCTTTTATCTTGCCCTCGAGCAAAAAGAGGATTGCCTGCTGCCGGTAAAGCTCGGTGCTGCCGCCCGCTTTAATACCGTCATCGCAAGCCTTCTTCGCCGATTTCAAATCGTTTTTGCGGCGGTAAATCTCCGCGTTGAGAGTGAAGATCTTCGGTGAATCGGGAACGGCCGCCGTCAAATCTTTGCTGACTTTCAGCGCTTCGTCAAACTTCTTATCATCGACCAGGGAAAGCGCTTTGCTGCTGTAAATCTCCGCTTTCATGAAGCCGTAGGCGTCCTCATCCTTGTTATACTTTTTATAGTCTTCGCACACGCGAAATGCGGCGTCGTACTTTTCTTGTTTGTTCAATACGACAATTTTATAATAATAGGAATACAGGCTGTTTCGGTTTCTGGCGATGCCTTCGTCAAATATTTTCATGGCGTCGTCGTATTTTTTAAGGTTGATGCTGAAATAGGCGATATCGTAGTCATAAAGCCAGGGCTTATCGGGATCCATCTTCTTGACATTCAACAGCAATTTCAGCAGTTCGTCGTCTTTCTTGCCCGAGTAGCTCGCGATTACGAACTTATAGTATTCGACGACATAATCCTTGTGTTTTGCCGCGTCCTTGCCTGTTTTTAACGCGTCGAGATCTTTGGTCAGGGTATCAAACGGGATGTCTTTGGGCTCGGCGGATTGATACGGCTGGAACAGTTCGGAAACCACGGCCCGTGTGTCAACACCAAAACTTTTATAAAACTCATAGAAGCCCTGAAGTTTGCTCAGCCATGGCCAACGAAGCATGCCGGCCGAGTCGTAAGCGTTGACGAGGGAATCCCCGGCTGCCG
>DAITOC010000161.1:0-3793 GCA_036834305.1 Clostridiales bacterium
TCTTTCACAAAGTCGTAAACGGGGCAGTTCGCCCTTTTGAAGTCATCCACGAACCCGTTGATAAAGCCGTTGTGCCTGTAGGTCAAAAATATCGGGCCCGTGTTGGCGTTGCAGACATCGACATGCCTGATTCTGTCTGCTTCCTTATCGGCCCTCGTCAATTCATGTTTTTTGATCGCGTCATTGAGATAGTCGTCAACGCTGACGCACCCCACGAGCCCTGTCTGACTGCGGCCGTTCATAATTTGCCGATAGATATAGACGCAGGGTTCGCCGTCCTGCTCACAAATGTCCTCCGAAACGAGTTTCTCCAGGTTTTCGGCGGCTTTTTGATAGACCGTCTCGTCATAAAGGCCCGTACCCTCGGGCAAATCCACTTCGGCTTTGTCAACGCGAAGGAACGACAGGGGGTTGCCTTTAACCTGCTCCCTGGCTTCGCTGCTGCTCATAACATCGTAAGGCAGAGCCGCCACATCTTTGGCAAATTCGGGCAGAGGGCGCACCGCTTGAAAAGGCCTGAAAACCGCCATGAATACACTCCCTTGTTTTTATTCATAATTTTAACATCGGAACCTTGCGCTGTCAAACAAGAAATAAGAAAAAGCAGGCAAACCGCCCGCTTTTTCTCAATGTGTCAGATTTCACGCAACGGATGACTTACTCGTCCAATAACCAGTTGATCGTAACACCAAGTACCTTTGCAAGCGCCTTCAGTTCAAAGTCCGTGACGTAGCGTAACTGGCCTTCGAGCTTGGACAGCCCCGAAGCATTCAGATCGATACCGTTAATCTGGAGTTGAGTCAGCAGGTCCTTTTGCTTCATACCCATAGATTTACGCTGTTGCTCCACCTTCGCGCCGACGATGTTGCGGTTGCCCAATGCCTGTTTCCTGATTCTCATTGTTTACCCTCCATTCTTTTTTCCCTTCCGAACAATTGTTATACTATGAGTATAATAATTGTTTTGGATTTCTCTTGAAGTACAATTATTTGTTCTCAAGATTGTTTGTATTTTATCATATTATATGCGCGAATGCAAGCATTATTCTCATTATTAATTGGAAGCAGGAAATTAATTCATCGTTTGTTCACAATCACATAATTCTCCGTTTTTTATTCAATCTATAAATAACTTTTTTCCAATCTCTTGTTATTTTATTAACAATAATCAACAAATTTCTAGTTTTTTCCAGTATTTTCGCCTTTTGGGCACTTTTTTAATTGTTAATAAAGTGTGAATAATTTTTAAACAATTTATTTTTATGCTTTTTTTACCTTCGGGCGGCTTCGCGCGGCGGCTTTCGGCTTATTGCTTTATGTATTTTTTCCGGCATAAAATATAAGAATTCATGGAAAATTAAATAAAATTGAAATTCGATCCGTGTGATGTTATAATATTTAAAATCATAATTGGATGTGGCGGCACAATGAAAAACACAAGCGGCAGCAGCGATAATTTATCTTTGCTTACGGATTTTTATGAGCTGACGATGGCGAACGGTTTTTTGAAAAACGGCCCGGCCGGCACAGTGGCTTATTACGATATGTTTTTCAGAAGCACGACGGATTCGGGCGGTTTCGCCGTGATGGCGGGTATCAGCCGGCTTATTGAGTATCTTGAGAGCCTGCGTTTCGACAGCGATGGTATGGAATACCTTGAAACACTTGGCTTTGACTCCGCTTTTATCGATTACTTGAAAAACTTTCGCTTTGAATGCGATGTATGGGCCGTGCCGGAAGGCACGCCCGTATTCCCCGGTGAACCGCTCGTAACGGTCAGAGGGCCGGTGATGCAAGCCCAGTTTATCGAAACCATGCTGCTGCTTATCGTTAACCACCAAAGCCTCATCGCGACAAAAGCGAACAGAGTAGCAAGAGCGGCGCAGGGCCGCGCGGTGATGGAATTCGGTTCGCGAAGGGCGCACGGCTTCGACGCGGCGTACTACGGCGCGAGAGCCGCTTATATCGGCGGTTGCGCCGGAACCTCATGCGCGGCGGCCGGCAAGGATTTCGGCATCCCTGTCATGGGCACCATGGCCCATAGCTGGATTCAACTGTTTGACAGCGAACTTGACGCCTTTTGCGCCTACGCGAGGGAATACCCGGATAACTGCACCCTTCTGGTGGACACGTATAACACGCTGAAATCCGGAATACCCAACGCCATCGAAGCCTTTAACCGGGAGATTGTGCCGAGAGGATTTCGGCCGAAAGCCGTTCGCATCGACAGCGGTGACATCGCCTACCTTTCCAGAAAGGTCCGGAAACAGCTCGACGAAGCCGGTTTCCCCGACTGTTTAATCGTCGCCTCAAACTCACTCGATGAGTACATTATCCGGGATATGCTTAATCAGGGTGCCAGAGTGGATGTCTTCGGCGTGGGGGAACGGTTGATCACTTCCGCGTCCTCCCCCGTTTTCGGCGGCGTCTATAAACTCAGCGCGGTCGAGCGCGACGGCGTCATTGAGCCGAAAATCAAATTGAGCGAAAATGTGACGAAAATCACGACGCCCTGTTTTAAAAAAGTCTGGAGGCTGTTTGACAGGGATTCGGGCAAGGCCATCGCGGACCTGATAACCCTCAGCGACGAGCAGGTAAACGAGAATGAGCCGTATGAATTGTTTGACCCCGATTTCACCTGGAAGCGCAAAACCGTTGAAAATTTCGTTGCCAGACCGTTGATGAAAAAACTTTTTGACCGGGGCCGGCTCGTTTACGCGAAGCCGCCCGTGGAAGAAATCCGGGCATACTGCTCGCAGCAAGTCGACACGCTTTGGGAGGAAGTTCTGCGCTTTGAAAACCCGCACCACTACTATGTCGACCTCTCCCAAAAGCTTTGGGACGAAAAAAAACGGTTGATTGACAATTGGAAGCGTTAAGAGGAATCAACACGAGAATAAAACAGAATAAAAAGGCGCGGGCAAAACCCGCGCCTTTTCTCTGTTTTTTTGTCAGGCAACTCTGCCCGGCACTTTTTTCGGTTTGGATTCTGCCGGATTTTCGGTTGCGCGCTCGGCCTCGGCCGGCATACGGCACTGGGGCACACCGAGCTTTTTCATCTGCTCGGCCAGCTTGCGGCGCCGGCGGTTTCGATAATGAATGGCGATGGCGCGAAACAGTTTATGCTCGAAATCGATCACTTTCTTTTCGTTAATAAAGCCCCAGATGAGCAATATCGCGGCGGTCAGTTCAAAAAAAGTTCTGATAACAAAAGCCGGCGTCATAGAAATCCCTCCTTAAAGCAGAACATTTGTTCTTGCACTTACAATTATACCATCTGTTTTGCGTTTGTCAACACAAATGTTCGATTATTTTTTTAAAATTGTTTACACAGAGAGCGTAATTTTTCATATTTTTCTTTGTCGGGTTGATTGTATCACAAGATATGCGCATTGTCAACAGATAAAACACAAGAAGTTGCGTTCTTTCCAAAGCCGGCGCGGAGGGTCCCGGCGTCTTACCCTGTCCGGGAGATATTATAGAGGGAATAGAAGTACCCTTTTCGATCCATGAGTTCCTCGAAACCGCCGGATTCGGCTACCGCACCGTTCTTCATGGCGATAATTTTATCGAATTTTCTCATTAACTTCTCATCGAGTTTATGCGTTACGATGATTTTTGTCATAGCCTTCAGGTCAAGGATGGAGTTGGTCACCGAATACGCCGTCGAGTTGTCAAGGGCCGCGGTCGCTTCGTCCATGAGTATAACGGGTGTGCCGCGAATCAGGCAACGGGCGATGGAAACCCGTTGTTTTTCGCCGCCCGACAGGTTTTCTCCGCCTTCGCCGCAACGG
>DAITOC010000162.1:0-3767 GCA_036834305.1 Clostridiales bacterium
TGTCCGAAAAATCGGCTATGGTCAGGTCGCATTTTGACATATCGACAAGCATGATCATACAAAACAGTTCCTGAAGCACGGATTGAGAAACCTCATCGACATTGACATTGTGCGCGCAGCACTCGCCGGAAACCTTCGCGAGTATGCCGACCATGTCTTTGCCGACAACGGTAATGACGGCTCGCATGAAGAACATCCCCTTTAAAAAATTTCCTTTATTTTATCACAAGGCGGCCCGCGTTATCAACTTTTTTGCATAAGCCTCTGTTACACACAGACGCTTTGTGTTATATTGGTATAGAATCGACAAGGTATTATAGTATAAGCGACAAACTGTCAGAGGTGTTCAACTTGGTTTTTAAACGAATACTCGACGCGCACACCCATACGGATAACTCGCCGGACGGCCACCACTCGACGATGTACCTGTGCGAGCGGGCTGAGATCGCGGGAATGCGCGGCATTACCTTCACCGACCATGTAGAAATTGACTATTATCTTCGTGACCATTATGACAGGGTCGCCGTCCAGTCTTATTTTGAAATCGCGAAAGCTCGTTCGGCTTTTACGGGCAAACTTCTCGTCTGCGCCGGGATCGAACTCGGGCAGCCCATGTATGACGTTGAAACGGCCGATAAAGTCGTAAAGTCGCTGCGCTATGACCAGGTCATCGGGGCCGTCCACAATCTGCGGGGCATGCCGGACTTTTCGTATCTTGACTACAGCGAACACGATCTCGACATACTGCTTCGCGATTACTTTCATGAACTGGACCTTATGGTGCGGTGGGGAAACTTCGATACCCTCGCCCATCTGACCTATCCTTTGCGGTACATCACCGGCGAGCATAAAATCGATGTCAGCCTGACGAAGTACGCCGGCCTGATTGACGAAATCCTCTCCGGTCTGGCCGAAAAAGGCAAAGCGCTGGAAATCAACACTTCGGGGCTCCGGCAGAAACTTGGCAAGACGATGCCCGGCGCAGACATCATCCGGCGGTTCCGGCAACTCGGGGGCGAATATGTCACGATCGGTTCGGACGCCCACTGGGCCGAGCACATCGGCGCCGGCATTTCGGAAGGGATGAAGCTTGCGAAACACTGCGGTTTTTCGTCCGTCACACTGTATCAAAAACGCGAACCGATTTTAATTCCGATTGAATGATCCGCAACGCCATCGCCGGGCATTCACCGGGGAAAGGAGCCTCGCATGAAGATTACCGTAAACGCTTTCGCCAAAATCAATCTCTTTCTTGATATCGGCGCCTTGCTTGACAACGGCTACCACAGCCTGTTTATGATTATGCAGTCCGTCGGGCTTCACGACACCGTCGTCATCGAAACCAACGAATCGAGACGGATAATCGTCACTTGTTCGGATAAATCGCTGCCTTCCGGCAAGAAAAACATCGCTTATAAAGCGGCTGCCGCTTTCTTTGAAAAAACGGGCGCCGCCAACTCCGGCTTGGCCGTTCGTATCGGGAAAGCCATTCCCGCCGCGGCGGGGCTCGCGGGCGGCAGCGCCGACGCCGCGGCGGTTATCGCCGGCCTTGACCGGTTGTACGGGACCAACCTTGGGGAAAAAGCGCTTGTCGAAACGGGACTGGCGGTCGGTTCGGATGTGCCGTTTTGCCTGACGGGCGGCACGATGCTTGTGCAGGACACGGGCGGCGTTCTGTCGAAGCTGCCCGATTTGCCGCCCTGCTGTTTTGTCATAGCCAAACCCGACGAAAGCGTCAGCACAAAAGAGGCCTACGCGGCCTATGACGCTTTCGGCGTTGCCCACAGGCCCGACAAGTGCCGTATGCTCAACCGCGCCGCGGCAGGCGACCTCAAGGGAATGTGTGATTTTGCCGGCAATGTGTTCGAGCAAATCATCGAAGTGACCGACAGGGTCGAAATCAAAGCGGTCATGAGGAAACACGGCGCGCTGTGCAGCCAGATGAGCGGGAGCGGTCCGTCCGTATTCGGCATTTTTGAGGACAAACGCGCCGCCGAACAGTGCGCGTCGGAACTCGGCAAATTGGTTAAACAGACCTTCGTCTGCGGGCCGGTAAACCGCGGGTTGTTTTTTGAAAACGAATAAGACCGGAGAATCTATTATGGAAATTGTTGTCCGTTTTGTTACAAAAACCGTTTTTCCGGCGGTTTTGTCTTTTTTTGTCGCCGTTTGGGGATTCACCCAAACATTTTACAACTTCTCGAAATGTTACGGCAGTATGGGAGAAGATGTTACGCGGTATTTGCCGCAAAAACTCCCGGCTCCCGAAGGGGAAATATACCTCATCGACCGGGCCAAATTGAACAGCGCCGATTTTGTCACGGCGACATCCCTGCAGGGCATCACGGCGCAAACACGGGCGAGGGTTTACATTTACGATTCCGTAAGAATCAAATATATACAGGGGTATTTGGAAGGGCGCCCCGATATAACGCCCGTCTGTTTCGATAACATCTGGGATATCGTGGACCGTTGTAAGGCGGACTTGGCCGGCAGCGGGTATATTCTCTATGAAGCCGGCAACAACCCCACAATCAATATGGCCGCCACGGCGTGCGGCGTCGAGCGCTGGCTGATGGTCGAGGTTTCGCAGGCCGCGAAAGCAGAGGCGCACGGTCTCACACTGAAAAGAAACCTGGCCGCCAAGTCAGACGGCCAATACACGGAAAGCCCGGAAGAGATCTTCGACGAATACCGCGGCAGGCTGAACAACACCTTTTTGCTGCACCAGAACCCCGGGAACGGTTTCGCGAGAGACTATCAAATTGCCGTAAAGGCCCCCTGCCTGTATGTCCGTGAAGACGACGAAGCCGGCGTCGCATTCCGGGAGAAAGTTTTCGCTTTCACCCGGCCGAATTCCATGCTGTTCGGCTGGACTTCCAACGAAGGCGCCTATGTCGCGAGAGCGTCAAAATACGGCCTGAACGTCATCGCTTCGGATTTTTGCATGAATTTAAGTTTTATGGGCGGCCTCCCAAACGAAGCGGCGCTTTCGCAAAAGAACGAAGCGCGCGCGTTGCAAGCGGACCCGGGCAAGCATTATGTTGCCATCGTCATGAGCGACGGGGATAACCTGCAGTGGTTCGAGGGCGCATTCCCCTCGCCGGGCAGCCATTTTCAGAAACGGCAGGCCACGGACACATCGTATAAAATGAGCTGGACCGCGCCGCCTCTGGCCGCCCTGATGGAACCGGCCGTGATGCGGTCCGTTTATGAAAGCGCGAACGAAAACGACCATTTCGTCTGCGGCGTTTCCGGCATCGGCTACATTCACCCGTCGCAGTACCCGGCAAAGTTCTTGAACGATTTTGTCAACTACACCGCTTACGCGATGGACAAAGCGGATATGCGTGTCGTCGCCTTGCTCGAGGAGGCGAAAACACCGCGGTTTATCTGGGAGAGGACCTCTTTAAACCCGTCGCTGAAATACTTCGCGAAAAACGAGTATATCGACGGCGGGCTGATTCAATGCGGCGACCGCTACCAAGGGCTAGGCGGCAGGATTTATTGGGTCGGCGACAAGCCGTTTATCAGTTGCGGCCTGTCGTTCTGGTACGGTTCGGACGAGGGCGGGAGCGCTCCGAATGAATGGATTGAGCAGATCGCCGCCGAAATCAATGCCCTGCCGGCAAGCATCCACACCGAAAAAGGCTACACCTACCTCAATGTCCACCCCTGGTCGACGAATATGGATAACTTAAACTATCTGGTTTCTCTGCTCGGCGACGGCGTCGAGCTTGTCACCGCGGAAGAACTCGTAACACTCG
>DAITOC010000163.1:0-3746 GCA_036834305.1 Clostridiales bacterium
ATCCAGTTCAATCTTTTCGGACAGGTCATAAACGCTGCCGTCGACTCTCGCCCTGACGAAGCCGCTTTTTCTAGCGCCGTCGAGTTCCTTGGCATGTTCGCCTTTTCGCCCCCTGACCACAGGCGCCATCACCTGAAACCTTGTGTTTTCCGGCAGCGCCATGACGCTGTCCACGATATCGTCGACTGTCTGGCGGGTGATTTCTCTGCCGCATTCGGTGCAGTGCGGAATCCCTATTCTCGCGTAAAGCAGACGCAGATAATCGTAGATCTCCGTAACCGTTCCGACCGTGGAACGGGGATTTTTGGATGTGGTTTTTTGGTCGATGGAAATCGCCGGCGACAGCCCTTCGATATAATCGACATCCGGCTTTTCCATCTGGCCGAGAAACTGGCGGGCATAGGCCGACAGCGACTCGACATAGCGGCGCTGGCCCTCGGCGTAAATCGTGTCAAACGCCAGGGAAGACTTGCCCGAGCCGGATAATCCCGTAAAAACGACGAGCTTGTCCCTTGGAATTTCTATATCAATGTTTTTTAAGTTGTGCTCGCGGGCGCCCTTAACGACTAATTTTTTTTGCGGCAAGATGACTCCTCCGGATGGTGATTTGCGAAAGGTAAAGAGAAAAAGGGCGGCAGCCCTTATGAGCGCAAGCGCTGAATTTTCCTCTGCCGAAGCTTTTCGATTTTGTCTCTGAGATAAGCGGCGTGTTCAAATTCCAGTATCTTCGCCGCCGCCTTCATTTCCGCGGTCAGCTTCGCAATCAGTTGTTCGCGTTCCCTCGCGCTTAGCTTTCCGGACGCTTTTTCCTCATCGTCGGCTTTGCTTGAAATCTCGAGAATGTCACGAACGTCTTTCACAATGGTCTTCGGCACAATGCCGTTGAGCTCGTTATACTTCATTTGTTTCGCCCGGCGCCTTTCCGTCTCACGGATGGCTCTTTCCATGGACGGCGTCACCGAATCCGCGTACATGATGACTTCGCCGTTGACATTCCTGGCCGTTCGGCCTATCGTCTGTATCAGAGAGGTTTCGGAGCGCAGGAAGCCCTCCTTGTCGGCGTCGAGAATCAGAACAAGGGAAACCTCGGGTAAATCCAGGCCTTCACGAAGAAGGTTAATACCGACGAGGACATCGAACTCCCTGAGACGCAGGTCACGGATAATCTCCATGCGTTCGATGGTATCCACATCATAGTGCATATACCGGACCTTTATGCCTAAGTTATCCAAATAATCGGTTAAATCTTCCGCCATTTTTTTCGTCAGAGTGGTGATGAGCGTCCTTTCCCCGCGCTGTGTTCTGGTATTAATTTCGGAGATTAGGTCCTCGATCTGGCCTTGCGTCGGCTTAACCGTAACCACGGGGTCAAGGAGCCCCGTCGGCCGAATCACCTGCTCGGCGATGCGAACGCTTTTCTGCCTCTCGAATTCGCCCGGGGTCGCGCTGACAAAAATTTTCTGGCCGACCCGTTCGTAAAACTCATCGAAGGTCAGAGGCCGGTTGTCATAAGCGGAAGGCAGGCGAAAACCGAATTCAATGAGCGATTCTTTTCTGGACCGATCCCCCGCGTACATACCCCTGACCTGCGGGATGCTGACATGGGACTCGTCGACAATCAGCAGGAAATCGTCGGGGAAATAATTGAGCAGCGTGAATGGAGGAGACCCCGCCGGCCTTCCCGACATCACGCGGGAATAATTCTCGATGCCCTTACAGAAGCCCGTCTCCCTCAACATATCGATATCATATTCCGTCCGCTGGCGGATTCGCTGCGCTTCGATGAGTTTCCCCTTGCTCTCAAAAAATGCTACCCTCTCGAGCATTTCCTCATGGAGCGCGGTTATTGACCGCTCCATTTTTTCCTGCGAAATCACATAATGGGAGGCGGGGTATATCGCGCAGTGCGAAAGGTTGCTCTTAATCTCACCCGTCAGCGCGTAGATTTCACTGACGCGCTCAATCTCGTCGCCGAAAAACTCGACTCGGACAGCGTTTTCATTGGAGTAGACAGGAAAAATCTCGACGACATCGCCGCGCACTCTGAACTTGTTGCGGGTAAAACTCAGGTCGTTGCGCTCGTACTGTATCTCGACGAGCTTTTTTATCAAATCGTCTCTTTTTTTCTTCATACCGGGGCGAAGCGATATGACCATACTCCGGTAATCGATCGGGTCACCCAGAGAGTAAATGCAGGAAACGCTCGCGACAATAATCACATCGCGCCTTTCGGAAAGCGCCGAGGTGGCGGAATGCCGGAGTTTGTCAATTTCATCGTTAATCGCGGAGTCTTTCTCGATGTAGGTGTCGGTCGAGGGAATATACGCTTCCGGCTGGTAATAATCGTAATAACTGACGAAGTACTCCACCGCGTTTTCGGGAAAAAACTCCCGGAATTCGCTGCAGAGCTGAGCGGCCAGCGTCTTGTTGTGCGCCAGGACAAGCGTCGGCCGGTTGACTCTCGCGATGACATTGGCGATGGTAAAGGTTTTGCCGGAACCCGTGACGCCGAGCAGCGTTTGCTCCCCGAAACCTTCGTTTAACCCTTCCGTGAGTTCGTCGATCGCCTGCGGCTGGTCGCCCGTCGGTATATAGTTTGAGCGCAGAACAAATTGGTTCATATTTTACTCCGCTTGCTTCACCGGCAACAGCCGGAAATCAACCTATTTTTTTCGGCTTCCGGGCTTGATCAATTCCAGCCTGCCTTCCCGACACAGGGGGCAATTGTCCGCTTCCCATGTCAACACATCGGCGGAATACACGGCTTTGAAAGGAACGCCGAAGTCCATTTTCCCGCCCGTCCTGTCGACAATCGAACCGACGCCGGCGACGGTTGCGCCCGCTTTTTCCAACAAATCGATGACTTCTTTGACGGAACCGCCCGTTGTGACGACATCCTCGACGACCAGCACCCGCTGCCCGGGCTCAACCGAAAACCCGCGCCGCAACGCCATCGCGCCGTTTTCGTCTCTTTCGGTGAAGAAGTTCTCGCAACCCAGATGGCGGCTGACTTCATAGGCCATTTGAACCGCGCCCATCGCCGGCCCGACAACAACATTTATCCGCTCGTCCTCAAAAAGTTCGGCCAGAGCGCTGCAGAGTTCTTCGCTGTATTTCGTGTTTCGGAATATCTTCGCGCATTGCAGATATTTATCGCTGTGCCTGCCGGATGTCAGAAGAAAATGCCCCTCCAGCAGCACGCCCGCTTCCTTCAACACTTCCACGACTCTTTTTTCGCTTATCATTCCCGTACCCCCGTAAAATATTGTCAATATTATACACTGTTTTCAACCTTTTGCATAGGACACATTTATGGTATACTATACCATATTTTAATAAACATAAAATGAGGCATCGTTTTGAAAAGCATCATTATTCAATCCAACGACGCAAACCAACGGCTTGACAAGTTTCTTTCAAAGAGCTTTCCAAACCTTCCGGCGGCGCTTTTGTACAAATACATTCGCCTTAAGAGAATCAAGGTCAACGGCAAACGCTCGCAGATATCGGCGAAGCTCAACGAAGGCGACACCGTGGACATGTATATCGGCGACGAGTTTTTTGATAAGCCGGCCGGGCGCTTTGACTTTCTGCATGCCTCCAAAAAGCTTGACATTTTATACGAAGATGACAATATTCTGCTTCTTGACAAACGCGTCGGCCTTCTTTCTCATCCCGACGATGTCGAATACACCGATACGCTGATAACCAGAGTCAAGCGGTATCTCTTTGAAAAAGGAGCTTAT
>DAITOC010000164.1:0-3732 GCA_036834305.1 Clostridiales bacterium
ACACAGATATCCGCTTTATGATTCCGCTGATGATGCTGCGAAGCTCGCTGTCTTCCTTCTTCAGCGGCGTTAATTCCGTCGTGCCCACGGAGATGATCGCGGACTCCGTGGATTATATGGAGTGGACAACGGGCCAGCGTTCGGAGGGCATGAGTTTTTCGGTGCTGACCTTAATCGGCAAGTTCAACGGGGCTATCTCCCGGTCCTTGGGTGCTTTACTGATATCCTTCATCGGGTATAAGACGTCGCATACCGACGCGATTATTCCTCAGACAGACACGGTGAAATTCCGGATATTCGCCATGAATACGATCGTTCCGACACTGCTGGGTTCCTTCTCGATTATCCCCTTGTTTTTTTATGATTTGGTTGGCGACAAACAAAAAAAGATGCTCGATGATCTGGCCGAACGAAGGGAAAAACTTTCGGTTGACGCTACCAGGTAGTTCCCCGCGGCCGGGCGCTTAATTTATGAATTCGTCTTGCTTTTAAATATCCGTTATGCTAATATGATTGGGAGCATGGCTTCTTCATCAAAACTATGGAGGAAGATATATGGCGAATTGTCCAAAGTGCGACTATAAATTGAAACTCACGGATTGGCGGCCGAACTGCCCGAAATGCGGTATCAATCTCGTGTATTACGGCATGGAGGAGCGTTTGCTTGCCGACGCCGACAAGGCCGAATCCGAACATGCCCATTTCCAAAAGAAGGTTGACCGGGTGAAAGCATCCTTTACCGGTTCGAAATTCGCTATTGTGAGAATCGTCCTGACGGTTCTTCCCATAGCCTGCCTGTTCCTCCCGTGGGCGAAGGTCGCGCTCACCGCGCCGTACATCGACAAGAAAGCCACCCTTAACGCCATCACGCTGTTTACGGAAGTGTCAAGCATGGATTTCGGCGGCCTGTTCGCGATGATGGGTTCCGATATTGTCGGGAAAGCGTTTACGCTGTTCTTTGCCGCGTTGGCCTGCATGCTCTTAACCTGCGTTTTCGCGCTGTTGAGCTTGATACTGCTTTTCCTCTCCTGCTCGCCGCTGGGCATACGCAGAAATATCACATTGAGCTCATTCGGCCTCGCTTTAACAGTGGGCGCGACATATCTGTTCACACAATACAACACACAGTTCGCGGGGCTTTTTCCCGGAACTTACAACGGCAGTCTTTCGTTCGGCGTGTATGTTTTGGCGGCGGCTTTTGTGCTGACCATAGCCATCAACGCCGTGATCGCGAAAGTCGGCATTGATGTGAAATACAAACAAACCTACATCAGCGGCATTCCCTCCGAGGAATACTTCGCCGCGATAGAAGCCGGCATTGACATCAACACGATTCGCCCGAGCAATACCGCGGCCGAAAAGGAAGAGGCCGAGCAAACTGCTGAGGGCGCGGAAGCCGCGGATGAAGAGAAGGCCGAAGCCGGCAGCGAAACCGACGAAACGGCCAAAGTTTAGTCGACGCAAAAAAGCAGCCCGCCGGCCGGCGGGCTGCTTTTTTGCTTTTTTAATAACCGATCGCAAGGGCTAACATCAGCATAGACACCGAAACAATCAGCTCCACGGCGAACAGTTTCCACGACCACCGCAAAAACTTGCCGTACGATATATTGACGATTCCGATAGCGATAATCATGATGCCGCTTGTCGGGTACAGGAGATTGCAGAAGCCGTCGCTGAGGGAATACGCGATGACGACCGTCTGTTTGGTGATGCCCAGCAGAACGGCCAACTGTATCACGATAGGAATAATCAAAAACGCTTTGGCGGTGCTGCTGCCGATGAAAAACTCGAGAAGGATGATAAAGAGGAAAATGAGCAGGAGGGATGTCGCGGGTGACAAGTCGTCAATGAGATTGTAGGTATGGTACAGGATCGTGTGGATAATTTTTCCCTGCTTGAGCAGGTAGGTGATACTCATGACAAAAATGATCATCGGCGCGCACGGCGCAATGGCTTTGGCGCCCTCGCCGAATGTACGCAGCAGCGTTTTTTCGCTCATACCGGCGGTTTTCCCCGCCGCTATGCCGCCCGCCGTGAACAGAATCGCCATGGAAGCCAGCGGCAGGTTGCTGACGATCATCTGCAGGCTTTCGGGCACGACGCCCGCTTTTGTTAAGAACAGGCTTACGAAGGAAACAGCGAACACGCTTAGAACACAGCCGACAAACGTGGCCGTGGCCTTTTTGAGAGACGGATTGGCGAGAACCGCCTCCTCGTCTTTCAGGGCGGTTCCGAACCGCTCGCGTAAATCCAAATCGTTTTTGTAAGCCAAAGACTTTTGAGGGTTTTTTTCAATTTTTTTTGCGTACAATATCAGGTAACCGGTCAGGGACAAATAGACGGCGGCAAAAACCAGAACACGGAACCACAGGCCCGAAAACATCGGTATACCCGCGAGGCCCTGTACAACGCCGACATTAAACGGGTTGAATGTCGCGGCGGTGAAACCGAAGGCGATGGATATCAGGCTGATGCCCAAGCCGACGAACGAGTCCCAGCCGAGGGCGAGCGATATCGCCACAGCCAAAGGCACGAGCGTGATGCTTTCTTCCAATATGCCGATGGTCGACGCCAGGGCCATGCAGACAAACACGATGATGGCCAGGAGTTTGTATTTTTTCGCGGCGTACCGCTTGACAATCGAACTCATGATGTATTTGAGAACGCGGCTCCTGTCAAGAATCATGAAGGTACCGCCGATAAGAACAATAAAAAGAATAATCGCGATACCGAAAAGGGCTTCGCTTGAACCGAACACCTCAACGGGAGCGGTGAAAACACGCCAGAAAGGCAGTTTGCCGCCTTCGATAAGCGTATATGTACCGTCGATAATCGAGCCGTTTGCGTCGAGCCGGTATTCTCCCCGGGGAACCACCTGAGTCAGTATGCCGACAAAAACCATAATGCCGAACAAAAGCGCTGTTATCGGGATGATGGTCTTTTTATCGATTTTCAGCCCTTGCGGTTTGTTGTTTCCGTTGTCGTCCATCCGGCACCTCGCTTCATTATTTGATAATAAGTATAGCAGACCGAAAGTGGTTAAACAATCAATTCCATGAGGAAACGGCGCTTTTCTCCCTATGCCTTCTTCCGCCGCCTCGCGCCGCCTTCATTTTCCTCTATCCAGTCAATCATGTCCGAAAAAGACTGCCGCACAGGCATAAAACTGTAATTGAGTTCCCTTTCCGCTTTCGCGCAGCTGAAATTACAGTTGTAACGGAGAATCCGTAACGCGAGGGGAGTCAGCAAAGGTGTGCTGCCGGAAACCCGGCTGTAGAAGGCCGCGGCGGGAGCGGCCAGGCTCGCGAGCCAATAGGGCGTTCTGATTCCCGGCGCTTTGTAGCCGCACAGTTCGGAAAGGAGGCGGATAATCTCATCGGCGGTCAGGACCTCCCCGGTCAAAAAGTAACACTCCCCCGCCCTGCCTTTTTCCGCCGCGCCGATCATGCCTGCCGCCACATCGCGGACATCGACGAAATTGTAGGCGCCGAAACCCAGAGAAACGCGCATAATCCCCTTCATGCAAAGCCGGACCATCGCCCCGGCGGCTGAAACCTTGTAATCGTAGGGGCCTATGCAGGCGCTCGGAAGAATGATGACGGGCTCAAAACTTTCTGTTTTGCTGTCAAGCACGAATTGAGAGGCGACTGCCTTGCTTTTCGCGTATACGCCTTCGAGTTCCTCAGTATGGAAGTTTTTCGGCTCTGTCATTAACTTATTGCCGGAAAGCGG
>DAITOC010000165.1:0-3719 GCA_036834305.1 Clostridiales bacterium
TCAACCGCGGGTTTCACACCGGGCAAAATGGCCCGTACGGCTTCGTCGCCCCGGATTTCCACCGCCTTCGCGTCAAGAGCGGCTTTAACCGCTTTCAGGGCGGCTTCGGCAATGTCTTTGTGGACAAGCAGGCTTTCGCACGCGTTGCACACGGAAGGCCGGGATGTTTTGGCGTTGAATACAATTTCTGCCGCCATTTCGATATCCGCCGACCGGTCGATATACACATGGCAGTTGCCGACGCCGGTTTCGATGACCGGCACGGTCGAGTTTTCCATTACCGCGCGTATCAGCCCCGCTCCGCCGCGCGGAATCAGGACATCCACATAGTCGTTCAGGCGCATCAAAGCCGCCGCGCTCTCTCGCGAGGTGTCCTCGACGAGTTGTACGCAGTCGGCGGGCAGGCCGGCTTTTTCGACGGCGCCGCGCATCAGTCCGGCAATCGCTTTGTTTGAGTGTATGGCTTCTTTGCCACCCCGGAGAATCACCGCGTTCCCCGCTTTCAGGCACAGCGCGGCCGCGTCGGAGCTGACATTCGGGCGCGCTTCGTAAATAACGGCGATGACGCCGAGAGGCACGCTGACCTTTTGAATTTTCAGGCCGTTGGGCCGGGTCGACCCCGACAGGATTCTCCCGACCGGGTCGTCCATTAAGACGATTTGCCGCACGCCGTCCGCCATCGACTCGATTCGTTTTTCGCTCAGGGCGAGCCTGTCGATGAGGGAAGGGGACAAGCCCGCGGCCTTACCGCTTTCGAGGTCAACAGCGTTTGCCGCGAGTATGGCTGCCTTGTTTTCGGTCAGCGCCGCGGCGATATTCTCAAGCGCGTTGTTTTTTACATGGCCGCCCGCGCAGGCCAAAATCCGCTCCGCTTCCGCGGCGCGTTTCCCCATTTGCGCAATGTCAGTCATTCCGTAACCTCCCGTGTTTTCACGGCGCCGTTCGCTTCAACGGCGCGCTTTAAAGAAAGTCCCCGTTTGCCGGCCGTCAAGGAGCTTGTAAATGTCCGAGGGATCGGTGCCGTTCATCACCACGGTGTCGATGCCCGCTTGCGTCGCGAGCCTGGCGGCCTGCAGTTTGGTCACCATCCCGCCGGTGCCCCGCCTCGAACCGACCGGCCCGGCGAGAGCGAGGATTTCCTCGTTGATGTCTTCCACAACGGTGATGAGCGTCGCGTCCTCGTCTTCCCTCGGGTTGCCGCTGAAAAGGCCGTCGATATCCGACAATATAATCAAAGCGTCGGCATTGACGAGTTTCGCGACATTCGCCGACAAACTGTCGTTGTCGCCGTAGACGATTTCCTCGACGGCGACGCTGTCGTTTTCATTCACAACCGGGATGGCGCCGTATTCAAACAGCTTCTCAAAAGTATTGACAAGGTTTTGCCTTCGCTCGCCGTTTTCAATGTCGCTGCGCGTTATCAGCAGCTGGCCCGTTATATTGCCATATTCCCCGAAGAGTTTGTCGTACATGAACATCAGCTCGCACTGGCCCACCGTTGCCGCCGCCTGGCGGCTCGGCATGTCGGACGGCCGCTTTTTCAAACCGAGCTTGCCGACACCGACGCTGATGGCGCCCGAGGTCACGAGCACCACTTCGCGCCCGGCGTTGCGCAAGTCGGACAAAACGGCGGCGAGCGCGCTCATCCGGCGGATGTTCGCCTTGCCCGTTTCGTATGTAAGCGTTGATGTGCCGACCTTAAAAACGATTCTTTTGGCGTCTTTCAAATTTGACATGTCTTTCACCTTTATCACGAAGCTGAATGCAGGCTTTTGGCAGCCGGAAAGCAGGCCGCAACCCTTAATAATGAATTATAACATAGTTTTCGCCGCGCTTACAACATCGCCGTAATTTTTGTTTTTGCCGATCCGCCCGACGACACAAAGGGACAATTGATTGAAATCCATCAGGTTCCGGGCGATTTCGGAGACTTGCTCGAGGGTTACGCTTCGGATACTCTCAATGATGCTGTCCTCATCGGTGACTTCGCCGTAAAGCAATTCGCAGCGGCCCATTCTGACCGCTCTCGCCGCGTTCGATTCGAATCCCATCACCAGCGAGGCGGCGGCCTGTTCCTGCGCCCTTGACAACTCTTTTTCGGTCACGCTGTCCGCGATACCGCTCATGATTTTGAGCGTTTCGTCAAGCGCTTTCTTTTCCGATTTCGGGGAAAGGCCCATGGAAACGCCCGCGAGGCCGGAGCCGAGATAGGGCATGTTAAACGCCTCGATGGAGTAAACCAGCCCCAAATCCTCCCGGAGCCGCTGAAAAAGGCGCGAGGAGGAGGAGGCGCCGAGTATGGAACACAGCAGTTGCACCGCGTAACGCTTTTCGTCGGTCGAGGAGAATCCGGGCAGCCCGAGGGAAATCTGCGTCTGCTCGAAATCTTTTTTACAGGTTTTGACACATGGCCGGTACGCGGCCGGCTCGGCCTTCAGCGGGTTGCCGGTCGGTTTCATCGAACCGAAAAAACGCTCGCAGTCTTCGATGACCCGGGTTCTGTCAAACCGGCCGCAAAAAGCCGCGACCATGCGTTCGGGCACATAGAAATCCGCCAGGTGCTTTCTCACGGAACCGCCGGTCATGGCGCTGACGGTGGCGCGGCTGCCCAAAATATTGCTGCCGAGCATATCGCCGTCCCAAACGCCTTCGTACAGCATATCCATGCAAAGGTCTTCCGGGCTGTCCTCATACATGGCGATTTCTTCTTTGATAACGCCCTTCTCCGTCTCGATATCCGATTCGTTCAGCCTCGGAGCCGTCAGCATATCCCCGATGATGTCGAACGCTTTGCGGACATGGTCGGTCAGGCTTCGGACATAAACGCAGGTATATTCCTTGGAGGTGTACGCGTTGAGGGTGCCGCCGATTTCGTCAATTTGCCCGGCGATATCCGCGGCGCTTCGGCTTTCGGTGCCTTTAAAGAGCATATGCTCGATAAAATGCGATATGCCGGCGGTTTCCGGTGTTTCAAACCGTGAACCGCTGCCTATCCATACGCCCATGGAGCAGCTTCTGGCCCGGTCGATTTCCTCGAGCATAACCCGGAAGCCGTTGGATAGCGTGAGTTTTTCCATCAGGTGATAATCTCCCGTCTCATTTTGTGGGTTCAAACTTAAACACCAGGCTAACGCCGCCGAAAGTGATGATATCCCCGTCGATTAAAAACGCTTTCTTGTTTATCCTCCCGCCGTTGATATAGGTTCCCGTCGACGAGCGGGTGTCCGTGAGAATCCAGCCTTTTTTTCTTCGGGCGATTACGGCGTGCGAGCGCGACACCGTTTCATAGTTGAGGACAATGTCGCAGGTTTTGCTTCTACCGATAGAGGTTTCCCAGTTTTTCAGAGAAATTGTGTCGCCGTTGGCGGAGTTGAGCAAATACGCCGGTGTGCCCGCCGCCGGTATATTGAAAAACAGCGACCGAAAGGCCATGCCGAGGGCGGCCGCGGCCAGCAATGGCAGTATATAGCGCGCGATGCTCGCGTAGTCTTCCAACGAATCACTTCCCGCCGGCGGATTTTGTCCCATCCATAGTATTATCAAAACACTAAAAAGTCAATAAAGCAAGGCAAATAACAGGTCGTTGCCGAACAGGCGCTTTGCCGGCGCAAAAAAACGCCGCGGAGCCGGAGTTTGTTCAGGCAGCCGTTGAGGTGCTTGAATCCATTAGGCCGGTTATAAGTTTAAATCGACCGGCAGCCCGCGGTATGGAGACATAC
>DAITOC010000166.1:0-3698 GCA_036834305.1 Clostridiales bacterium
CGGGCTACGCCATGCTCTGTTCCGGCAATGTGCAGGAGGTCATGGACCTGGGCGCCGCCGCCCATCTTTCGGCGATCAAAAGCCGCGTTCCGTTCCTGCATTTCTTTGACGGCTTCCGGACTTCGCATGAAATTCAAAAAATCAAAGTATGGGACTATAACGAACTGGCCGAAATGGTTGATATGGACGCCGTCAACGCGTTCCGCCGCCGCTCTCTGAACCCCGAGCATCCCGTGCTGCGCGGCTCCGCTCAAAACCCGGACATTTTCTTCCAGGCCCGCGAGGCTTGCAATCCGTATTACACGGAAGTCGTCAAGGTTACGGAAGAGTATCTCAACGACATCAACCGCCGTATCGGCACCAAATACAAACTGTTCAACTATTACGGAGCGAAGAACGCCGAAAAAGTGATCGTCGCCATGGGCTCCGTCTGCGACACGATTGAGGAAACCATCGACTACCTCAACGCGAAAGGCGAAAAAGTCGGCTTGATCAAAGTCCGCCTTTACAGGCCGTTCTCGGTCAAGCATCTGCTGTCGGTGATGCCCGCGACCGTCAAGAGCATCTCCGTCCTCGACCGCACCAAAGAGCCCGGTTCGCTCGGTGAACCGCTTTACCTCGACGTTGTCGCCGCTCTGAAAGACACGAAGTTTGAGAAAGTCCCGGTTTACGGCGGCCGTTACGGACTCGGCTCGAAGGATACCAATCCGAGCCATATTATCTCCGTTTACCGCAACATGGACGCTTCGCGCCCGAAGAAACGCTTCACCATCGCTATCGAGGACGACGTCACGAACCTTTCGCTGAAAGTCAAGGAAAATCCGGATACCACCCCGAAGGGCACCTATTCATGCAAATTCTGGGGCCTCGGGGCGGACGGCACCGTCGGCGCGAACCAGAATTCCATCAAGATTATCGGCGACAACACCGATATGTACGCCCAGGGCTATTTCGCATACGACTCAAAAAAATCGGGCGGCGTCACGATTTCGCACCTTCGCTTCGGCAAGCAGGCTATAAAATCCACCTACTATATCAACAAAGCCGACTTTGTCGCTTGCCACAACCCGTCCTATGTCGACAAGTATAAAATAGTCGAGGATCTCAAAGCGGGCGGCGTTTTCCTGCTCAACTGTTCCTGGACTCCTCAAGAACTTGACAAAGAACTGCCGGCTTCCATGAAGCGTTATATAGTTAAAAATAACATTAGCTTATACACGATTGACGCCACGGGCATCGCCAAAGAACTCGGCCTCGGCGGCCGTGTCAACACAATCCTCCAAGCATCCTTCTTTAAACTCACCGGCATTATCAAAGGCGATAAAATCGTGAAACTTATGAAGGACGCGGCGACAAAGTCCTTCTCGGCCAAAGGCGAGAAGATTGTCGCCATGAACCATGCCGCGATTGATCGCGGCTTTAACGGCGCTGTTAAGGTCGCCGTGCCCGCCGAATGGGCGAAGGCCGTCGACGTCCCGCAAGAGACGCTCGTTGATACCGAACGCAAAGACATGCGGAGCTTTGTCCAGGAAGTCCTCGACCCGGTCAGCCGGCAGCAGGGCGATTCGCTCCCCGTATCCACCTTTGAAAAAACAGCGGACGGAACCTTCCCGCAGGGCTCCTCCGCCTTTGAAAAGCGCGGCATCGCCGTCGATGTCCCCACCTGGGTACCCGAAAACTGCATTCAATGCAACTTCTGCTCCTATGTCTGCCCGCACGCGGTTATCCGTCCGTTCGCTCTGACGGATAAGGAAGCCGCCGAAGCGCCCGAAGGCATGAAGACGAAACCCATGACCGGTTTACCCGGCCATCAATTCGCCATTTGCGTTTCGTCCCTTGACTGCACCGGCTGCGGTTCCTGCGCGAATGTGTGCCCCGGCATGAAGGGCAACAAAGCGCTTGTGATGAACCCGCTGGCCTCCCAGTTGAAAGAACAGATCAACTTCAACTTCGCGCACTCGCTGCCCGAAAAGGCCGAAGTCGGTGAGAAATTCAAAGAGAATACCGTCAAGGGCAGCCAGTTCAAAGTGCCTCTGCTCGAGTATTCGGGCGCTTGCGCCGGCTGCGGCGAAACGCCTTACGCGAAACTCGCGACACAGCTCTTCGGCGACAGAATGTATATCGCCAACGCGACGGGCTGTTCCTCCATTTGGGGCGGTTCCGCGCCGAGCACGCCTTACACCGTCAACAAACAGGGCAAAGGCCCGGCTTGGGCGAACTCCCTGTTTGAGGATAACGCGGAATATGGCTTCGGCATGATGCTCGCCAACAACCAAATCCGCGACCGCCTTGCCGAAAGCGTTCAGGCGCTTGCCGACTGCAAGGATATGCCCGCTGAAATCGCTGAAGCGGCGAAGGCGTGGCTCGACACCAAGGAAGACAGCAAGGCCAACGCGGTGGCTTCCGACGCGCTGCTCAAAACTCTCCGCGCGGCGAACATGAAGCAGGATTGCTGCAAGGATGCGGCGAAAACGATACTCACCGACGCGGACTACCTCGCCAAGAAATCCATATGGGTGTTCGGCGGCGACGGCTGGGCATACGACATCGGCTTCGGCGGCCTCGACCATGTCATCGCCCAGAACGAAAACGTCAACATTCTCGTTTTCGATACGGAAGTCTATTCGAACACCGGCGGCCAGGCATCGAAATCGACGCCGACCGGCGCGGTCGCGAAGTTCGCCGCCGCCGGCAAGACCGTCAAGAAAAAGGACCTCGCGCAAATCGCGATGAGCTACGGCTATGTCTATGTCGCGCAGGTCGCCATGGGCGCGGATTACAACCAATGCATCAGGGCATTCACGGAGGCCGAAAGCTACAACGGCCCGTCGATTATCATCGCCTATGCGCCCTGTATCAACCACGGCATCAAGGGCGGTATGGGCCTGAACATCACCGAGGAAAAGGCGGCCGTCGCCGCCGGCTACTGGCACAACTTCCGCTTCGACCCGAGGCTCGCGAAAGAAGGCAAAAACCCGTTCTCACTCGACAGTAAGGCCCCGTCGGAGAGCTACCGCAACTTTATCATGAACGAGGTGCGCTACTCCTCGCTGCTTCGCGCGTTCCCCGACAGAGCGGAAACCCTGTTCGAACGCTCCGAAAAAGACGCGGAAGAGAAATACAGGCTTCTGGTGAAACTAAAGGAAATGTACGAACCCGATGCGAAAAAAGCCGAATAATCGTTCAATACAGACAGCCCCTTCCGAAACGGAGGGGGCTGTTTATTCAACTCCACACTCTAAATTGTCGACCGCCGGTTGCTCTGCGTTCATATGGTAACCTTCATAAATGCTGTGCCTGCTGTCAAGGCAGATGTCTTCACGGCAAACGGCTGAACGGCAAACCTCTTTTTTGCAAAGCCATGGTGAGCGGCAGCCCCAAAGCGAAACACATGGCAAGTTCCCCGAGCGCTACCCAACCCGCGGCCACGACGAAGGTTAAGAAATCTTTTCTTTTCGACATCAGGAAGGTGATTTCCAGCCCGATGACCAGGCCATTTATCACCACGGGAGCGAGAGCCGACAAAACGGGGATTCTTTTTACTCGAATGCTGCGCAAAGACCTTGTGATGACCGAAGCGGTGAAGGTGGCGAATGTGCCGCAAAATATATCAACGATACCCAGCGGGCTGCCGATGTTGCCCAACAGACATCCGATTGTGAGCCCCGGTATCGCGGCGGGTGTCAGAACAGGCAACA
>DAITOC010000167.1:0-3671 GCA_036834305.1 Clostridiales bacterium
TCAAAGCCGTTTTGCCGGAGTATGGACCGTATATTGACAAAATTCTCTTTCACTGCGATTATATGTTTGTCGCCGGCAAACCTTCGGTTGAGTGTTTCAATCGCTTCGGGGTCGCGGTCTATGGCAATCAGGGTGCCCGCGTTCAGTTTTTCGGCAATGGCCGCCGCGTGTCCGCCGCCCCCGGCCGTGCAGTCGACATATACGCGTTCGGGTTGGATATTGAGAGCGTCGAGCGCTTCGTGAAAAAGCACCGGTATATGGCTGAACTCCATGGCGGCTCCTTAATACGGTAGGTCGAAGGTCGTGTACTCTCCGTTTTCTTTCGCGGTTTCCACCATTTCGTCCCACAGCGCCGGGTTCCAGAATTCGACGCGGCGCCCCGCGCCGAGGATAAACACGTCTTTATCGAGGCCGGCGAAATCGCAGAAGTTGGTTTTGATTGTGATTCTCCCCTGCTTGTCCGCCTCGACGGTGTCGATGTTATAATAGGTGAACCGCTGCTGCATAGTGAGCTGGCGGCTTTTGGGCTGGTCGTTGATGCGGTCGGAGAGTTCCTCCCAATCCTTCATCGTGTAGGCGAAAAGGCACTTGTCGCCGTTGGGGGGCATACACAAGATAAAGCTGTCGCCAAGACCCTCCCGAAGCTTCGCGGGGATGAAAAGACGGTTTTTTTGGTCTAAATTGTGTTTATACTGGCCCATGAACAGCGGCAAGCCCATCCCCTCCTTTTCGGCTTCATTCGATGCGATTTTCCCCTTATTGCACCTTTCGGCACCACTTCTACCCTATTATAAGCACTATCAACTATTAAATCAATAGTTTTTTCAGGTAATTTTAATTTATTTTCGGACAATCGTTGTAAAAAATGCGGTCTCCACAACATGTAGTGGTTATCACGAAAAACCCCGCAAGGCGTTTCGACGCAGCCTTGCGGGGTTTTTTATAATTTCAAAAAAACACTTTGTTGGCGGTTTCTACTCGTAATGGTGGGCTTTGGCCAACATTAAGTCCTTGACTTTCATTAGCCTAGTTATAGAGCCCCGCTCGTTTTCTTCAAGCTTCATGGTTATATAACGAATCGTTTCTTCATACTGCGGTATCATCACATGCTCAAGGGCGTTGACCCTTCTGCGTGTTTTTTCAATCTCGGCCGCCATCAGCTGGCAGGATTTTTCCACTTCGGCCAGCCGCATCATAACCGGGACAATATCGTAATAGGATTTGACGGCGATATCCAAATCCGCGGATGTAAAAGCGAAACCGTAGGAGAAGATATCTCCTTCATCGGGAAGTTTGTATTGGATATGGAATTTCGGTACAATGACGCTCATGATATTCTTGTTTTCGATATCCAGGCTGATTTCCTGCTTTGGTATCATTAAAGCGACATCGAGCATTTTGTCGCCCATCACCGAACGCGCCGTCGCCATATGCCGGTTTGACTGCCGGATTCCTTCCTCGACAGTGCGGCGGAGCGCCTTGTTTTCACGGACAAGTTCCAAAAAACGCCGCATCAATTCGTCGCGTTTATCCTTGAGCAGTTTATGGCCTCTGCGGGCGGTTAAAAGCTTTCGTTTTAAGTTTGTCAGTTCCATGCGGGTCGGGTTGACGCTCATGATTGCCATATCATCATCTCACGATTCGCCGTAGTATTCGTCAATCAGCTCGTCGCTGATTCTTTTGAGTTCACTCCTCGGCAGGATTCTGAGCAGCTGCCAGCCGATATCGAGGGTTTCCTCAATCGGGCGGTTTTTTTCAAACCCCTGCGCGACATAGCGTGATTCGAATTCCCCGGCGAATTTCGCGTACAGTTTGTCCATATCGGTAAGCGCGGCTTCGCCGAGAATCACCATCAGCTCCTTGGCGTCTTTGCCCCTCGCGTAAGCCGAAAACAGCTGATTCATCGTGTCGGAATGGTCTTTTCGTGTTTTGCCTTCGCCGATTCCTTTGTCTTTTAACCGTGAAAGGGACGGAAGAACATCAATCGGCGGGAATACCCCTTTGCGGAACAACTCCCTGCTCAATATGATTTGGCCTTCCGTAATATACCCTGTCAAGTCCGGGATGGGGTGGGTCTTGTCGTCTTCGGGCATGGTCAAAATCGGTATGAGGGTAATGCTTCCGTCCTTTCCTTTTTGCCTGCCCGCGCGTTCGTAGACGGACGCCAGGTCGGTGTACATATAACCGGGGTAACCCCTTCTGCCCGGCACTTCTTTTCGCGCCGCTGACACCTCCCGAAGGGCGTCCGCGTAGTTCGTAATATCCGTCAATATGACCAGGACATGCATGCCCTTGTGAAACGCGAGGTATTCGGCCGCGGTCAGCGCCATGCGCGGCGTGGCGATTCTTTCAATGGCCGGGTCGTTGGCCAGGTTTGAAAACATAACCGTCCGGTCAATCGCCCCGGTCTGTCGAAAGCTTTCAACGAAAAAGTTCGCTTCCTCAAACGTTATGCCGATGGCCGCGAAAACCACCGCGAATCTCTCGTCCGCTCCCCTGACTTTGGATTGCCCGGCAATCTGCGCGGCGAGCCGCGCGTGAGGCAGGCCCGAACCCGAAAAGATCGGCAGTTTCTGGCCCCTTACGAGCGTATTCAAACCGTCGACCGCCGAAACACCGGTTTGTATAAACTCCTGCGGATAGTTGCGGGCGGAAGGGTTTATCGGCGAGCCGTTGATATCGAGCCTTAATTCCGGAATGATTTCCGGCCCGCCGTCAATCGGCCGGCCAAGGCCGTCAAACACCCGGCCGAGCATATCCAAAGATACGCCAAGCTCCATTTGCCTGCCCAAAAAACGGACTTTGCTGTTGGCAAGGTTGATGCCTGCCGAGCTTTCAAAAAGCTGCACGAGAACATTGGAACCGTCAATCTCCAAAACGCGGCAACGGCGCTTTTCGCCGTTGGCAAGCTCGATTTCACCGAGTTCGTTGTATGCGACTTCTTCCACATCGCGCACGAGCATCAGGGGCCCGGAAACCTCCTGAATAGTCCTGTAATCAATCGGCATCAATACTCACCCTTTCTCTCCAAGGCCGTCCGCAGCTCTTCCGCAAGCCTCGCGCGGACATGGCCGTATTCCGTTTCCGCCTCTTTTTCGGCCAGATACTTGAAACGGCCGATCGCTTCCCTTGAAGGCAGCCGGATAATGTCGTTGACTTCCGCGCCCCGGTCGAGGGTTTCCTGCGCGAGGTCATAAAACTCGATAACCAGTTTCATCATAAAGTACTGCTTTTTCAGGGAGGTGTAGGTGTCCGTTTCATGAAAAGCAAGCTGGTGCAAAAAATCTTCCCGAATGGAGCGGGCCGCTTCCATTTTTAAGCGGTCAGGCGCGGAAAGGGCGTCCATTCCCACGAGTTTGACAATTTCGTCAAGCGCCGCCTCTTCCGAAAGGAGGGCGAGCAGCCTGCCCCGCAGTGTTGTCCAATCCTTCGACACGTTGTCATCGAACCAGGACCCGAGCGAATCGGCATACAGGGAATAGCTCGTCAGCCAGTTGATCGCCGGGAAATGGCGTTTGTAAGCCAGGGCAGCGTCAAGGCCCCAAAACACTTTCACGATGCGTAAAGTCGCCTGTGAAACGGGCTCCGAAATATCGCCGCCGGGCGGGGACACGGCGCCGATGACCGTCAGAGTGCCTTCGCGGTTTTCCGACCCGAGCGCGACGACACGG
>DAITOC010000168.1:0-3647 GCA_036834305.1 Clostridiales bacterium
CCCGTCATAAAGCATGGTGAAGCTTTGATAATGGTCCCGGGTATAATAAATAAGCCCGTCGTCGGAGAAAACGAGGCGCTCGGAGCCCCTGTCGCCCGCTCCGAGCGTGCCGATGTCGCACTCGGTATAGACCCGGCCCGGTGCGGCGGGAAGCAGTCCCTCAAAGTTGCCGAAACGGTCGCCCCCGATGCATTTGCCCGGCGCGTAGGGCTCGAGTGAACCGCCGGACCAGCCGAGGGCGCGCGCCTGCGTTTTGGTGATGTAATTGGGCGGCAGTTTGCCGAAGGTATGGATATAGAGCGCGACATCCGCCGCGCCGGTGTAGGTCCCTTCCGGATTGGGGGCTTGTACGGTTGCAACCGGTGCGGAAGAGCCGGTTGCATCGGGAGCGGATGTTGCGTTGTCCGTTTGCGTTGCCGTCACGGCGGACGTAACACCCAAACCGGAAAGGCCGGAACAGCCGTTGAACAGAGACACCGTGAACAGCAGCATCGCAACAAGCGCCGCCGTGCGTGTAGAATGAAGGATTCTCTTTTTGCGAAAGGCCAAAGCAATCGTTCCTTTTTTCTATGATATGGATATCATACCGTCCGGTGAGTTGATTTGTCAACGCAGCGGCGGATTTCGGTCGTATGAAATTAATCCCCGGTATGCTGCTTTGTCAGGCGGCATACCATTCGTATGATTGCAGTAATTGAAATTTGTGTTATAATGGAACGGAAAGGAGGTGGAATAAAATGGACTTGAAGAAAAAAGCAGAAGAGATTTTCGACAAAATCAAGGGCGATAAAGACTTCGCAAAGAAATTCGAAGACGACCCCGTAAAAGCCGTTGAATCAGTGATTGGCATCGATTTGCCGGAAGACAAGATTCAGCCCGTCGTCGATGCGGTCAAAGCCAAATTGACCGCCGATAAAGCAGGAGGCATCATCGGAAAGATAAAGGATATTTTTTAATTGATCGCTCAAACGCATAACTTGATTATCTTAATGGGGGTGCGATGATGGGCAGAGGCGGTTCATTCGGCGGCGGCAGCCGCGGGGGCGGAAGCCGCGCGGGCGGCGGCCGGAGCGGGTCTTTCGGTGGCGGACGCAGCCGGGGCAGTTCCTCTTCGGGCGGCAGCCGCGGCGGCAGCATTTTCGGTGGAAGCAGTTCTTCGGGCCGCTCCTCAAGCGGTTCTTCCGGCCGGTCTTTCGGCCGGTCAAGCGGCGGTTCCTCGGGCGGCGGTTTCGGCAGCGGCTTTTTGGGCGGCCTGCTCGGCGGTTCGCTGTCGGGCCGCGGCGGCGGAAATACTTCGCCGGCGGGCGGCCCCTTCGAGGGCGGCGACCCGGGCGGACCCGCGGGCGGCGGCACACCTTCCACGCCTCCCTCTGCCGGGACTCAGGCCCAAAAAGGCTGCGGTAAACCGCTGATCATTATTGCGGCGGTCATCGCGGGGATTATCCTGTTGGCTATCGTATGGAAACTCGCGGGAGGCGACGGTGATATTGTGCGGTCCACGGTGGCGCGCGAAGCGCTGCCCGCCGGGGCGGTAACAGAAACCGGCTACTACACCGATACCATCGGCGTGGTGGAGGACCGCAAGCAGCTTGAAAAAGGGCTGAAGTACTTCTACGAAAAAACGGGTGTGCAGCCCTATGTTTACATGGTGGACGAAGTCGGCGGCTCGGCCAACCCGACCGGCTATCAACTTGAGCAGTTCGCGCGGGAACGGTACGGCGAGCTGTTCAAAGACGAAGCCCATTTCCTGTTGGTCTATTTTGAGCAGGATGAAGCTTATCAATGCAGCTATTATGTCGGTGACCAAGCGGAAAGCGTCGTAGACGCAGAGGCTGCGGAAATTCTTGATGGTTACTTCGGGCGCTATTACTACGACACCGGCATGACTTACGATGAGTTTTTTTCCAGGGTATTTGAGGAGACCGCCGACCGGATCATGGAAGTATCCAAACCCGGCTGGTACGCTTTGATTTGGGTGCTGGGCATCCTGGGCGCCGGAGGTATCGCCGCGATCGGCTTCTTATGGTGGAAGCACGCCAAGAAGCAAAAGAACCTCGAAGCGGAACAAACCGCGGCAATCCTTAATACGCCGCTGGAAACCTTTGAGGACGCGCAAACCACTCAACTCGAAGAGAAATACGGGGAGCAAGCCCGGCCTCCCGACCCGGCACCGACGACCTTCGGCGACGCCGAGGTGGAGGA
Source organism: Clostridiales bacterium (assembly GCA_036834305.1). GTDB lineage: Bacteria > Bacillota > Clostridia > Oscillospirales > Acutalibacteraceae > UBA1447. Next base: position 2,203 of record DAITOC010000168.1, read on the forward strand.
CCTGGCAAAGAAATACGAAGACAGTCAACCGAAACCATAAGAAAGAAACGGAGGAACGCACATGTCAATTCTCGACAGATTCGGGGACATCATCAAGGCAAACATCAACGCGGTCATCGATAAAATGGAGGACCCCTCCAAGATGATCGACCAGTACCTGCGCGATATGATGGAGGACCTCGCAGAGGTCAAGCAGAGCACCGCCGGCGTCATGGCGGAGGAAACACGCACCAAGAGACTTGTCGACGAAAACCAGGCTCAAGTGGAGAAGTACGCCGACCTCTCGAAAAAAGCTCTGCTCGCCGGCAACGAAGGCGACGCGAAAGTTTTCATCGCCAAAAAGCAGGAGTATGAAAACATCGGCGCCGCTTTAATGACCGCCTACGCGCAGGCACATGAAAACGCGGTGAAAATGCGCCAGATGCACGACAAACTGACTAAAGACATCGAGACGCTCAAAGCGCGCCGCGAGATGATCAAAGCCAAGGTTGCCGTAGCGAAAACGCAGCAGACCATCAATGAGGCGACCGCTTCCGTCGGCAAGACAGAAGGCGCGATGAGCGCGTTCGGCCGCATGGAGGAAAAAGCCGACAGGATGCTCGACGAGGCCAACGCGGTGGCCGAACTCAGCGAGCAGCCCAAGGATGAGGCGGCCTCCCTCGAGGAGAAATACGCGCCCGAAGGCTCGGTCGCCGTCGATGAGGAACTGGCGCAGCTTAAGGCGAAACTCGGCCTGTAAACGGCAAAACAGCAACGCAGCGGGGCAACAGAACCGGTGATCCGTTGCCATTTTGAGTTAAAAAACCCCGGCCATGCCGGGGTTTTTTAACTTATTCAAATAAAACCATGATTTACCATTTCAGTGAACCGAATAATCCCCTGGCGACAGACCTGCCCAATTCCCTGCCGATGGTATGGAGGGCAGTGTTGCCCATCTTCTCGAGCGACGATCTGCTCCGGCGGCTTGTTCCCCCGTTAGCGCGGCGCGCGGCAGCATCGCGCTCCCGCTGCAGGCGAGCCTGCTCTTTTTGCTGCCGTTCATATTCCTTTCGCTGCAGTTCAAGTTCTTTCTGTTGTTGAACGGCAGCCTGCTGCGCCTGCTGTGCCGCCATCTCCTGCTTATATTTTGCGGTCAGGATTTCATAGGCGGACTCGCGGTCGATCTCCCTGTTATATTTGCCGTTCATGGGCGAAGCGGCGATGAGCTGCGCACGCAGACTGTCGTCGATGGTGCCGAACATGCTTTGCGGCGTTACAATATAGCCGCGTTCGACAATGCCGGGCCGGCCGTCCGCGTCCAGGCAGGAGACGAGCGCCTCGCCTGTGGCCAGTTCGGTAAGGACCGTTTCGGTATCCAGTTTCGGATTGGGACGGAAGGTTTCGGCCGCGGCACGGATCTGGCGTTGCTCGACGGGGGTAAAACCGCGCAGCGCGTGCTGGACGCG
>DAITOC010000169.1:0-3645 GCA_036834305.1 Clostridiales bacterium
GAATACGGCTCTGTCGGCGAACTGAGCACCGAAGTGCCTTTTCTCGGCGGTTACAGCCCGGTTTTCTATTTGAAAAACAAATACGATGTCGTTGACTCCGGCACCTTTTGGCTGTCCGAAATACCGGATGTTTCCTCGCTCGGCTGGGACGCCGGTTCCATTCGCGTTTGCACCTGGGTCATCCTTCAAAACAAACTCACCGGCGAGCAATACGCCCACATCAACACGCATCTCGACAACAAAGGCGAGATGGCCAGGCAAAAGGGCCTCGCGATGGTCATGGCAAAAGCTGCCGAGTTCGATATCCCCGTCGTCTGCACGGGGGACTTCAATTTTCGCGAAGACTCGGCAAATTACAAAACGCTGACTTCGGGCTTGCTGAAAGACTCGAAGTTCCTCGCGCCCGACACCATGAGCAACACGACCTACAACGCGTTCAAACCGCCGGCGGAGCAGACGAAAATCATCATCGACTTCGTCCTCGTCAACAGCAAAGCCACGCCGCTTGTCTACCGCGTCGTCACCGAAGGCGTTGACGGCCGATTCGTCTCCGACCATTACCCGGTGTACGCGGATATGGTGATGAACGGGGTATCTTAAAGGCTGCAGCAGACAAAAAAAGAACGCTCCGGTTTGAGGGCGTGAAAAATATCGGTATAGTTTGGCATGTGTTGCCGGCTATGCCGATTTTTGTGGCTTCTTACCAAGGCGAGGAATAGTCAGCATTACCCGTTGTGGGCGAGCGGTAAGCCTTTGTTTTATTGAAAATTTTATCATTACGTGATATACTATTCAAAGTCTGTTCTTCTCCGATAATAATAGAAACAAGGTTTTATCGCATAAACACAGCAGAACGATATTTGCTTTCACAGGGTGATGTTATTTGAATGAGTTAACTGAAAAACTGAAAGAAGTACTGACGGCGGTATTGCCGATTACATGTATTGTTCTGGTACTTCATTTTACCATAAGCCCGTTAGAACCGAATATGCTGTATGCTTTTCTCATTGGCTCCGCTCTGGTAATTGTCGGCCTGACATTGTTCTTGTTCGGAATCGATCAGGGGCTTGAGCCGATTGGACATGGTGTTGGAAACACCGTCGCTCATTCAAACAGCTACGCGGTGATCATTACGGTCAGTTTGATTCTCGGTTTTTTTATTTCCTTCGCGGAGCCGGATCTGCACATTCTTGCCAACCAGGTAGACAGCGTGACTTCGGGCCAGTTTAACAACACCTTGATGGTAGTGGCTGTCTCCGTCGGGATTGGAGTGTTGATGACTCTCGGAATACTGCGTATCCTGAAGGATATCCGGTTGAAATATGTGTTTACGGGCGCCTATGCTTTGATTTTTATTCTGTCATTCTTTTCATCATCCGATTTTCTGGCCATAGCGTTTGATGCTTCCGGCGCTACGACAGGCGCGATTACAGTTCCTTTTATGCTGGCAATGGCCGCCGGGGTCTCCGCTCTTAAAAAAGACAGCAAGATGAGTGAAGCTGACAGTTTTGGCTTGGTAGGCATTTCTTCGACAGGCGCGATTCTCGGAGTTTTGATTACCGGTCTTTTTCTTAGAACCGGTAAACTGAACGGCGCTTTGCCGGAAGCAAGCATAGCCGCCGCCAATCTATTGGACATATATGTTTCCAAACTGTTTCACATTGCGTGGGAGTCTCTCCGAACACTGCTGCCGATCATCATCGCCTATATCGTATTTCAGATATTTTTCTTTAAATATAAAATAAGAAAGGTAATCGATATTGTCCGGGGCATCGTCTTGACTTATGTGGGGCTTGTCGTATTTCTGTTGGGCGTAAACGGCGGTTTTATGGAGGTGGGCACCCGGTTGGGAATACAACTTGCTGCAATGGATTCAACGATTCCGGTTCTTCTTGTGGCTTTGCTGCTCGGTCTCACCACTGTTTTGGCCGAGCCGGCTGTTCATGTGTTAACCAATCAGGTGGAAGATGTCACCGGAGGATCGGTCAGACGCAATTTGGTTCTGATTTTTCTGTCAATAGCCGTTGGCCTGTCCATCTTTATGTCCGCCTTGCGTATTCTCATACCCGGTATCCAACTCTGGATGTATTTGGTGCCCGGGTTTGGTCTCGCCGCCTTATTGGCTTTCTTTGTGCCGGACTTGTTTGTGGGTATGGCCTTTGATGCGGGAGGTGTGGCTTCGGGACCTATGACAGCCACATTCTCCCTTGCCTTTGTTCAGGGCGTCGCTGCGCATGTTCCGACAGCCGATGTGGTGGCAGATGGGTTTGGTATGATAGCGATCGTAGCCATGATGCCGATACTGTCAATCGAATTGCTGGGAGCAATCTATCAAGCCAAATTGCGCAAGGCGCCCAAGGCGGCTGTTTCAAAAAGTGAGCAATAGGAGGTCATCATGGATAAACAAATGAAAGAAACGGCTGTTGAACACCCGTTTCTGATGATTACACTCATCTTAGATGAAAACCAATGTCACAAGTTTGTCCGTATCGAAAAAGAGAAAGACATCCGCGGCGGGGTAATCGTACTGGGCAAAGGCACCGTAAAAAGCGCTGCTTTACACTTGCTGGGGATTAAGAGTCAAAAAAAGGAAATGATAAGCATCCTGCTTGAAAAAGAAAAAGCAAAAGAAATACTGGATGTTTTCACCAAAGAGCTCCAGCTTCATAAACCGGGCCATGGAATTGCCTATACGACGCCCGTAAAAACCGCAGGCCAGATCCTGAACAATAAGCAGGGCGCCTGGAATATGGCGCAAGAGACGGAGGAAGAAAGTATGTTTAAAAAACTGACGGTTGTTGTCAATCGCGGCATGGCGGAAGATGTCATGGATATTGCGCGCAAATCCGGCGTCAAAGGCGGTACAATCATACGCGGGCGGGGAACCGGCTCGGAGTTCACCGCGAAATTATTCGGTATGGAAATCGAACCGGAAAAGGAACTGGTTATAATTCTTATGCCAAGTGACTTGATCGATAAAGTAGTGAGTGACTTGTATCAAGAACTTGAACTGGAAAATCCGGGTAACGGCATTTTGTTTGTAGAATCCGTTGCGGAGGTCCGGGGCCTGTTTGAAATGCATCGCGGTACAGATATCTAATAGTGACGCGTTCTCCCGTTTGATCGCTGTTTAGGAAAAGCAATGAGCGTTCAATTTTAGTCTATGTTTCAATACCTCTCGGAATAGTTCTTTTTATTGGTGCTTTGATACTGCTTATTGGTAGTCTTATTGGGCCACCGGCCCGGTAAGTTTGGATGTATTATTATTTCTCATCAGAACATTACTTATGATGTTGTTTTACATTATGTAAGTAGGAATGAAATAGAAGGAACGCTCCGGCCGCACGCCGGAGCGTTTCTTCTTTAACCAGGCAATCAGCTTTTCACAATCTCAAAAATCTCCCCCGGTGTTTTTACCAAATACTCCGCCCCGGCCTCCTCCAGCTCCGCCCGGCTCCCGTAGCCGTAAAGAACCCCGCAGCTTTTCACCCCGGCGGTTTTCGCGCCGGCGATGTCGAACTTGCGGTCGCCGGCCATAAGCACGCGGGATTTATCCAAGCCGCCGAGCCCGTCGATGGCGGCCGAGATGATTTCGGCTTTGTCCGAATGGATATAGTTGATATCCGAACCGGCTATTGTGTCAAA
>DAITOC010000170.1:0-3628 GCA_036834305.1 Clostridiales bacterium
TCCTCATCCGCCGGGTATTCGGCAGCATCCTCCACAAACAATATTGTTCCGTCATACCGCATATTTTTAATACGGGCGACATTCGCTTTGTCGGTTACGATTACCCCGGCTTCAACGGTTGACAGTATGGCCGCGAGCCTGTTCTCGGGCGTCTGATCGTCGAGCGGCACATAGAAACACCCGGCATAAACCACACCGAGAAAACACGCCGGCGCGACTATATCTTTCTCAGTCAGCACAGCGACAGCATTCCCCGCCGGAATGAACCCATGCAGGTAAGAGCCTATGCTTTTTGCCGTTCGTTCCAGTTCGCAAAAGGTGATTTTTCCTGCATCGCTAATAAAAGCGTCTTTTGACGCGACGGCAGTCGGCAAATTTTCCAAATATTCCAGAATGTTGGTTATCATTTCGTTTACTTCCCATCCCGCATCATACAGGTTATTTCACAATATATACCCTAAACCGCGAACTTTCAGCACATTTTATGATATCCAAATTTCCGAAGCCTGTCAACAACTATCTTTAATGAACTCCACCGCCGTGAAAGAACCGGGGAAGCATCACACTATGCTTCCCGTAAAAAGGAGGATTCAGTCATTTAGGCCGTTCGGCAAAACCTGTTGAAACCAATCGGGGCGGACATGAATGCCCGCCCCGATGTGTTTCTGTTAAGCTGCCTGCCGGAACTCCGGCCGGATTAATAGAGAACCGTTACCGTAAAGCCCAAGGTTGAATCGTAGATGGTTGTTAAGCCGTACTTCGCGCTCACGGTATAGGTGTTGACGCCGGCGGTATTAAACACCGGTCTGACAACCCATGTACGCACGCCGTCGGCGTCGACAACGGAAGCCGCGCTTTGCGCGTCATATTTCATAACAAAACCGTCGGCGTCGACCAGACGGATTTCGGTGCAGTTCAGCTCGGTCACAACGGTAACATCGGCCGATTCACCCATAAGAACTCTGTTCGGATTAATGTTGACGGAAATGACTCCCCTGCCGACATCGACAGGAAGCTCGTCTTTGTAGATTGTGAAGGTAAGCGGCGTCGCGTACTCATGCCAAACGACGTCGGTGCCGCACGATTTCACATTGAGGACATTGTCCCCAAGAGCGCTGAATCTGGTTGATATGGTCCAGTAGCGGAAACCGTTGATATCCTGATAGGGTGTCGTCGCGATATTAAACGAACGGGTTCCGCCCTCGTTGTAGAAGCGTATCTTTGTCGCCTGAAGCCCGGTCTTCACGGTAATGATCGACGTCGCTCCGCCGACAAAGGCATCACGGTCAATACCGATCTCATAAATCAGTGAATCATAGTTCGCGCATATAACGCTGAAGTAGCAGTAATTGCTGTTGAATGGGGCCACATACCTTGCGCGCGCCATGAAATCGGCAGACACATAGTAAACCGTCATCCGAATTTCCCAAATCTCGCAGTTGTTATCGCCGACAACACCGGTGTCTTCGTAATCAATAAAGGTCGGGGTGATGGAAAGGACATCCACATGGTTGCGGGTCCAAGTCCAAGTCGAGGCCGGGTTATCTTTCAGGGCAAACTGAATTTTCGACGGGCTGCCTTTGGCAACCACCGTAAACACGGTGCGTGTGCCGACATGGTAATCGGAGGTGTTGGTCACCGAAAGGATATCGGATATCGGCGCGAAAACAGCGTTGAAGGTCTCGTCAGCCGCGCCCATGGTGCCGGGAAGCGGATCCCAGCCGACGAAGTTGTAGCCGTCTTTGGTGGGATCTGCGGGCAGATCGATCGTGGCGCCGTAAACGGTCGGTACAACCGCGAATTGCTCGCCGTCAACCATAAATACGGCGTTGTAGGTGTTGATGGTGAACAGCGCGTTGAAGGTTTGGTCGGCTGCGCCCATGTTGCCGGGAACAGGATCCCAGCCGGCGAAGGTGTAGCCTTCCTTGACCGGGTCGGCGGGAGCAGCGATCGCCGCGCCGAATTCGGTCGGAACGGTTGTGATAACGCCGTCGACGTCGAAGTTCGCGTTGTAGGTGTTGACGGAGAACGTGGCCATGAAGGTTTCGTCCGCGGCGCCCATCGTGCCGGGAACAGGATTCCAGCCGGTAAACGTGTAACCTTCCTTGACCGGGTCGGCGGGAAGATCAATCGCTTCGCCGAAAGCGGTCGGAACGGTCGCGTATTCCGCGTCGTCAACCTTGAATACGGCGTTATAGGTGTCGACGGAGAATGTCGCGTTGAGTTCAATATCATTGGCGGGCATTGCCTCGGGAATGGTGCCCCAGCCGGTGAACGTATAGCCTTCTTTGACCGGGTCGGCCGGAAGAGCAATCGCTTCACCGAACACGGTGGGGACGGTCTCGTACACAGCGCCGTCTACTTTAAACACGGCGTTGTAGGTGTTGGCCGTCCACTGCGCGACGGCCGTGAAACCGTTCGCCGGGAAGTTCGCGGGAATTTCGGGAAGCCAGCCGTTAAAGGTGTAGCCTTCTTTTGTGGGGTCGGCAATTGCCGGAACGGCGGAGCCGACAGCGCCGGTGACCGGAGCGACAGCGGAACCGCCGTCCGTTTCAAAGGAAATGGTTGTGTCACCGACAATGTTGACAACCGCTCTGGCGCCTGTTGTGTCAATGGTCGAGCCATAGGTAGAAAGAGTATCATAAGTGAATACGGAATCTACGTCCCTCGCTCTACCGATATACAGAGAGTTAAATCTGTTCATCGCGTCCCTTTTGAACGCCTGGTCGATATAAACGACCGCTTCACCCGGGGCGGCGCCCTCTTTGACTTTGAACTCAAAGGTCAGAATATCCTCCTGGCCTTCGGGCATCACACAGCGGGGTAAACCGCTGGTGGAATCCTGCGTCATGACGAGCATGATGCCGGCCCATTGGGCTCTAAACGCGTCATCGGTTCTATAGACAACCGGCCAATATGTGCTGACAGCGGGATTGAGTGTGCCGGAAAACTTATACTTTACGGCAAAGTTGGTGCCGATTCTCGTCGGGGTGAAAGAAACATTGTCGTTGGCATTGTTGACACCAACAAGTTCCAGTTTTGTTTTGTCGAACAGAATCGGTATGCCGCCGGCAACATTGTAGACATTCGCGCCGATGCTCATCGTCACCGTAAAGTTCTGGTCGCCGGGGACGGCGCTGACAGCCGGGACGGTTGTTTTGCTCGCCGTGAGCCCAAGCGTGTTGACAGCCTTCGATTCATCCCTGAAAGGCATGAATTGGGCTTCCGAGGTGCCGAACGGATAAACATAAGCGAAGGAATAACCGGCGCCGTAGTTAAAGAGCAGCGGCGATTCGGAGCCGTCCGTAACAACCTTTTTAAGCAGCGTGCTTAAATCATTAACCATCGTCACATACCCGTCGACAATTGCCTGGTCGGCTTCGGTAAGGTTCCGATCAATCAGGTTGTTGAGAACATCGTTCATGAGAGCATTGGCTTCGTCTGTGTAGAAATACCGGTTTTCCACACTCGGAAGCGCGGTCGCGATCGCGTCGTCCACGGCCGTATAGTCCGCGGGGTCTTCCGGAGCGGCGATCGTAATGACTGAGAGCATCCCCAAAGCCATTACCAAAGCCAGGAACATACTAAGGGTTCTTTTTGCCATTTTCATTGCTGTTGTTGCCTCCTT
>DAITOC010000171.1:0-3617 GCA_036834305.1 Clostridiales bacterium
GCGGTTTTTAGCCGAAGCCGCGCTTTTCGCGCTTCTTTCCCGGGCTGTCGGCAGTGTTGTCCGGGCAGCCGGCGCGAAAAGGCAAAGCGCGGTTTTGATTGTCGCCGCGTTCTTTTTGACGGGCTATGTGTCGAATTCCGTCTTTTTGTTAGACGGCTGGTTCGCGGATACCCGGGTTTTTTTCAACGCGTTTGCCGTCGCCGGCAGCGTTGCCTCCTTTATCGTGGTCGGCAAAGCAAAATGGAAATGGCTGCTTCCCGTGTATTGCTTTGTTTGCGCCGCGGCGGTGCCTTATTTTGTCTTTTCTCTGCTGCCGTCACTCGTCTTGCTGTTGATATATAGAATAAAGACACAGAAAAAGAAAAACGAATACAAAGACCTTCTGGCCTCAAGCCTGATCGCTTCCGGCATCGCTTTCTTCCTGTTTAACGCGCGCCGTGTTTTTATCGGGGCGGATAGCTTTGCGGAGGCTCTCTCGGCCAATGGCCGGCGGTTCGCGCTAAGCGTCGCGTCTGTTCTTCCCTTAATAATCGTCTTCGCCCTGCTCTGGGCCGATACGCGAAAAAACAGCGCCGGCCGGCCGTTCAAAACGGTCGTCGCCGCCATAGCGCTGGAGCCGCTGGTCGCTTTGGTATCGCTCGCTTTGAAAGCGGATGATGGGAATCTCGTGATGGCCTCGATGTTTGTCCAGGCTTGCTTTCTCTGCTATTTTGTTATTGAGAGGAATGCGGCGGTGCTGGGTTCGTTGGAAAAGGCGGAAAGGTTTTTCAAAAAGAATTGGCTGCTCGTTTTTTTAAGCCTCATATACCTGTCCGCGTTTTCAAGTTTTTTCAAAGCGCTGTTTACCGGCTTGACCAAAACAAAAAACTGGTTTGGGCTTTGGCATTAAAACGAAGCAAAATGGAATTCAGTTTAAATGATATTAAACATATATATAAATATAAAAGCAGACGAATTCTATAAAAAGAGTTGTTGACTTTTCCGTTCTTTTCCAATATAATAAATATGAGTAAATTTAATATATTTAACGCATCATAGGAAATTCATTATTGAGTAAGAATTGGCAGTAGGCTGTTTCTGTTGAATCTGGAGGGATTATGATGAAAAATACAACAAGAGGCTTGAGCCTCTTGTTGGCGTTTGCCTTGCTCTTTACGTCCGTCGGGATAGGGCTGGGCGGAGCCGTCAGGGTGAAGACGGATTTGCCCGAATCCGAATCCCTGAGCAACACGGCTGTTTCGACCGCTGTGACCTTTTATGTGCCGGAACTGATTTATCTGACTCCGTCCATCGCGGCCAACAGCGCCACCACTTTCCAATATTATGTTGACTGCGATACGAGCGGCAACCTCAGCACAGCTAAAGCTAAGACCTCCGGGGTGGTCTATTTCTACGCTCCCGGCGCCTCGACGGTTTCCATCTCCTGCTCGGGCGCGAGCGTCACCATGGGTTCCACCACCGGCACCAATACCATTAACACGACCATCACCGGCGGCACCTTGTCCTCCGGCCTCTCGCAGGGCTACATGTCCACACTGACCTGGACGGCGACATACAAAATCAACGGCGAGAACAAGACAGCCAAGGCTTACACCGTCTGCTACGCGCCGCAGACCCAGGTCGTTGCCTCAGCGGTTAGGACCTATAACGACGACGGCACTGGTGCCACGTATCACGCTTATTACTCTTCGTGGGCTTACATCTGCGGGGTACACGGCTGCGGTACGGGCGGCAACTACTCGGCCAGACAAAGCGGCACTGGGAAGCACTTAGCCCCGATGCTGGGCGATATAACGAACGACACGAGCAACGTGGGCCCCACCGACTGGTTTTACGGGGAAACCAACGGCTGGACGTATTACAGGAACTATGAAACTGGGGATGACAGGCTTACTTGTCAGGCGGTCAGCCCAACGGGTACCATAACGGTGGACACAAGCCGTTACACGAATATTAATCAGATCCCGAACTTAAGATGCGGCGGCGCCGTGACAGATCTGGAAGAAATGGAAGATAGTTTTCTCCGCTGGGCCGGCGGCTTTTCCGCTACCAATAGCGGCTGGCATTATGACTCTTTCAACAGCACCGACAACGGTGTTCAAAACGCCGTCATACGCGACACGGAAAGGCCCGACGGCGGTGTATTTCTTTACGGCAATACCACTTCAGGTCAAACGAGGGCGACCGGCATCCATTTCGGGGGTACGACCGGCACCAATGTGTGGAGCCAGGCCATTTCCACATACAACATCATCCGCCTGAAATGGGCCGGCTGGGCCAATAACGGTGGCGAATACAACGCGGCATCCTGCCTCGTCAGGGTTGATATGAACAAAGTCAATAAATCAACCCTGCGCAGCAATGTGCGTTATTATACCAACCTCGGCCTGCAGGCTGCGGATTATTCCAACGATGCCACCGATTTCGCGGCGTATGAAGCGGAACTGAAAGCCGCCGCGCAACGCCTGGGCAACCCGACGAACAGCACTACTACAGACACGCTGGCCGCCAAATACGCCGCGCTGACCAAAAACACCTACACCGCGACGGTCAACCATGTCTTCAACAACGGCAAAACAACTGTTGTAGAAACAAAGGGTTTCAGCGCCGGCGACACCGTCATCTTCGGGCCGAATTCTTACACCGGCTATACGCTGGCATCCGCGTCCGGCTATACAACGAGCACATCCGCTCAGACACTTTATAACCGCCGCGGCAACATCACGCAGAATTATAACTACAACGCGCATACCTATACGGTCGCATATAACGGCAACGGTTCCACGGGCGGCTCGACCGCCAGTTCGTCGCATACATACGATGTGGCGAAGAATCTGACGGCAAACGGCTTTTCCAGAACGGGCCATTCCTTCGCCGGCTGGGCGACCAGCGCGGGCGGCGCGGTGGCCTATACCAACAGCCAGAGCGTCACCAACCTGACCTCCACCAACGGCGCGACAGTGAACCTCTACGCCAAATGGACGCCGAACACTTATACGGTGACTTTTAACGCGAACGGCGGTAGTACGCCTTCGCCGACGAGCAAAACCGTCACCTATGGCAGCACCTATGGCACGCTGGCAACCACATCGCGAACGGGGTATACCTTCAACGGCTGGTATACGGCAACATCCGGCGGGACAAAGATAGAGACAACCACAACCGTGGCGACAGCATCGAACCACACGCTTTACGCGCGGTGGACGGCGAACACTTACACGGTGACTTTTAACGCGAACGGCGGTAGTACGCCTTCGCCGACGAGCAAAACCGTCACCTATGGCGGCACCTATGGCACGCTGGCAACCACATCGCGAACGGGCTATACCTTCGGCGGCTGGTATACGGGCACCGGGGGCAGCGGAACGCAAATTTCGAGCGGCACGACCGTCAATATCACGGCAAACCAGACGCTGTACGCGAAGTGGACGATCAACCAATACACGATTACGTTTAATTCCAACGGCGGTTCCGCCGTATCACCGATCACGCAGAATTACGGAACAACGGTGACGGCGCCGGCGAACCCGACAAGAACGGGGTACACCTTCAACGGCTGGTCACCCGCGGTGCCGGGCACGATGCCGGCGAACAACACGACCTGCGTGGCGCAGTGG
>DAITOC010000172.1:0-3612 GCA_036834305.1 Clostridiales bacterium
CCAATGTTCTGACGCTCGAATACGACCCCAATCGTTCCGCTCATATCGCGTTGGTTCAATATGAGGATCAGGAAAAGCGGTACATTCTTGCTCCGGCCGGCTTAAAGGTCGGTGATACGGTTGTTTCGGGAGCTTCTTCGGATATTAAGCCCGGCAACGCGCTGCCGCTTTCCGCTATTCCGACAGGTACGTTTATTCACAATGTCGAGCTTTATCCCGGACGAGGCGGCCAGATCGCAAGGTCAGCCGGCAACTCCGCGCAATTGATGGCCAAGGAAGGCGCATATGCTCTTCTGCGGCTGCCTTCCGGCGAGTTGAGAAATGTGTCCTCCAATTGCATGGCGACCATCGGCCAGGTCGGCAATGTCGATCATGAGAATGTAAAAATCGGTAAAGCTGGCCGCAAGCGCCACATGGGCTGGCGACCGACTGTCCGCGGTTCGGCTATGAACCCCGTTGACCACCCTCATGGCGGCGGCGAAGGCAAATCGCCGGTTGGGCGGCCGGGGCCGGTTACGCCCTGGGGCAAACCCGCTCTCGGCCACAAGACGAGGGACAGGAAAAAGCGTTCTGACAAGCTTATCGTTAAACGCCGCAACAGCAAGTAGTTGATGAAAGGAGCAAAACAATGGGCAGAAGTGTTAAAAAAGGACCTTTCGTGCAACCAAAGCTGCTCGAGAGAGTCGCGGAAATGAACAGAACAGGGAATAAGCAGGTTCTCAAAACCTGGAGCAGGAGTTCCACAATCTTTCCGGATTTTGTCGGCCATACATTCGCCGTGCACGACGGACGCAAGCATGTGCCTGTGTATGTAACCGAAGATATGGTCGGGCATAAGCTCGGTGAATTCGTGCCCACGAGAACCTTCCGTGGCCACGCGGGTTCAAAAACCTCCAATACAGGGAAATAATCGGTCAAAGGAGTGTGTAAACCATGCAAGCTACCGCAAAAACAACCTATGTAAGAATAGCGCCGCGCAAAGTTCAGGTTGTGCTCAACCTTATTCGCAACAAGCCGGCGGACAAAGCGATGGCGATTCTCAAGCACACGCCCAAGGCCGCGTGTGAGCCGCTTGAAAAACTCTTGAAATCGGCGATAGCCAACGCGGAAAACAACAACAATATGGATGTTTCCCGGCTGTATGTCGCCGAATGCACTGTCGGCCAGGGGCCGACCCTCAAGCGCATGAGGCCCAGAGCGCAGGGCAGAGCGTTCCGCATTAACAAGAAAACATCGCACATCAGCCTTGTGCTCAAGGAAATGGAATAAGCGAGGAGGAGGTAAAATAATGGGACAGAAAATCAACCCTATCGGTTTCAGAGTCGGCGTAATTAAAGACTGGGAATCGCGTTGGTATGCGAAGAACAAGGATTTTGGCAACACGCTTGTCGAAGACTACAAGTTTCGTGAATACCTTCTTAAAATACTCAACCCGGCCGGCGTGCCCCGTGTTGAAATCGAGCGCGATGCCAAACGCGTACACATCAATATTCACTGCGCCAAACCCGGCATGGTTATCGGCCGCGGAGGCACTGAAATAGAAAAACTTCGCAAGTTGTGCGAGAAGAAACTCGGCGGCAAAGAAGTATCCCTGAACATCATTGAGATTAAGCAGCCGGATTTGAACGCGCAGCTTGTCGCCGAGAGCATAGCGTCACAACTCGAAAGACGCATTTCGTTTCGCAGGGCGCTTAAACAGGCTATCGGCCGCACCATGAAACTTGGCGCGAAGGGTATCAAAACACAGGTTTCCGGGCGCTTGGGCGGTGCGGAAATCGCCCGCACGGAGCACTACCACGAGGGAACCATACCGCTGCATACGATACGCGCGGATATCGATTACGGTTTTGCCGAAGCGAAAACCACCTATGGGAGAATCGGCATAAAAGTTTGGATATACAGGGGCGAGGTTCTTCATGATAACCGCCGGCCCCGCCGGGAAGGAGGCGCTCGCTGATGCTGCTTCCAAAAAGAGTAAAATACCGCAAGGTCCACAGGGGACGCATGAAAGGCAAAGCAAGCCGCGGAAATGAGATCACTTACGGCGAATACGGGCTTGAGGCGCAGGAACCCGCTTGGATTACATCCAACCAGATTGAAGCCGCGCGTATTGCCATGACAAGGTCTATCAAGCGCGGCGGGCAGGTTTGGATCAAAATATTCCCCGACAAGCCCATTACCGAGAAACCCGCTGAAACCCGCATGGGCTCCGGTAAAGGATCACCGGAGTATTGGGTCGCTGTGGTGAAACCCGGCCGGATCTTGTTCGAGATAGCCGGAGTGGATAAGGAAACAGCGCAAGAGGCGCTTCGTCTGGCCGCCAACAAACTGCCTATCAAATGCAAATTTGTACCCAAGTTTGTATCCAAGGAAGAAACGGATGGTGAGCAAAAATGAAAGCCGGTGAAATAAGAAAACTTTCCGCCAAGGAGCTGGATGCTAAGCTGCTTGAGTTGAAAGACGAGCTTTTTAAACTGCGCTTCCAGCAAGCCATTAACCAGCTCGATAATCCTATGCGAATCAGCGTCGTTAAAAAGGATATAGCCAGGGTGAAAACGATTATCCGGGATAACGAATTGCGCGACGCAAACTCGTAAGGAAAGGGAGGCAGTGTAAATGAGTGACAGAAACCTCAGAAAAACCCGGGTCGGTACCGTAACGAGCGATAAAATGGATAAAACCGTTGTCGTTTCGGTGAAGGACAGAGTGAAGCACCCGCTATACAAAAAGATCGTCAACCGCACGGTCAAGCTCAAGGCGCACGACGAGAAAAACGAATGCTCGATGGGCGACCGCGTGCTCGTCATGGAAACCCGCCCTTTGTCCAAGGATAAAAGGTGGCGCGTGGTTGAAATAATTGAAAAAGCCAAATAATTTGGCGCAAGTGCAAGGAGGCAAAACCTGTGATACAGCAACAGAGTTACCTGAAGGTTGCCGACAACACGGGCGCGAAGGAATTAATGTGCATCCGGGTGCTCGGCGGTTCCGGAAAGAGATACGCCAATATCGGCGATGTCGTTGTGGCCAGCGTTAAAAAAGCTACCCCCGGCGGCGTTGTGAAAAAAGGCGAGATCGTCAGGGCTGTCATTGTCCGCACCGCGTCCGGCGTCCGGCGGGACGACGGCACATACATTCGTTTTGACGAGAACGCTGCGGTAATCATCAGAGAGGACAAGAATCCCAGAGGAACAAGAATATTCGGTCCGGTGGCCAGAGAACTTCGCGAGAAAGATTATCTCAAGATTCTCAGCCTCGCGCCCGAAGTTCTTTAACGGGAGGAACGGCAATGATAAAAAAAGTTCATGTGAAAACCGGCGACCAAGTCGTCGTCATCAATGGCAAATACCGCGGGAAAAGAGGCAAAGTCCTGCAGGTAAGCCCCAAAGAAGGCAAAGTCATTGTTGAGGGTGTCAATATTGTGACCAAGCATGTCAAGCCGAGGAAGATGGGCGAACCGGGCGGTCTGATTAAAGCCGAAAGCGCTCTTTACGCTTCAAAGGTGCAGCTTATTTGCCCGAAGTGCGGTAAACCCACAAGAACCGGCCGGAAAATCGACGCCAAGGGCAACAAAGTACGCACCTGCAAAAAAAGCGATTGCAGGGCAGAGTTTGA
>DAITOC010000173.1:0-3591 GCA_036834305.1 Clostridiales bacterium
GGTAACGATTTCGTCGAGGTTTTCACACTTCTCCAACACAAGGGCGGCGGTCATAATTTTTGTTAAAGACGCGGGCTGTACCCTTGTGCCGGCATTTTTGCTGAAAATGACACTGCCGTTGTCAAGGCTGGCAAGCAGAATGATTTCGGACCGTGTGCCTATCGTTTCGAGGACCGTGTTATAAGCCGCTTTTGCCCCGGTCACCGGTACGCCGGCGAAGACCAGAACAAAGCAGATGATAAATATTATCGCCTTTTTCATAGACAACACGCCCCAAAATGATGTATTATTATTGATAAGTATAACAGCAATCCAACAAAAAATAAACAGCAAAGACAATATATGGGGTGTAAAAGCGATATGGTTTATGTCACGGGCGATACGCACGGCGATTACGGCTGTTTTAAGCAGCCGAGGCTGAAAAAACTGAAAAAGGGCGACACGCTGATCATTTGCGGAGATTTCGGCTTCATTTGGAAAGACACCAAAGAGGAGCGCAAAATACTGAAAAAACTCGGCAAGAAAAAATACAACATATGCTTTATCGACGGCACACACGAGAATTTCGAGCTGCTCTACAAATACAAAATCAGCGAGTGGAACGGCGGCAAAGTCCGCAACATCAGCGGCAATCTCTATCACCTGATGCGCGGGCAGATTTACCGCATCGACGGCCAGACGATTTTCACCATGGGCGGCGGTGAAAGCCCGGATATCGATATGCGCTTTGAAAACAACACCTGGTCGCGCCATGAGACCCCCAACCGGGACGAGCTGCTCGAAGGGGCTGAAAATATCGAGAAAGCCGACTGCAAACTTGATATTATTATCACGCATGAGCCGCCTTTAAAAATCAAGGGTTTCCTCAAGCTCAAAGAAAAGGGGCCCGAAAAGGTCACGGGCCTCAACCAATATTTTGAGGAACTCAGCGGCGCCTGCGAATTCAAGCATTGGTATTTCGGCTCGATGCATCTGGACAAGTATATCTCGAGCACCCATGTTGCCGTGTTCCATCAGCTTCTTAACGCCGAAACGGGTGAGCCGGTCAAATAGTGCCGTTTTAGATAAACGAGGTTCATAATGAAAAAGTATCTGAAACTGATGCGGGTCCACCACAATCTGAAAAACGTTTTAATTGTATTGCCTTTGTTCTTCAGCACCCAAATCTTTCAATTTGACATGCTGAAAAGAACATTGCTGGCGTTTTTATCCTTCAGCTTCCTGTCTTCCGCCGTTTATGTAATCAATGATATAAAGGATGTTGAAAAAGACAGGCAGCACAGCACGAAATGCAAAAGGCCGATAGCCAGCGGAGCCATCAACGTTCGTTCGGCCGTCGTTCTGGCCGCCGTTCTTTTAACCGCGGCAGGGGCAAGCAATTATTTCGCCGCGGGGACCTCCGTTTATGCATGGTTTATACCGCTCGCGTACTTGCTTTTAAATCTGGGCTATTCATTCGGGTTAAAAAGCATACCGGTTCTTGACATCTGCATTCTGGCGTCGGGCTTTTTTCTGCGGTTGTTATACGGGTCTTCAGTGACAATGATCGTGTTGTCAAAATGGCTGTATCTCACCGTGGTTGCCGCGTCTTTCTATATGGGCCTCGGAAAACGGCGAAACGAAATCAAAAGAGAAGACAGCGACACCCGTAAAGTATTAAAGCTTTATGTGAGCAGTTTTCTTGATAAGAATATGTACATGTATCTCGGCATTGCCATCGTTTTTTATTCTTTGTGGTGCGTTGACTTAAACACCATTGAAAGAATCGGCAGTGACAAATTAATATGGACCGTACCCGTTGTTATAGCTATCTGCCTGAAATACAGTCTCAACATCGAGGGTGATTCCGATGGCGACCCTATCGAAGTGATCTTCAGAGACAAAATATTAATGCTTCTTTGCCTGGCTTACGCCCTCATCCTGTTCGGTTTGTTATATTTCTAACCTGGCACACAATCAAAAGGTCTAATCAACCACGGCATTTGATTAATAAAACCATAACGAACGGACGTGACCGTATGAAGATTCGAGAGTTCATTTTTCAAAGCGAATCCGAACGACTGAATACTATATACGATAATACGCATAAGTATTTGAAATATTTGAAGGCCTTATCCGTTTTATCCTTTTGTTTAATGCTTTCCGTTCAGTTGTATTTAATCTTCACTTTTCGCGGTGAGCAGATAAGCGACGCCGCTTCTTATGTGAGGCTTGCCCGTTCCGCTGCCGGGAACGGGCATTGGTACCCCTACTACTCAAATCTCAGCGATGTGTATATTCAGGGAAATGGCCTTATCAATCTTATCATTCTGATTTTTAAGATAACGCCGAATATCAAAGCCGTCTATTTCATGAATCTTTTGCTATCTCAGGCTCTTTTTTGGAGCGGTTATTACATAACCATAAAGATTTCAAAATCAAAATCAACCGGGTATATCTATACGATCTGTTTTTCATTGCTGGGAACATTTTGGGGAGAAGTCGTTGCCGTCAGAACAGAAACCTTGTATTCGGCGCTTGCTTTCGCGGCTATCGCCGTATTGCTGAGTGACAAGAAGGCGAAATTCGTCCTGTGCGGCGCGTTGCTGGCTTTGGCGAATTGGGTGAGGCCTCTGGCGATCGTGTTCCTTTTGGCGGGTTTCGTTTATATGATTTACAACAAGTTTAATTTTAAGAAATATATGCAATTGATCGGTGCTTCGTTGGCTTTAGTTGCGTTAATAGGCACCTTCGCGTATTACCAATGCGGCAACTTTATATTTCAAGCGTCCACTTCTTCGATTAATCTCTTAATGGGCGCAAACGACGACGCGGACGGAAGCTATAACAACACCGTGTTTAACGAAGGAAACATCGGTTACATAAGCGATGAAGACAAAAGCGAATTTGACTATAAAGATTACAGCGCGTATTATAAACGAGCCGCCCTTGACTGGATCAAAGATAATCCGGCGAAGTACCTCCGTTTGATACCGGTCAAACTGTTCTATCTGTTTTCGACAGACACCTATTCTGCGCAAAGTTTTTTTGATAACACGATAAACACATCCGGTAAAAATTATCTGGTCCGGTTAAAGGATATCCTCCTGTTGAAAAGCGGCGTGGCGCCGGCTTTCGGTGACGCGGTGGCCATCTTTACGCAGTTGGGTTACATGGCATTGGTCATGCTTTTTATGGCATCAACGGTTTTTGTACTGAAAAAGGGAATATGGAGAACGGTGCTGCCGTTATATGTTATTTTTGTTTTGGGAACCGTAATGACCATCATAACCGTCGGCGGAGCAAGGTATCATTTCCCCTATCTGCCTATTTTCATTATCATGTCGTCACTTTTCATTGACGGTATGATAAAAAGCAAGCGGCAGCGGCGTTTGGGATGAGGCGGTTTCGCTTTTAACGAGGAGCGAAAAGTATGCGTGAGCGGAAGATCGATATTTTCAGAAGCATCGCCATGATTTGGGTGATACTGATTCATTCCTTGTTTTGGACTTCGACATTTATGCCGGGAGTCAAGGGCTTTACGTTTATTACCTTTTTATTGTTTGAAATGCCCTTGTTCTTTTTTGTGGCCGGGGCAAGCAATTCGTTTTC
>DAITOC010000174.1:0-3583 GCA_036834305.1 Clostridiales bacterium
GCTTTTAGAACTTTGCCGTAAGAGACTACTTTACCGTCTACAACAAGAGCCGGCGTCGTCATTACGCCGTAAGCCGCAATCTGCGAAAAATCGGTTACATGGTCAACTGCCGTGTCCATTCCAAGCTGTTCTAAGGCGGCTTTTACCGCCGCCTCGAGCTGATTGCACTTGGCGCAGCCGCTGCCCAGAACTTTTATGCCTGCGCCTTCCGATTTAGCGTTTTCAGCTTTTGCCATTGTCTCCGCGTCACAATTGCCGCCACAGCAGCAGGGTTCTTCCTTTTTCTTGCCAAAATTAAATAATGCCATGATAATTTACCTCCTTATACTAATAAAAATTGAAACGCGTTGAACAAATAACCAATGATGATAATCCCTCCTGATACAATTCCGACGAAAATCGCTAACAGCTTCGGTTTTACGGCTTTGCGAAGCATAATGATGGAAGGCGCGGATAAAGCGGTA
The DNA here is from genome assembly GCA_036834305.1 of Clostridiales bacterium. Lineage (GTDB taxonomy): Bacteria > Bacillota > Clostridia > Oscillospirales > Acutalibacteraceae > UBA1447. The sequence continues at coordinate 465 of DAITOC010000174.1, forward strand.
ACGGCCATCATAAAGGACAAAATCGTCCCAAGGCCGACTCCCTTGTAAAAAAGAGCTTCCGCGATGGGAATAGTCCCGAATATATCGGCATACATCGGGACGCCGACAACCGTGGCAAGGATAACAGAAAACGGATTTTTACTGCCGAGTACGGTTTGTATCCATTCGGCCGGTATCCAGTTATGAATAACCGCGCCGATTCCCACGCCGATAAATATATATAAAATGACCTTTTTAACGGTCGACTGAACCTGCTCCTTGGCATAAACCAATCGGTCGCGCTTAGTCAAGTCCGGTGATTCAATATCCACGCTGCCGGCTGCATTCACAAAACTTTCGACATACTTTTCCAGGCGCATCTTTTCAATCATCGTGCCGCCGACGACGGCAAGGATTAACCCGACAACCACATAAGCGACAGCGACCTTCCCGCCGAATATGCTCATCAGCAGCACCAGCGAACCGAGGTCAACCAGAGGCGAAGAAATCAGAAAAGAGAAGGTGACCCCCACGGGAAGGCCGGCGCTTGAAAAGCCGATGAACAGCGGGATGGACGAACAGGAACAGAACGGCGTTACCGTCCCGAGCAGGGCTGCCAGTGTGTTCGCCGTCACGCCGTGGAAACGGCCCAAAATTCTTTTTGTCCGCTCGGGCGGAAAATAACTTTGAATGTAGGAAATAATGAAAATGAGCAAAGACAGTAAAAACAGAATCTTAACGGCATCGTATATAAAAAACTGAACGCTGCCCCCTGCGCGGGTGTTTATGTTTAATCCGATTGCCGTCAAACCGCGGCCAATGAGTTCGTTCAGCCACTTCATTCCAAGAATTTGGCCTTGTATAAAATCCCAAACAGACTTTACTATTTGAATCATATAACACTCCTCATGAATACCGGGACAATTATATCTAAAAAATTCGATATATAAGGTTTAAAAGCAGCCATCTGTTCGATGGCTCGAGGTATTAACAGCAGTTCTTCAGGCCGCTGCTGTCTGTTGTCGTCAGTTCTTTTAACAGGCGGGCGGCGTATTCGCTGCCCTCTTCGCTTATTTTATAGTGTGTCCACTTGCCTTCCTGGCGGCTTTCCACGATGCCGGAGTCGCAGAGAATTTTCATGTGGTAGGAGAGTGTCGACTGGCCGATATCGAGTTTGGCGAGCAGAATGCAGGCGCATTTTTCCCCGCCCCGGAGCATCTCCAATATCTTAAGCCGTTTTTCGTCGCAAAACGCTTTAAAAACCTTCGCGTTTGCCTCGTTGATGTTTTCCATTTCCTCACCTTTTCCGGGTTTATCTCATCTCGATACATTGCCCGCAGCATTGATCCACGCAGCTGCCGCAGCCTTCGCATTTATCGTAATCAATTTCGATTCTTCCGCCTATCGGCTCATCCTCATCTTCTGTGTAGGAAAATGCGCCATTCGGGCAGGATTTCATCGGCGGGCAGATTTCGGGCTGCGCCGCGCAGCGTTCTTTGATTATATATGGTTTCACCGGTTACCGCCTTGCCTTCAAATCTATTTTTATCGATATATCTTATTCTATGCGTCAAATCGATTTTTGTCAATATATTTTGTTCGCCGTCATAATGAATTGACTATCTCCTTATAATGATTGCCTCTGACTTCAAAATTCTTATACAGGTCGAAACTTGAACACGCCGGTGATAATGAAACAATGTCGCCCTCGGACGCATTATCCACGGCGAGTCTGACGGCGTCCTCCATATCAGAGGCGTGAAGTATTTTAAGCTCAGTTTCATCAAAGCCGGGGCACTCCCTAACTGCCTTTTCAAGCATTTTCGCCGTAACGCCCATAAGGATCAGCACCTTGACCTTTTCGATTATCTTCGGTGCGAGTGGCTCAAACGGAATTTGCTTGTCGTATCCTCCGGCGATAATAATTATCTTCTGAGAAAAAGCGTTCAGTCCGGCGATCGTACGCGTCGGATTCGTAGCTATCGAATCGTTGTAATACTTAACGCCGTCAAATTCACGAACAAACTCGATGCGGTGCTCAACGCCGCCGAAATCCTTTGCTACTTTGACGATGTTCTCATTTTCGACATAGCCCTCCGTTGCCGCTATCGCCGCAAGGTAATTCTCTACGTTATGGTCTCCGAAAAGGCGGATATTGTCGCGGTGCATGATAAATTCCTTTTCGCCGTTCCTTACATAGAAAATATCGCCGTTTTCATCGCAGTCAGCACCGTTATGTACTTCTCCTTTACGGCTGAACATCGAAAGTTTGCCTCTTATCTCATCGCGGAATGAGGCTGTGATGAAGTTGTCAAGATTAAGAACCGTTCTTGAAAAAGCATTCTGATGTAAAAAGATATTTTTCTTTGAGTCAACATACTCCGCCATATCCTTATGTATGTCAAGATGATTGGGCGCTACATTCGTAACTACCGCGATATCGGGACTCCGGCGCATAGAGATAAGCTGGAAGCTCGACAGCTCGACCACGGCGAAATCATCGGCGTTAACGTCCTCTATTATCGGCAAAAGAGCCCTGCCGATGTTTCCTCCGAGATGTACCTTATAGCCCTGAGCCTTAAGCATTTCGGAAATGAGCGTCGTCGTCGTGGTCTTTCCGTCAGAGCCTGTAACCGCAAATATCTTACACGGACACAGCTCAAAGAAGACTTCCATTTCGGAGGTTACGACAACTCCCTTTTTCCTGTATTCCTCAAACTCCGGAAGATGGAATCGTATTCCGGGTGCACGAAAAATTATATCAACGTCAAGGTCCTTGAGATAATTGTTACCGAGTGATATTTTTGCACCCGAAGCTTCCATTTCGTCAATGACCTCGCCGATCGTTTCACGCGTGCTTCTGTCACACACGGTCACGTCCGCACCCTTTTGCAGAAACTTCTTTATAAGCGGCGTGTTCGTAACACCGATGCCGCAGAAAGCGATCTTTTTACCCTTAATTTCTTCAAAAAAACGTTCTGCTTTGCTGCAGGAAAACGCCCCGTCCACCGGTTACCGCCCTTCTTTCAAATCCATTTTTATCGATACATCTTATTCTATGCGTCAAATCGATTTTTGTAAACGCGGCCGAATGTAAAAAACGCGGAGCCGGAAACGGCTCCGCGTCGAGGCTGTGTTCA
>DAITOC010000175.1:0-3582 GCA_036834305.1 Clostridiales bacterium
GAATGTGCATCCGTTTCAACGAGAATAACGCGCGTTCCGTCGGCAGGACTGCCAGAGGCGTCCGGGCACTCAGGCTGCGTTCCGGAGACGAAGTCGTTGGCATGGATATGCTCAAAGAAGGCGCCTTGGTGTTGACAGTCAGTGAAAAAGGATTCGGCCGACGAAGCGAACCGGAGAATTACCGCCTGCAATCGAGAGGCGGCCTGGGTCTTATCAACTACAAACCGACGGAAAAGACCGGCAGCGTGGCGGCCTGCATCGTCGTCGACGGCGGAGAGGATTTGATACTCATCGCCTCCGACGGTATCATCATCCGCATACCGGCCGACAGCATCAGCGTATTCGCCAGGCCGTCGAAAGGCGTGAAACTCATGAAGGTTACGCCGGGCGAGAATCTCGTTACGGTAGCCACTGCCGACGGCGAAGGCACACAAGAGGATGACGGCGCGGAAATAACGCAGGAAGAAGACGGCTCCGAAGACGCAAACGGCGTCGAAGATGCCGGGGCGGAAGAAAACGGCGCCGAAGACGCAAACGGCGTCGAAGACGCCGAGAATGAAATATAAGTTGCTAATTGAGAGATAACCTGATATACTATAATTTGTTCCAATTTTTGTGGGGGAAAAGACAATGAATATAGCAATAATCGCTCATGACTCAAAAAAAGAGCTTATGACGCAGTTTTGCATCGCGTATTGCGGAATACTGAGCAGGCACAACCTGTGTTCAACGGGAACGACGGGAAAACTTGTCAGCGAGGCGACAGGCCTTCAGATACAGCGTTTTCTCAGCGGTTCGCAGGGCGGCGACCAACAAATCGCGGCCAGAGTGGCCTGCAACGAGATTGACCTGCTTTTGATGTTCCGCGACCCGCTTGATACGGACAACCGTATCAACGAACCGGGCGAGTTGAGCCTGCTGCGCCTTTGCGATGTCCACAACATTCCCGTCGCCACGAACATCGCCACGGCAGAAGCCCTGATTCACAGCCTCGACCGGGGCGATTTGGACTGGCGCGATATTGTTAACCCGAAATAGGAGCAGTCTATGGCGTTAATCACCAAAGCTGTCAAAGGCACGCAGGATGTTCTGCCCGACAACAGCCATACAAATCGGTTTATAGAAACCACCATGATCGAAATCGCGGGGAATTTCGGGTTTAAAGAAATCCGGACCCCCGTTTTTGAACATACGGAGTTGTTTGCCCGCTCTGTCGGCGAAACGACGGATGTCGTCCAGAAAGAGATGTATACCTTTGAGGACAAGGGCGGCCGCTCGATTACTCTTCGGCCGGAGGGCACGGCAGGCGCGGTGCGCGCGTTTTTGGAGCACGGGCTTCACAACAATCCCCTGCCGGTCAAAGTCTGTTACCTGACCTCCTGTTACCGCTACGAAAAACCCCAGGCAGGCAGACTGCGCGAGTTTCACCAGTTCGGCGTCGAATGTTTCGGAGCGGGTTCGCCCGCGGCGGACGCGGAAGTGATTTCACTGGCCGGAACCGTTTTCACGTTTCTCGGCGTAAAAAACCTGAAACTGGAAATCAACTCGATCGGCTGCCCCGCCTGCAGAGCTATGTATCATAAAGCGCTGAAAGACTATTTTGACGCGGCGAAACAAAACCTCTGCCCTACCTGCCTCGACAGGCTCGCGAGGAACCCGATGAGGATTCTTGACTGCAAAAGCCCGGTTTGCTCGGGCGTCGCGGCAAACGCCCCGGTTATGCTCGATTATTTGTGCGGGGAATGCCTGCCTCATTTTGAAACGGTAAAACAATACCTTGACTCGATGAATATCTCCTATACAGTCAACCCGCGCATCGTTCGGGGGTTGGATTACTACACACGCACGGTCTTCGAATTCATTTCCACCGAGATCGGGGCGCAGGGCACCGTCTGCGGCGGCGGCCGCTACGACGGGCTGCTTGAGGAAATGGGCGGGCCGTCCATGCCGTCGCTCGGTTTCGGGATGGGGCTTGAAAGACTGGCCCTGCTGATAAAAGCGCAGGGCGTCGAACTGCCCGGCCCGAAGCCATGCGAGTTGTACATCGCTTCCGTCGGAGACGAAGCGTCGCGCGCGGCCGCCGGCCTGGCAGCCCAACTGCGCGCGAACGGCGTCTGCGCGTTGTTTGACGTCGCGGGCCGCACTCTGAAAGCCCAAATGAAGCACGCGGACAAATGCGGCGCGAAATACACTCTTGTACTGGGCTCCGACGAGTTGGCGAAAGGCGAGGCTGTTTTAAAAAATATGAGCAGCGGCGAAACACAGTTGATCGCGTTAAACAACCTCGCCGATGACTTCACGGATGTTATGGCGCGAAAAGCGGCGCAGGCTTTGCGCGACGCGCTCGGCGGCGGGGATTTGGATCCCGGCATGTTCAGCGGATTCGTCGAAAAGTAAACAACAAATGCTTTCTGCATTACGGGGCGGATAATCCGCCCCTGTTTTTAAAATCAGCCGACGAAACGGCAACTTGCGATAAGGAATGATGAAAATGGAACCTATGGGAACTTTGAAAAGAACGGTCTACTGCGGGACGCTCGGCGCCGGGGATATCGGCAAGGCCGTCACCGTGGCAGGCTGGGCGCAAAGGCAGCGCGATTTGGGCTCGCTGATTTTTATCGACCTGCGCGACCGCACCGGCATCGTTCAACTTGCGTTTGACGACCAAACGGACCGGAAAGTTTTTGACAAAGCGTTCACTGTTCGCGGCGAGTATGTGCTCATGGCCAACGGAACCGTGCGTGAACGCTCCTCGAAAAACTCAGAGATACCGACGGGTGAAATCGAAATTGAGGTCACCGAACTGAAAATCCTCGCGGCAAGCGAAACACCGCCTTTCGAAATTGTCGAAGACAGCCAAACATCGGAGCTGATGCGCCTGAAATACCGCTATCTCGACCTGCGCCGCCCGGATTTGCAAAGAAACATCTTAATGCGCCACAGAATCAGCAAGATTACGCGGGATTATTTCGATGAAAACGGGTTTATTGAAATCGAGACGCCCATCATGATCCGGTCGACGCCGGAAGGCGCGCGCGATTTTCTGGTGCCCAGCCGCATTCATAAAGGCAGTTTCTACGCCCTGCCGCAATCCCCGCAGCTTTATAAACAGCTCTCGATGGTCGCGGGATTCGACCGGTATATTCAAATCGCGCGGTGCTTCCGCGATGAAGACCTGCGCGCCGACCGCCAGCCCGAATTCACGCAGATTGACCTCGAAATGTCCTTCGTTGACATGGAGGATGTGTTGTCAATCGTTGAAGGCTATATCGCCAGAGTTTTCAAAGACGCGGTTTGCACCGATGTTCCCCTGCCGATAAAACGCCTGACCTACAAACAGGCACTGGAAACCTACGGGACGGACAAGCCCGACACCCGCTACGGCATGGAGCTTTTCGATATCAGCGCCATAACGGCCAACTGCGGTTTCTCGGTGTTCGCCGGCGCGGTCACCGGCGGCGGCAGCGTCGGCGGTATCACGGCAAAAAACGCCGCTTCCGTACTCACCAGGAAAGAGATTGACAAATTGACGGAGATGGTCCGGGGCATCGGCGCGAAAGGTCTCGCGTGGATAAAACTCAA
>DAITOC010000176.1:0-3582 GCA_036834305.1 Clostridiales bacterium
CGCCGTAATTCATCATAATTATTTCATGGATAAACCCGGCCGCTTTATACGGCGGTTTATTATACTTTTCATACTTCGTTTTGAAATCCTTAAAATCATTGATAGTAACCGGGCAGACTTTCAGTATCTCGGCTTCGCACATTTTTTTATAGTAACCGGGCCATAAATCGCGCAATGTCTGGGCCAAAACCGTCGTGCCGTGGTAATTCGCCTTGGCGCCGCCTTCATTGTCTGCCATGACGAAAAACACCGGTATTCTGTCCGCGTATTTCGCCTCCGGAGAATTATCTTCCAACTTGTAAAACCTCGCCAGCATCATCTTTATGCCCGCTTCGCAGGCCAGCGAACCGGTTTCCAGGTTGATGACACGGCTCAGCACATGGGGCTGCCGGGAGTTTAAAACTTGCTCCAATGTTTCCTCATCTTCTTTTGGAATACCGTTTACCGCCCGAACCAGTTCCCGTTCCAGCAGGCGGGTAATATAACCGCGGGAATTGTTATGCGCCGCGTTTGTGATGCCCAGATTTCCGGCGTTTTCCAGAAGTTTGAAGCCGGGAAAACTGTGCCCGAGCGGCGCGTGGTAATGCTCGCTTTTTGAGGATAGGTAAAGCCGTCCGTCTTCCCCGAGGCGGAGGTACCCCAGCCCGCCGACCGGGCTGGCATTATAGTTGGATGCTTTTTGGAAGGCTGCGGTGGCAGCGCCTGCGGAGGAAAACTGTGTTTTAGGAATAACCTGTTCCCCCACCCTGCTTAAAAAGCCGTCCATTCTCGCTATGAAGTCTTCCGGAATGAAGTCAATCTTTTCATCGGCTAGCCTGACCGCTTCCTCTTTATCCAACCCGTTTAGCAGAGTTGCTGCCGCGATGACCCTCTCCATGTAATCGGTACCCAGCAATTCCCGCAATGACCGTTTTATTGATTTCAAGACTCGCTTCTCCCTTTGTATTCATTTAACTTCGGTTTTTATCATATTGCTATAATTGTATCACTATGTTTATTGCTTGTACATAACCACATTAGCCGTCGAAAATCTTTTCAAAAAAAGTGCCGGCGTGACTAAATCACGCCGGCACGGTTGGTTTGTTGAGTGGCTGTCAGGCTTTGCCCGCGCAGCCGAGTACCGTCTCGATTTTGTGGGCTACCATGTTTTCGATGGCCTGCCTCGCCGGGGCAAGATATTGCCTCGGGTCAAAATGCGTCGGATTTTCGCCGAGATGCTTGCGAATGGCGGCCGTCATGGCCAGGCGCAGGTCGGAGTCGATGTTGATCTTGCAGACCGCCATCCTCGCCGCCTCGCGCAGCATTTCCTCCGGGATGCCGATGGCGTCGTCAAGAGCGCCGCCGTATTTGTTGATCTGCTCGACGAACTCGGGCACAACCGAACTGGCCCCGTGAAGCACGATGGGAAACCCGGGCAGCTTCTTTTCCACTTCCTTGAGGATGTCGAAACGAAGCTGCGGCTTTTGGCCGGGCTTAAACTTATAAGCCCCGTGGCTTGTCCCGATAGCGATGGCCAGGGAGTCGACGCCCGTGCGCGTAACGAAATCGTACACTTCCTCGGGCCTTGTATAGGACGCGTTTTCGGCCGAAACCTGCACATCGTCCTCAATACCCGCGAGCCGGCCGAGTTCGCCCTCGACGGTAACGCCGCGCTCATGCGCGTAATCAACGACCTTTTTGGTCAGCGCGACATTCTCCTCGTATGAGAAATGGGAGCCGTCGATCATGACGGAACTGAAACCGCCGTCAATACAGCTTTTGCAGGTTTCAAAATCCGGGCCGTGGTCGAGGTGCAGGGCAATGGGCAGGCCCGTCTCAATAACCGCGGCCTCGACGAGTTTGATGAGATAGGTGTGGTTGGCGTATTTTCTCGCTCCAGCGGAAACCTGTAGAATCAGCGGAGCGCGAAGTTTGGAGGCTGCCTGGGTGATTCCCTGGACAATCTCCATGTTGTTGACATTGAAAGCGCCGATGGCATAACCGCCCTCGTACGCCTTTTGAAACATCTCTTTGGTTGATACTACCGGCATTTGTTCACTCCCCAAATCAGTCGCTTGAATAAGGCAGCAACGCTATATGGCGCGCTCTTTTAATCGCCGTTGTCAGCTCCCGCTGGTGAATGGCGCATGTCCCCGTGACTCTGCGGGGAAGAATTTTTGACCTCTCGGAAAGGAAACGGACAAGCTTGCCGGAATCCTTGTAATCGATGCTGTCTATCTTTTCGACGCAAAAAGAGCAAACCTTTCTGCGCCCTTTTCTGTTTGGCCTTTTTTCACTTCTGTCATAAGCCATGGTATAACCCCCTTTACTCTGTTTTTCAGAATGGCAGTTCGTCGTCTTCGGTTAAGGTGTCGAAATCGCCCGTCGTTGAAGTGGAATAGGACGGAGCGGGAACCGACGCGGCATCTTCGGAACGGCCCGTGCCGGACTCCGATTTGGAACCGCAAAAACTGACATTCGCGGCGATAATTTCATACGCGGTGCGTTTGTTTCCGTTTTTATCCTCATAGTTTCTTGTTTGAAGAGACCCTTGCACAGCGATCATAGAGCCCTTGCGGAAATAACGGGAAACGAACTCGGCTGTGTTTCTCCACGCGACAACATCAAAAAAATCAGCCTGGCGCTCCTCGCCCGCCCTGACAAAAGAGCGGTCAACCGCAATACGAAAGGATGTGACCGAAACATTCGCCGACGTCGTGCGCAGTTCCGGGTCCGCTACGAGTCTTCCCACCATACATACACTGTTAAGCATTTTTAGCCCTCCTCATTTCTTCACGATAAGCGAGCGCAGCACGCCGTCCGTGATTTTCACGATACGCTCAAGCTCCGCCGGGAAATCCGGCCCGCTTGTGTAGTTGAGAAGAACATAGTAGCCCTCGGGTTCGTCGTTGATGGGGTACGCAAGCTTGCGCTTGCCCCACTCGTCGACGCTCTCGAGAGTGCCGTTCTCCTCGACGAGAGACCGGAATCTCTCAACGAGTTCGTTCACATTTTCCTCACCTTTTGCCAGCGAAAAAACCAGCATGGTCTCATAATTGTTTACAGGCATTCTAAAAGCACCTCCTTCCGGTCTTCGGCCGCGGTTCGCCCGCGGCAAGGATACTCCGCCGGTGTAAGAAATTCACCGGTTTCGGCCGCTGTATATTGCGGCAAATTGAAATTATAACAGGGGAGTTTTTCAAAGTCAAGTTGTATTAACCACTATCCGCGAAAAAACAGCGAATTTCTTAACTATTTGCACCCGGATCGGTTGCCCTTTTGTTTGACATGCCGAGGTTGGTATGCTATCATGGGCGAAATGTTTCTTTATCAATCAAAGAAGGTGTATTTATGTTCGCAAATTTGCTTGACACCATCGGTTTTGTTTCGAACTACGACCCGGAAGTCGGTGCGGGAATGCAAAAAGAGCTCGAGCGCCAAAGGCGCAATATCGAACTGATTGCCTCGGAAAACATTGTCAGCCCCGCGGTAATGGCGGCGATGGGCAGCGTTTTGACAAACAAATACGCCGAAGGCTACCCGGGCAAGCGCTACTACGGCGGCTGCGAGTGCGTGGATATTGTGGAAACCCTGGCCATTGAC
>DAITOC010000177.1:0-3580 GCA_036834305.1 Clostridiales bacterium
CAGGCAAGGCGTCGTCAACATCAGCAGCGGAACCTTAAACATGAGAAGCGCCCCAAGCACAAACGCCAGTGTCATTAAAACGCTCGCCAACGGCGCCCCGGTTCTGGTAATCCGGAGCCAGCCGGGGTGGTACTTCATTGAGCACGAGGGCGACAGAGGCTATGTCGGCTCCCAATATATCCGGCTTTGACGGATGGCGCTTGTCAAATATTGTTTAAAAACACCGCTATATATTGTATATCGTTTAGCTAAAACGCAGATTTATGTCCATATGTTAAATTTTGCTTGATTTTACGCGCCCGATAAAATATACTGGATACATCCACCGTTGTCTTCTCACCGGCCGCGACACTAATAATCGGGCGAGGATTTTATGGATTTTTTAAAAAAACGAATCGCTGAATGCGCCGAGGTCATCAGCCCGGATATTGTAAAAGCGGACATGTTTCTCAACCATATGCTCGACTTGAAACTGCTCGACGCCATCGGTGAGGAGTTCTGCCGCAGGTTCGCAAGTTCCGGCGTTAACAAAATATTGACGATCGAAGCCTCGGGAATCGCAGTCGCCTGCATGACCGCGAGGCATTTTCAGGTTGATGTCGTTTTTGCCAAAAAAGGCGTTCGCAAAAATTCGTCCGCCGATGTGTTTTCCAGCCGCGTGTTTTCCTTTACGCACGGCGAAGAGTACAATGTTTTTGTCTCTAAAAAATTTCTTCAGAAAGAGGACAAGGTTCTCATCATCGATGATTTTTTGGCAAACGGCGAAGCGCTCAACGGCCTCATTGACATCGTCCGGCAATCCGGCGCGGCTCTCGCGGGGGCCGGAATCGTCATTGAGAAAGGGTTTCAGCCCGGCGGGCGCCTGATTCGGGAGAAGGGAGTTCGCGTCGAATCCCTGGCGATCATAAAATCAATGGACGGCGGCAAGATCGTCTTTGATTGATAAAAATTATGGAGGAATGAAAGTGAAACGAATTGTAAAACTGTTGGCACTGGTCCTGGCGACATCCTTGGTTTTCGTTCTCGCCGGCTGTGACGGCCTCAAGGGCGAGGATACGATGGAAGCGACGGTCATCGCGGGCAAGACACCCATCGCGAAAGAAAGCATCAAGGTAGGCGTCCTTCATATCACGAGCATTGAGGAAACTTCGGGTTACACCTTCGCCCATCACTCGGGTGTTATGAAAATGAAAAGCGACCTGGGCTTGAGCGACGAACAGGTTATCGAAAAGGATAAGATTGCCGACACCGACATCCCCGCCACGAAAAAAGCGCTTCAGGAACTGATTGACGCGGGCTGCAATGTCATTTTCGCGACGAGTTTTAATTACATGAACACGATGGAAGAGTTCGCGAAAAACCCGGAATATAAAGACATCGTTTTCTCCCACTGCTCGGGCTTTAAGAGCAACAACGACAACTTTAACAACTATTTCGGCCGCATTTATGAGTCTCGCTACCTCGCGGGTATCGCCGCGGGTATGAAGGCTAAAGAACTGAACAAACCGCTTCTCGGCTATGTTGCCGCGATGGGCGAGTCCATGTCCGAGGTCACCGGAGGCATCAACGCGTGGGCGCTCGGCATTCAGTCCGTTTACCCGGAAGCCATCGTCAAAGTGAAGGTTACCGGCGAATGGTACAACCCCACCAAGGAAAAGGAAGCCGCCCAGGCTCTCATCGACGCTGGTTGCGTCGTCCTCGGCCAGCACTGCGATTCCGATACGGTGCAGACAACGGCCGAAAAGAACAATGTTTTCGGTTGCGGCTACAATTCCGACATGACCCCCAACGCTCGCAACGCCCACCTTTGCGCGCCCATTTGGAACTGGGGCGTGTATTACACCGACGCGGTGCAAAAGGTCATCGAGGGCAAGTGGGCGCCCCCGGCGAACTACTACGAAGGCATGAATGTCGGCCTTGTCGACATTTCCCCGATTAACGAAACCATCGCGGCGCCGGGAACAAAAGCCGCCGTCGAAGCAGCCAAAGCGAAGATTCAAAGCGGCGAATTGTTCGTATTTTCCGGACCGATTATCGACAGGAACGGCACACAAATTATCGCTGCAGGCGAAAAACTTACGGACGCTCAAATCACCGGAGGCATCACCTATTATATTAAAGGTGTGGAACTTCTGTAACCGGCCGAAAGGGGCGCGCGCATAACGCGCCCCTTTCTATCTGACCTGACCGGGGGGCACATTTCACGGTGTGCCCCTTGATTTTCATTAACCGGATGTGAAATCAATATGGATGAAGCGGGCATTGCCATTGAGCTCAAGGACATATCAAAAACTTTCGGCACAGTCGCGGCCAACGACCGTATCAGCCTTTCCGTCCGAAACGGAGAGATCCTCGCGCTGCTCGGGGAAAACGGCTCGGGGAAGACTACGCTGATGAACATTCTGTCCGGCATCTACCATCCGGACAGCGGGTCGATTTTTGTGCGCGGTAAAGAAGCGGTTATCAACTCGCCAAAAGACGCGTTTTCTTTGGGTATCGGCATGATTCATCAGCATTTCAAGCTTGTCGATATCATGACCGCCGCGGAGAATATTGTGTTGGGTACAAAAAAGACGCGCCCGAAAAGCGGCAAGAAGCGTTCGCTGACGCAAGAAATAAAGGAAATCAGCGGGAAATTCGGCCTCAATGCCGACCCCGAAAAGAAAGTTTACAATATGTCGGTCGGCGAGAAGCAGACCGTCGAGATACTGAAAGTGCTTTACCGGGGCGCCGATATCTTGATATTGGATGAACCGACAGCCGTTCTGACACCGCAGGAGACGGAGAAGCTGTTTCAAATACTGCGCAAAATGCGCGGCGAAGGCTGCGCCTTGATCATTATCACGCACAAGCTCAACGAGGTTTTAGCCATCAGCGACAGGGTCACGGTGCTTCGCAAAGGGAAAAGCGTCGAAACCGTCATCACGGCGCAAACAAACGCGAAGCAGCTGACGGAACTGATGGTCGGCCGGCCGGTTGAACTTTCCATCGACCGGCCCGAAGCCGAAACAGAAAAAAGCGTTCTTGAGGTTCATCATTTGACGGTGACCGCCGCCGACGGCCGAAAAGCCCTCAACGATGTTACTTTTGATTTGAGCGGAGGCGAAATCCTCGGCATCGCCGGCGTCGCAGGCAGCGGTCAGAAGGAACTTTGTGAGGCAATCGCCGGCCTTGTCAAAGCCGACAAAGGCACGATACTCTACAAAAAGGAAGACATCATCGGCAAAACGCCGGCCGAAATCATAAAGGCCGGCATTTCCATGAGTTTTATTCCCGAGGACCGGCTCGGCATGGGGCTCGTCGCTTCGATGGACATCACCCACAACATGCTGCTGAAATCTTACCGGAACGGCCGTTCCCCCGTACTCAACCGCGAACCCGCGAGGGAACTTGCCGAACGGCTGGTGAAACGGCTTGAGATCGACACCCCCGATATAAGCACGCCCGTACGGCAGCTGTCGGGCGGCAATGTGCAGAAGGTCCTGCTCGGGAGGGAAATCGAATCGCGGCCGGGGTTGCTGATCACCGCCTACCCGGTGCGGGGGCTTGACATCAACTCTTCCTACACCATTTATGACCT
>DAITOC010000178.1:0-1249 GCA_036834305.1 Clostridiales bacterium
GCCTTTTTATTATACCCAGCCGCGCAGCCTGACCGCCTGCGCGACACGGTCAATCGCTATCACATAAGCGGCGTCACGCGTATAGATGCCTTTCTCTTTTGACAGTTTGTGGACAGTATGAAAGGCGGATGTCATTTTATCATCGAGTTTTTCCAGGATTTCCTCTTTTGTCCAGAAATAATTCATATTGCACTGGACTTGTTCAAAATAACTGCAGGTCACACCGCCCGCGTTACAGAGGAAATCGGGTATTAAATAGATGTTCCTTTGTTTAATCATCTCGTCGCATTCCATGGTCGTCGGCCCGTTGGCGCCTTCGCAGATAAGCTTGACTCTATCGCTGATTCGGCCGAAGTTTTGCGCGGTAATCTGGTTTTCAAGCGCGCAGGGCAGAAGGATGTCGACATCCTGCGCTATCCAATCGCCGCCGTCTGACAGTTCACAACCGAGTTCCCGCGCTTTTTCCTTGTCTATCGAACCAAAAGAGTCCTTGATCGAAACGAGTTTCTCTATATCAAGGCCTTGGGAGTTCTTAAAAGTATACGCTTTTTTATCACGGTTATCCCAAGAAGAGACCGCTGTTATTTTGCCGCCCATGCTCGTATACAGCCGAGCGGCATATTCCGCAACGTTGCCAAAGCCTTGAAGGCTCGCGGTTGTCTTTGTGATATCGATGCCCAGTTCCTTGAGAGCTTCTCTTAATGTATAAACCACGCCGTATCCGGTCGCCTCGGTTCGGCCAAGCGAGCCGCCCATTTCGACCGGTTTGCCCGTTATCATACCGGGATAGCGGCCGCCATGAATCGCTTCATATTCGTCAAGCATCCAAACCATATGCTGGCTGTTGGTCATTATATCCGGCGCGGGGACATCCATAACCGGCCCGACGACTTTGGCGATCTGCCGAATGTAACCGCGGCAAAGCCTTTCCTGCTCGCCAAGTGATAAGTCGTGCGGGTCACAGATTACGCCGCCTTTGCCGCCGCCCAAAGGAATATCAACAACCGCGCATTTCCAAGTCATCCACATGGATAGCGCCCGAATGGTGTCAACGGTTTCCTGCGGATGAAAGCGGATGCCGCCCTTTGAGGGACCACGCGCGTCGTTGTGCTTTATTCTGTATCCGTTAAAAATTTTCGTCGTGCCGTCGTCCATTTTGACCGGAATGGTAAAATGCAGTTCGCGGCTCGGCTGGCGCAACAATTCACGAATCGGCTCTTCAAGGCCGATTTTATCGGCTATATTATCA
>DAITOC010000178.1:1259-3551 GCA_036834305.1 Clostridiales bacterium
GAGCCTGAGCGGTCGCGAAAGGGTTGTAGGTACTATCCATTGACTCTCCTCCTGAATAGTTTCTGCAAAATAATCTCTGAAGTATGCGAAAACGAATTGCAAATATTTTAACACTTCGTAATCTGTTATGCAAGATTTATTTTTTAAACTTGCAATCCACGGGCGGACGTCCACAGGCGGACTACCGCCCTTTTCTTGACACAGGATTATAAATATTGTATTCTGTGTAATATGTTTTGCCGCACTTTATCTGTCTGCTCGCTTAAAAACTTACCAAGTATATCGCAAAGCGGAATATGGAAGCATTGAACGGAAACTGTTTTTATCAATACACCGGCAAAATGGCTTTTACAAAACAGCGGAATTCAGAAAACAGAAAACCACAGGAGTTTACAGAATGGAACACGCCAACCCCCTCGGCGAGGAAAAAATCTCAAGGCTAATCATGAAATTTTCGGTTCCGGCTATCGTCGGGATGATGGTCAACGCCCTGTACAACATCGTCGACCGTATCTATATCGGCAACACGCCCGGCTTGGGCCAAACCGGCCTCGCGGGCATTACCATATCGTTTCCGCTGATGCTGATTCCTCTGGCCATCGGGGTGCTGTTCGGCATCGGCGGCGCGACGCTGTTTTCCATCCGGCTCGGTGAAAAAAATAAAGAGGAAGCGCAAAACTGCCTCGGCAACGCCTTTTTGATGCTGATGATTATCGGCACTCTCTATATGGTCGCCGGCCAGGTGTTTTTAAGGCCCGTTTTAGTGTTTTTCGGCGCGAGCGAGACCATCCTGCCATATGCCGTGGAATATATGCGGTTCATTTTTCTGGGGGTTCCCTTTCAGATAATGAGCATGGGTTTAAACAATTTCATGAGGGCGGACGGCAGCCCCAAACTGGCGATGATTACGATGTTTATGGGCGCCGGCACCAACATTGTTTTGGACCCCCTGTTTATTCTTGTCTTTCATATGGGTATGGCCGGCGCGGCCATCGCCACAAGCATTTCGCAGGTCATTTCTTTCATTTTGGTCCTGTCCTATTTTTTAGGCAAGAAAAGCAAAAATAAACTGCGCGCTGTTTATCTGAAACCGAACGCCCGCCTCATCGCCAGGATAACCTCCCTGGGGTTGCCCAACTTTTTTATTCAACTCATCGGCAGCCTGCTCAATTCTATTCTTAATAAAAGTTTGTCCATATACGGCGGCGACATCGCGGTCTCAAGCATGGGCATCATCAACAGCCTCCAAACATTGATGTTTATGCCGATTATCGGCTTGAACCAGGGCATTCAACCGATTATCAGTTTTAACTTCGGAGCGGAAAAATTTGACAGAGTTAAAAAAACGGCCCTTAACGGGATCGTGGCAGCCAGCGCTATATCCTTCACCGGATTTTTGATCATCCGGTTATTTCCCACCGCGCTTATATCCATGTTTAACCGTGACGCGCAACTGGTGGAATACACGCGATACGCCTTGCTCGCGTGGACTATGGCTATGCCGTTCGTCGGGTTTCAGGTCATCGGCGCCAACTTTTTCCAAGCCATCGGCAAGCCCGCTTCCGCTTTGTTTTTAACGATGACAAGGCAGGCGATACTGCTCATCCCGTCCCTGTTGGTTTTCCCGTTGTTTTGGGGTATCAAAGGCCTGCTCCACGCGGCGCCGTTTTCCGATATCTTATCCACCGTCTTGACCGGCATATGGTTTTTCGCGGGCATCCGGGAATTGGCTCGTCTGAATACGCACGTTTCCCCTTTGGCGAGCGAAGCTTTTGAACCACCGGTATGAGCCGGATTCGAAAATGTTTACACCATTCACGGCGACGAGGTAAAGGCAAGGCGTTATGTGGAAAATTATCCGGGACTGCGTCGATAAAAACTGGCTGTAACGATTCACACCAACGCAAAGCCTGTCATACAATTCTGTGAAGGGGGAAAGAACATGTTTTTTAAACCGAAATACTTTAAAATCTCCGCGAAAGAAGCCAAAGCCCTGATGGACGGCGGCAGTGTCATCGTAATCGACGTCCGCGATTTTTCGGAATACAACGGGGGGCATATTCAAAACGCGGTCTGCCTGCCGTTAAGCGATATTACCCGTAAAGCGCCGGCTGTCCTGACCGATAAAAACGCGAAAATACTCGTCCATTGCGAGTCCGGCCACCGCAGCGCGATGGCCTGCTCAGAACTGGTCAAGATGGGTTACACCGATATCAACGATTTCGGCGGCATCATCGACTGGCCTTACGGCACGGTAAGATAAAAGGTTTGTTCATTATTGAGGGCATGAAA
>DAITOC010000179.1:0-3542 GCA_036834305.1 Clostridiales bacterium
AGTTATAGCCCGCGTTGTTAACGACTTCTTCCATATAGTAGACAAAATCCCCGGAAATCTCTTCGCAGGAATAGCTCGTCGTTTCCGGGTGGCAGCCGAACGAAACAATCAAAGTCGGCTTGGCGGTTTCATCGAAAGGCGTGAACACAAGGCGGTAAAGGCCCTTGTCATACGCCTTGGGGGGAGTCCTGTCGCGTATATAATCGGGAATATCCTTTTTGGCATAGGTGAGCGATCCCGCTTTCATGCCGCCGCACGCTTCCTCAATTGTTTCGGCCGTCCGGTCAATGAGGAATTGCATAAATGTGGAGTCAACGCCGCTTTTCACCGGGACAAGGTTCGTTGCCGCCGCAAACAGGTTGTTGAACACCGTACCGATCGGGTCGTTCCAAACCCCTTGGGTATCAAGGCCGCTGTGCGTATGCGTGGCCGAAACATTGATGCTCACAATATGGTTTTCCGCCGCGAAATCCGCGACCGCTTCGCGGATTCTCCGCACATCGCCGTTGCTGATGCCGATGCAGTCAATCACGCAGAAAACCGCTTTGCCCCGGCCGCTGCCGTCGTCAAGAACGATCGTGCGCACCCGCAGGTCGTCAAAGGTCTCTTTCGTGTTGGCGTAGGGGAGCATGCCGGCCCTGCGGTAAGGCTTCTCGCCGAAATCCGCCGGAAGAATAGACCGTTCGGAATAGCCGAGCCTCCACGCCGCCCCTTGGGCGGGGCTGTCAATAAAGGTTTCCGTTCCTTTGTAAAAGTTCTCGTACGAATCGATATCGAAATTCTGATAATCACGGACTTTCGGCGTGGCCGGCACGACGGCTTTCAAAAAGCCGAGGACGACCGTGTTGATTACAAAATCACTGATAAAGTTGACGATCTTGGCGATAATATTGCCGAATGTAGTCTGCCCAACGGGTGTGGATGTCACGGATTGGGCGCCGGCGGCGGCAACTTGCGCGCCAGCCTTGCTTTGAGCGAGGTAATCCTCGACGCTGTCGTAAACGGCAACATTGCCCGCCCCGGCGGTGCCGGCGACCGCGACCGGGCCGCTGACGCCCGTCAGGATGCAAACGCACAGCAGCGTTGCGACGGCGGATCGAAAAACTCTTTTAAATGTCATTCTTAATTCTCCTTTTCCTTCCCGATTGAAAAGACTTAAATTAAGTATAGCAAATGTGCGCGCGTTATTCAATAACTATCGCCCTCTATTCCTGTCTTACGGTGCAAATCACAGGTTTCCCCCGCACTCTCGCCCGGGAACTGCCAAATAAGAATGAAAAAAGGTTTTAATCAAGTAAAATATACTTGTATAAGGAGATGCCGATAATGATAGACGACCGGCTGGCCGAATTCTTTTACAAACTTGATAGGTCGTTGTTCCTCGACGACGATCTCAAACCCTGCGCCGGTTTGGACAGGCCACTGCCCATCGGCTGCGGGCAGACCATCTCCCAGCCTTCCCTTGTTCTCGATATGACCCGCGCCCTCGCCCTCGACAAAAACTGCCGCGTGCTCGAAATCGGGACGGGCTCCGGTTACCAGACCGCTTTCCTGGCCGAATTCGCGGGCAGCGTTTATACCGTCGAACTCATCGCCGAACTTTCCGCGAAGGCCGAAGACAGGCTGCGTTCCCTGGGGTACGCCAATGTCTTTTTCAAAGTCGGCGACGGCAGCCTCGGCTGGCGGGAACACGCCCCCTATGACCGGGTTATCGTTACCGCCGCCGCGGGCGCCCTGCCCGAAGAGCTCGCCGGCCAACTCGCGGCCGGCGGCAAAATGATTGTTCCGGTCGGCCCGAGGGGAATGCAGCTGTTGAAGGCGGTTATCAGGCTGGAAGACGGAACTCTCGGCGAAGAAACCTTGTACCCCGTCACATTTGTCGAAATGAAAGGCCGTTACGGTTGGAACGACGGCTGATTATTGCACAAAAAATGCCGGGGATATTTGTGCATTACTACGAAAAAGATCCACTCGATTGAACTAAACGCGGCGAAAGACTATAATAAAAACAGTTTCAACTGAATAAAGGGAGGTTATTTCATGAAAATCACATGGCGAAAATCGATGGCGGTCTTTATGGCGTTGCTTATAGCCGCGGCGGTTCTGCCGTTTTCCGCGGGAGCGGCCGGCGGTGTCGATTACACCATTGTCAGCCCCTATGCCGCCGTCAATTGGGATACATACGGCCAGTACAAATCCAACCTGCATACCCACTCCATCGTCAGCGACGGCCGGGATGATTTCAACGCGATGATCGAGCGCCATTACGAACTCGGTTACGACATCCTCGCCATGACCGACCACGCCACGGTCGACAGAAGCTGGACCGAAATCAACACAAACCCCTTTATTACCTTTGCCATGAACATTGACACCTTCGGCGCGAAACCGACCCCCCTGACACAGGAGCGTTACGAGCGAATCAGCGCCGGCACGGACCGGGGCGGCCGGGGAATGTTAAGGGTTCCGTTTGGTATCGAACACAACGCCGCGGCGTTCAACAACACACACGTCAATAGTTTCTTCGCCGATGTCAACGATGGCTACCTTGGCGGCACAAGCTACTATGACCACATCCTCAAAAGCGTCGAGGAGGCCGGTGGCTTGAGCGTTATCAACCATCCCGGCGAATACACGGGCGCCAAAGAAGACAGCCCCGATGACGCCTATGACATCGCGGACCCGCATTACAACTACATTATTAAGAAATACACCAACCTTCTTCTCAACTACAGAAGTTGCGTCGGCATGGAGTTTATCAACAAGAATGACAGCCGAACCAAAAACGACCGCAAACTTTGGGACATCCTTCTGGCCAATGTCATCCCCCATGGCCGCAGTATTTTCGCCTTCGGCAACAGCGACGCACACAACCTCTCCGCTATCGACACCAATTGGGAGATCATGGTCATGCCGTCAAACACCGTGGAGAATCTCCGCGAATGCATGGAAACGGGCGCCTTTTTCGCCGGCAGCCGCAACATCAAAAACCCCAAAGAAGTCGCGCGGCTTGAAGCTGAAACGGGTCTTGTGCTTGGCAGCGAGTGGTCCGCCGAAAGCGGCATCGTTCAGCCGAAGGTGACAAGCATCGTCGTTGACGAGCGGGAAGATACCATTGCCATCACCGCTGAAAACAGCAAAACGATTCACTGGATTGCCGACGGCGAAGTCATCGGTGTCGGCGGTAAAATAGACCTCGACGACTGCGCTGACCAAATCGGCAGTTATGTCCGGGCGGAAATATGGGGCGAGGGCGGTATTCTCTATTCGCAGCCGTTCGTTCTTCAATACGACGGCGCTCCCTCCGCGCAGGATTTCCCGTTCTTCGATTTCGGTTACATTCTTCATTTTGTCGAGAACATATTCTACTTTGTCGTTCAACAGTCAAAAATACTTTCCGCTCTTCAAGGTTTAGCGCTCGGTGATTAACGAATAAAATAAACGGAATAATAAAAAACCGTCCATATGCTGGGCGGTTTTTTATACGCGGCCGGATACAGTGAATATCATCAAAAAATCATATCAACCAGTCTGTTAAGCCG
>DAITOC010000180.1:0-3531 GCA_036834305.1 Clostridiales bacterium
TGACGAGCGTGGAGTTTTCGGCGTCCCGGCAGTTTTCGGCGACGGTGTCGGCGAGTTTTTTCATGGCGGCTTGGGAACCTCTGGTTTTTGAAAACAGCTTGATGTTCCCCTCGCCGTCCGAGCCGAGTATCAGGCGGATGTTCAGCATGTCAAGCGCTTTGCCGAGAAAGGCGTTCATCCTTCCGTTTTTAATCATGATTTCGGTGTTTTCCAACACGAAAAAGGTCCGGAAGGTTTTGATGAACGCCTCGGTCTTCGCGACGATTTCCTCCGTGCCGAGTCCGGCGTCGATAAATTCTTTAATTTTCAGCGCCGTCAGCAGTTCGCCCGCCGACGCGCTCTCCGAGTCAAACACATGCGCCTCTTTGCCTTTTTCGGCCGCGATGTCCTTCGCGAGCCGGGCGCTCGCGTATGAGCCGGACAGTTTTGAGGAAAGCGTCACGCAAAACACAACATCCCCCTTCGCGGCCAAAAAAGCGTCCGCGAAATCGGCGGGGGACGGGCAGGAGGATTTCGGAACACTCGCCGCGTTGCCGATATCCTTGAGAAAACCGTCGATATCCATGCTGCCGTCGTCGACGTATTCCTTTTCGCCCAGCGTCATTCTTAAAGGAACAGATTTCGCATCAAGGCTTTCAAGCAACTCTTCCGTCAGTTCGCAGCAGCTGTCGGTGACCAAAGCGTATTTCATTCCCGCGTCCTTTCCGCGGCGCCGTAAAGCAGGGCGCCTTGCTGTGAATAAATATTCGTATACAGTATACCCCTTATCAAAACGAAAGCAAGCGTTATCTTTTTATAATTTTCGTTTTTTTGTTTGGTCTATAATAATAAAAACTTGACACAACAAGGCCGAAAGTATAAAATAATACAAATAGCGTGTTGAATGGACAGCCGCGCTGTTTAGAAAATTTCCTTAATTTTCAAATAAAATTACGAATTGGGAGGTGTTATTTATTGGATTGGTGGCAAGTTCTGATCATCGCATTGGTATGCTCGGCCGCCGCAGGCGCGGCAGGCTTTATAATCGGCGGAATCCATAGGCGAAATGTTGCCGAAGCCTCTATCGGCTCAGCAAAAAAAGAAGCCGCGCGCATTATCAACGACGCCATGACACAGGCGGACACAAAGAAAAAAGAAGCCATTCTTGAAGCAAAAGACGAAATCCATAAGCAGCGGACGGAAACGGAGCGGGAGCTCAGGGAAAGGCGGGCGGAAGCCCAGCGCCAGGAGCGCCGCGTCATTCAGAAAGAGGAAACGCTCGACAAACGAAGCGAGAACCTTGAAAAGAAAGAGGAAGCTCTCGAGAAAAAGCTCAAAACCGTCGACGAACGGATGGCCGAAATCGAAAGCATTAAAAGAAGCCAGTTTGAAATGCTCGAGAGGATTTCCGGCTACACGAAAGAACAAGCCAGGGACTATCTTCTCAAAACCCTTGAGGACAGTTTGTCGCATGAAAAAGCCCTCAAGATTCAGGAGTTCGAACAGAAGACAAAAGACGAATCCGATGTTCTCGCGCGTGAGGTGATATCGACGGCTATCCAACGCTGTGCCGCCGACCACGCGGCGGAAGCGACGGTTTCGGTCGTCACCTTGCCGAATGACGAAATGAAGGGTCGTATCATCGGCCGTGAAGGGCGCAACATCCGCGCCCTTGAAACGATCACGGGCGTCGACCTGATCATCGACGACACGCCCGAGGCGATTACGATTTCAAGCTTTGACCCCGTGCGCCGTGAGATCGCGCGGGTCACGCTTGAGAAGCTCATCGCCGACGGCCGCATCCATCCCGCGCGCATTGAGGAACTGTTCGAAAAATCCACCAAAGAAGTCGAACAGACCATCAAGCAGACGGGCGAAAGAGCGGTGGTCGACGCGGGTGTCAACAACATTCACCCGGAAATCGTCAAACTGCTCGGGAAGCTGAAATACCGCACGAGCTACGGCCAGAATGTGCTCAACCATTCGCTGGAGGTCTCTTTCATCGCCGGCCTGATGGCCGCGGAAATCGGCGCGGACATCAAGCTTGCCAAAAGAGCCGGCCTTTTGCATGACATCGGCAAGGCTCTTGACCATGAAATCGACGGTTCGCATGTGGCTCTCGGCGTGGAATACGCGAAACGGTTCAAAGAAAACGAAGCCGTTCTCCATGCCATCCAGGCCCATCACGGCGATGTCGAAGCCAAAACAGTCGTCGCGTGCCTTGTCCAGGCCGCGGACGCCATCTCGGCCGCGAGGCCCGGCGCGAGAAGAGAAAATGTTCAAAGTTACATCAAGCGCCTTGAGAAACTTGAGGAAATCGCGACCTCCTACGAGGGTGTGGAACGCTCCTTTGCCATTCAGGCGGGCCGTGAAATCCGCATCATGGTCAAACCGGATGTCATTACCGATGACAAAATGGTCCTGGCGGCGAGGGATATTGTGAAGAGAATCGAAGAGGAACTCGAGTACCCCGGGCAAATTAAAGTCCATATCATCCGGGAAAACAGAGCCATTGACTACGCGAAATAAAGGAAATTTTCGGGGGCGCGCGAAGGTGCGCCCCTTTTTTTTATGGCGGTTATACTATATAATACAATGCGCAATACAATGCGAAGGCGGTGACGGCTATAAATATTTTGGTGATAGGCGATGTCGTCGGCCCCGCGGGCTGCGACTTCGTCCGCGCGCACTTGCCGGCGCTGAAAAAACTAAAGGCTGTCGATGTTTGCATCGCCAACGGTGAAAATTCCGCCGCCAGCAACGGGATAACGCCCGCGTCCGCGCGCCACCTGCTCGACAGCGGCGTGGATTTCATCACGACCGGGAACCATGTCTACAAACGCCGCGAAGTATATGAATTTCTCGACGGCAGCCGGGAGGTCATCCGGCCCGCCAATCTGTATCAGGGCAACCCCGGCGCGGGCTTCGGCGTCATCGACCGCGGCAGCGTCCGTGTCGGCGTGGTCAATTTGATGGGCAAAGCGTTTATGGAAGGCGCCGAAAATCCGTTTCTCTGCGTCGATTCGCTGCTTGGGCAAATCGATGACTGCCGCGTAAAAATCGTTGATTTTCACGCCGAGGCCACCTCCGAAAAAAGGGCGATGGGTTTTTATCTGGACGGCCGGGTGACGGCCGTTTTCGGCACGCATACCCATGTGCAGACCGCCGACGAACAGGTGCTTCCCAAAGGGACCGGCTATATCACCGACATCGGCATGACCGGCCCGGTCCACTCGGTTTTGGGCATCGCGCCGGAAATTTCGATCAATTGGCTCAAAACCGCGCTGCCCGCCCGTTTCGAGACTCCCGCGTCGCCGCAAATGCTGTGCGGCTGTGTTTTCGAATGCGACGCGAAGACGGGGCGATGCCTGTCCGCCGAGCGGGTTTGCCTGACTTGACGGCAGACGAAATTTGAAACGCGGGGTGTGACGGATGCAAAAACTGATGGGACACATGCGTTGCGCGATGGAACACTACAACATGATAGCCGGCGGCGATAAGATTGCCGTCGGCCTTTCCGGCGGCAAAGACAGCATCGCCATGCTCGCCGCG
>DAITOC010000181.1:0-3509 GCA_036834305.1 Clostridiales bacterium
TCAAGCGCGGCTTCAAGCTCCTTTTTCGGCATATCGTGCTGATACTGGCCTACGCCGATGGCTTTGGGGTCGATTTTCACGAGCTCAGCGAGCGGGTCCTGCAGGCGGCGGGCGATGGATACGGCGCTGCGCTCCGATACGTCAAGTTGCGGGAATTCCTCCGCGGCGGTTTTCGACGCGGAATAAACCGACGCGCCCGCTTCGTTGACAATCATGTACGAAACCTTGGCGGTAATCTCCTTTAGAAGGGCGGCTGTAAACATTTCCGTTTCCTTCGACGCCGTACCGTTCCCGATGGCTATGATCGCGATATGGTGCTTTTCAATAAGCTTCTTTATCTTTTCCGCTGCCTGGCCTTTTTGAGACTCCGAATGGGTGATATAGACGACGCCTGTTTCAAGCACTTTCCCGGTGGCGTCAACGGCCGCGACCTTGCAGCCTGTCCGGTAGCCCGGGTCTAATCCGAGCGCCGGTTTTCCTTTGACAGGCGGTTGCAAAAGCAACTCGCGAAGGTTCGCGGAAAACACTTTGATTGCCGCCGAGGCTGCTTTTTGAGTCAACGCTCCCCGGATTTCGTTTTCAACGGAAGGGGATATCAAACGGTCATACGCGTCTGTGCCCGCGTCCCGAACAGCTTGTGAGCAGGCAGAGCCGGCGCGCGTGACGGTCATCGATTCAATGCTGCTTACCGCTTTAACCGTGTCAATCCTGACGCCTGCTTTTAAATACTTCTCTCTTTCGCCCCTGTCTATGGCAAGCACGCGATGGTCCGCGATACGGCTGACCGGCTGCGAGAAGTCATAATACATGGAATAGACGCTTTCGGCCTTATCATCTACGGCTTTGCATCCTAAAATGCCGGTGGTCCAAAACAGGTTTCGGATTCTGCGGCGGATATCGGCGTTATCCGAAATATTTTCGGCGATGATATCGAGAGCGCCGCGCAAAGCATCCTCCGCCGACTCCACTCCCTTTTCGGGGTTAATATATGTCATCGCAAGTTCAAGGGGAGTGGGACTGCCAGCTCTTTGCGCAAATATTTCTTCGGCTAAAGGCTCGAGTCCCTTCTCCCGCGCTATCGAAGCTTTTGTGCGGCGCTTCGGTCGGAACGGCCTGTAAATGTCCTCGATTTCGGCAAGCGTGACCGCGGCCTTTAAGGAAGTGGCGATTTCCGGCGTCATTTTTTCCTGCGCTTCAATGAGAGAACCGACTTCCTCACGGCGCTTTTCAAGATTCCTCAGGTACTCCAAACGCTCCGAAAGCTCTCGCAGCACCTGGTCGTCAAGCGTTCCGTGAGCTTCCTTGCGATACCGGGCGATGAAAGGGATTGTGTTGCCCTCGTCGATAAGTTTGACGGTGTTTTCGACCTGCCATCTTTGCAGGCGGAATTCAGCGGTAAGCGTTTGTACGATATCCATGTTGGCTCCTTCATTGATAATTACCGGGAGTCGGTCGGTCAGCGCATTCTTTTCAATTGCCGTACGTCTCTGCCGAAAAACTGCAGAGAAATATAATTGCCGGCGATTCTTGAAGCGATACGCTCGGAATACCTGTGTTCGAGTTCTTCCGGTGTTAGATTCGTGCTGATAATTACGGGTGAACCTTTTGACAAGCGCGTATTAATAATATTGTATATAGTCGATACGGTAAAAGAGGTGGAGAACTCCGCGCCTAAGTCATCAACAATCAGCAAGTCACAGTTTAAAACAGCCTGCTCGGTGTCGGTATCATTCTTGTTTCTTCCGAAATGCTCCCGTTCGATTTTTCCGATTAGATTCTGCGCCGAGCCGTAAATGACACCGAACCCCATGGATACAATTCTTACGGCCGTCGCTAAGGACAAGTGCGTCTTTCCGAGCCCGGTTTTACCGTGCATATACAGGCTCGGTGAATGGGGGCTGAAGTCATCGGCGTAATCCTTGCAGAACTTAAAAATTTCGCTCATGCGCCTGTATGGCGATATGCCGGTTTCCGGATCGGCTGTTTTCGGATAGTATTCCAAATTAAAACTTTCAAAGGTCGAAGTGCTTGCGGGCGAGTTCTCGCTGAGCTCGGCCAATGCTATCGAACGCGCTAAGGCTTCCAGGCACGCGCAAGGTTTTCCGCTTGCGAAACCCTTGTCGGAGCAAGTGCCGCATACGGGATGGTATTCAAGATAATCGGGAGTGAAGCCCGCTGCCGTGAGAAGTTTTTTGCGTATTTTTTGAGCCTCCAGGTTTTGTTTGGAAAGGTCTCGCAAATACTCCGCGGCATTCTCCCCCATGCCGATGGCTTTTACGGCCGCAAGCCCGGTTTCGGAGACTTTTTTTTCGATTTCCAACAGTTCCGGAATTTTGGCGGCTGCCTCATCGTGCCGCTTTTTCTGCTCGGTTTCGGCGTTTTCTCTGCGGCGATCAAGCGTATTTTGAGCTTTTATATAAATACCGGCCGGGTATCCCATTACTTTTTACCTCCTTTGTAAACAATAGGATCGTATGCGGCATGCCGTTTGAATTCATCCAAATCATAAGAGGCGTTTTTGCTTTTCGGCTTGTTATCATTCTTCGCTGCCCGGGCGCTTTCGGCCTGTTCAACATCAGCGGGGGTTTTGATTCCCGCGGTATGCCATGCTTTCAACACCTTATCGATGTAAGACAAGCTGAAATTTTTACAGTGGTTGGCCATCTGTTCATAAGCCAGGTATATCATTTCCGCGTCAAAACCGAGTTCGGTGCCCCAGCATTTTATATAAGGCATCTGCTTGGGGGTTGGCCGTGAGTTAACGAGGCCGGCCAATGAAGAGAATTCTCTCCACAATTTGTCGCCGGTTCTCAGGCGGGAAATCTGATCATCCGCTTTTTCGATGGTGTCGATTTCCCTTTCTCCCCAGTCTTTACCGATTTTCGCTATGTAGGAATTGGACACTTTGCCGACAGAAACGCAATATTCAATAATCATAAGAATTACTTCGACAGGCAGGCCGTACTGGTCATGCATCATTAACAGCATGCACTGGCCCTCGTAGCCGATCGTTCTTCCCATTTTTGATTGAGCCTCTTTAAACAGGAACCGGATGTCGGCCGCCTCGTTTGCGCGGGCAATGATCTGTTCGCTGGTCGGTGTACTTTCGGGCAAATCGGCAAGCGTTTTTTTTACGGCTGATTCGTGCGCGGGGGTCAGCGCCGGAGGGCGGTCGTTTGGTGCCTTTGTTTCCATTGTATCCGGGCTTGAGGTTTCTTTTCCTGACGAAGCGCCGATTTGTTCAGAGACAGACTCGTCGTCTATCAATACTCCGTTCTCAACCCAATAATGAAGAGCGTCGACCGTATCGGCGCGTTTCTGCCCGATGGCGGCTGACAATTTATCAATATCAATTTTGTCGGTAAGGTGCCTCATTATCCAAAGCAAAGCTTTGAGTTGAGTGGCCCCGGCCAACTTGATGTGTTTGTCAACGACCCGGGCGGGTACCATAAACGCCTCGCCAAGGCAATAGGGATTGAATTTATAACCCATGCAGTTCCTCCGCAATC
>DAITOC010000182.1:0-3507 GCA_036834305.1 Clostridiales bacterium
CGCGGTGCTCAACACCAACGATATGGCCGCGGTATCCGACGCGCAGCTTCGCTGGCTGAAAAACGACTTGAACAGCACCGATATGGATTGGAAAATGCTGTTCATTCACAAATCGCCCTATTCGTTCGGCAAAAATATGAAATGGCCGGACGGGCTGTATCTGCGGGAAGCGCTCACCGCGGTGTGTGACGAAACCGGTGTGGACCTGGTCATCGCCGGCCACGAACATCTGTATCTGCGCACCAAAACCCTCTACAACAACCAGGTATCCGATACCGGCACCGTCTATGTTTTAGCGGGAACAGCCGGCACCAAACGGTACGAAATCCGCAGTTTCCTCGCCGGCACATTTATGGATACCAACATCATCGGCGCGATGACCGTCCAGAAAAACGGCTACGCGAACTATTGGAACGGCAGCGACTGGAACAGCACGGCACAGACAAATGTCGGCGGCTGCTTCAACGATGTGTCCGTCAGCGGCGGAACGCTCACGCTCAACGCGTATATCCTGGCCGATGAAAAAGACGCGCTTGGCAACGATGTGATTACCAAAATCGACTCGGTGACGATAACCAAGCAAACCGGGCAGAACACGCCGGCCTTTGAAGGAGACAACACCACGAGCGCGCCTGAATACGGCATCCTGGCGGTGCCGACTTTCCTTCGCCTGCTGATCTACAGTTTGACCGACTGGCTCCCGAAATTCCTATGGATGCTGCCGAACATTGTAAAGGTTTATATTGAGGAAGGCATTTTCTAACGCGGTGATGTATGATGAACGAAACTGTCAATGTGCTTGCCGGCGTGATGATTCCGCTCGCGGGAACGGCACTCGGCGCCGGCATGGTCTTCTTGTTGAAGAAGGATATAAAACCGTTTGTGCAAAAGCTGATGCTCGGGTTCGCTTCGGGCGTCATGATCGCCGCGTCGGTTTGGTCGCTGCTGATTCCCGCCATCAATATGGCGGAGGAACAGGGCGGCATCGCCTGGCTGCCGGCGGCCGCGGGGTTTCTGCTGGGCGTCGCGTTCCTGCTGTGCCTTGACAGAGTTATTCCCCACCTGCACGCGGGTTCGGACAAACCGGAGGGTAAAAAGTCAACGATCGGCAAAAGCGCCATGCTCATTCTCGCCGTCACGCTGCACAACATCCCCGAGGGCATGGCGGTCGGCGTCGTCTTTGCCGGGGCCGGCGCGGATAAGCCGAACATCACGCTGCCGGCAGCGTTCGCGCTGTCCATAGGCATTGCCCTGCAAAATTTCCCGGAGGGCGCGGTAATTTCCATGCCGCTCGTGGGCAAAGGGCTGACGAAACGCAGGGCGTTCGCGTACGGCGCGCTTTCCGGAGCGGTCGAGCCGGCCGGGGCGCTGCTGACGATTCTGGTAACCTCTCTGATTGTCCCGGTTCTGCCGTACATCCTGGCTTTCGCCGCGGGGGCGATGATTTATGTGGTCGTCGAAGAACTGATACCGGAATCACAGGCCGGGGAGCATTCCGATGTCGGCACCGTTGGTGCCGCGGCCGGTTTCGCGCTGATGATGGTCCTGGATGTGGCGCTCGGATAGATGTCAAGGGACGGGGGTTTGACAACTCCTTGTGCCAATACAGAACAACACCGCATATGAATATTGGAACTTATGACTATACAGATGATGAAAAAGGTAGTGTTAACCAAGTTGAGGTTCACAAACGAGATGCAATAGTATGATAAAGCGCAGGCATATCGGCAACTGTTATAAAGCTGACCCGGCATATGGCAAGGGTGTTGCGGATGCGCTTGGATTGTCAATTGATGAAGCAAAATAGATTGGTTGCTATTGTTATATGAAAGGTGTTGATCTAATGTCAGAAAAACGAGAGTTTACAGCAGAACAGGCCAAAAATATCGGAGAAAAGCTGGGTATAATCTGGGACAAGTTTGATGTTGAGCAATTTAGAATGGGCATGGATGTTGAGCTGGAGCACGGAATAAGAGATCCGCATACAAATGTGACGAACGACGATCCGCTGACGACGGGAAAAATCGCGCTCGCGCATTTAAATGAGTTTCCTGACTATTACACACGGCTTGATAAAATGGAAGAAGAAGCGGAAGAGTTTTGGGAACACAAATAATGTAAAGAACATACCAATGTCAAACCCGCAAGACTGGTTACACTGCCGGTTTTGCGGGTTTGTGTTGTATTCGGTGAAGCGTCATTCGGCATTTGTTTTATTAAACTCCGGTGTTTAAGCAAACGCTCATTTTGATATTTTGAAACAATACTTACTGTATTGACAAATACAATCGGTTATATTAAACTAACTATAGTTAGTACACACTAACCAATATGGAGACGGGGGATTTGATGATGACGCTTGATCAAGTACCGATTGGCAAAGAGGTTGCTATTTTAAAAGTCGGCGGCAAAGGAGCACTCAGATGCCGGTTTCTGGACATGGGAATTATTCCGAAAACAAAAATTATTGTACGCAAAGTAGCCCCGATGGGGGACCCGATTGAAATCCATATACGGGGATATGAGCTGACCATACGCATTCATGATGCTAAGAAAATCGAAGTATCGGAAGTGGGTGAAGGCGCATGATATTTGCGCTTGTCGGCAATCAAAACTGCGGGAAAACGGCATTGTTTAACTGCTTAACCGGCTCCAATCAGCATGTTGGCAACTTTCCGGGTGTGACTGTTGACCAAAAGTCCGGGAATATCCGCGGCCATAAAAATGCCGTGGTTGTTGATTTGCCTGGCATCTATTCCATGCGTGCTTATACAAGCGAAGAACTCATCACCCGTGATTTTATCCTGAATCAAAAACCTGACGGTATTATCAATATTGTGGACGCCACAAATATCGAGCGCAATTTATACCTGACTTTGCAGCTTATTGAACTGCAGATCCCGATGGTTCTTGTTTTAAATATGATGGATGAGGTCAGGAATAACGGCGGCACAATCAATATTATGAAAATGTCCGAACTGCTCAGTATTCCGGTTGTTCCGATAAGCGCCGTAAAAAATGAAGGCATATCCGAGGTCGTCAAAAAAATTGTCGATGTCTCAAAGAATAAAAATTATCCGAAAAAATATGATTTTTGCCCAAGCGGCCCTGTTCACCGTTGTATCCATGCCGTAACCCACTTGATTGAGGACCATGCGCAAAAACTCGGCATCGCTGCCCGGTTTGCTGCAATGAAACTCATCGAGGGGGATACATCGTTCACCGAGCTGCTTGGTCTCGACCAAAACGAGTTTGAACTGCTGGAACACAGCGTTGTCGAAATGGAACATGACCAAGGGATGGACAGAAACGCGGCGCTTGCCGATATGAGATATAACTTTATTGAAGGTGTTTGCGCCGAAACAGTAAAAAAGAGCAAGGAAAGCAAGGAACATATCCGGAGCGTCAAAATCGATAATATTCTAACAAACAAATATCTTGCGCTTCCTGTCGTCTTCGGTATCATGTTTCTGATTTTCTGGCTGACTTTCGATGTAGTTGGTGCGT
>DAITOC010000183.1:0-3489 GCA_036834305.1 Clostridiales bacterium
CAAGCCGTCGGGTTCGTAGGACAGAATGTCATCCGGTGAAGTTTCGGCCGGCACGACAGTCAGGTCGCATCCCCTTCTTACGATAGATTTAACCATCGAGCGCGGGAACCCGTAATCTACGGCGACAACATGGTATTTTGATTCCGGTGATCTGTAAAAACAAGGCTTTTTTATCGTGACCGCGTTGACGGCGCCATGAATTGAATAGGATTTTATTCGTTTCATCAATTCGTCGAAATTTTCGAGCGTTCCGGATATCGCGCCGTTAAAATACCCTTTGTCCCTTAAAGTTCTCGTCAGTCTCCGCGTGTCAATGCCGTAAATACCGACGATACTACGGCTTTTCAGGTATTCGTCAAGTGTGAGGCCGCCCCGGATATCCGAGGGGGTATCACACCACTCTCTCGCGACATAGCCGTTGGCGGTAATATCCGAAGTGTCGTCGCCCGTACCGATGCCTCTGTTGCCCACCAACGGATAAGTTTGAGCGACTATCTGACCGTAATATGTCGGGTCGCTCAGCAGTTCCTGATAAGAAGCGGTGCATGTATTAAAGACAACCTCACCGACAGTTTCGCCCGGCGCGCCCATCGAATACCCTTTAAAAACGGTACCGTCGGCCAGTATCAAATAAGCCCTTTTCTTTTCTTTCATAATTCAATCCGTCCTCCAATGTTACGGTGGTTACAGATAAGATAGTATTTCGTCCCTCATTCTAACGGCTTCATTGCGGGCGGCTTGCGCGTATTCGCGTTCGGGATATTTTTCCTTTATATAGGCGCACATGATTGCCCGCGATGAATTAATAATCGCGCCTAAACCGTTTTTATCGAACGCGAAAGCGATGTCGTCCGCTTTGCCGCCCTGCGCGCCGTAACCGGGAACAAGGAAAAATGTTTTCGCCATATTCATTCTTAATTGTTTAAGCTGCCCGGGATAGGTCGCTCCGACAACCGCGCCCACTCCCGAATAGCCATATTTCCCGGGCAATTGCTCGCCCCATGTTTCACACATATTGCCCATAACTTCATAAACAGGTTTTTCGTCAATCAGCCTGTCCTGCAGTTCTCCCGAGGAGGGGTTTGAAGTTTTGCACAAAACAAAAAACCCTTTGTCATATTTCGCGCAGACCTCAATAAGAGGCGTGATCCCGTCGGTTCCCAGATATCCGTTGACTGTCAAAGCGTCTGCTCCGAAGGGGACCTGCGCGAATCCGTCAATATTTGTTTCTCCCAAATGAGCGGATGCATAGGCTCGCATTGTCGGCCCGATGTCGTTTCGCTTCCCGTCGGTAATAACAAACATACCCTTTTTTGCGGCATAAGCGATTGTTTCGCTAAGCGCTTTCACTCCCTGCCACCCAAGCTGTTCATAATAAGCGCATTGCGGTTTTACAGCCGGCACAATATCGCAAAGGGAATCGATAAGGCCAATGTTGAAGGTGAGAACTGCGTCGGCCGCCGCTTCGAGGGTGTTGCCGAATTTTTCAGTTGAAGCTTTCTTGATATATCCGGGAATGAAATCCAAATTCGGATCCAATCCCGCGACCGTTGGATTATTGGTTCTTTTTATCGCTTCTATAAGCCGGTCAAATGACATTCCGATTGCACCTCATTCTATGAGTCTTTGTAAACGATTTCGCCTCTGCAGAATGTGTATTTTACTTTACCGTAAAGCTCCATATCTTTAAAGGCGGTGTTTTTTGACTTTCCGTGAAGTTTGTCCGTATCAACGATCCAGCGTTCGTTTTCATCGAAAAGAACAATGTCGGCCGGCGAGCCTGTTTTCAGGCTGCCGCTTTTCGTGCCGAGTATTTGCGCGGGAACCGTACTCATCATGTAAATGAGTTTAAACAAGCTGATATATCCCGGTTTCACAAGGTAAGTTATCCCCGCCGCGAGTGATGTTTCAAGACCGATAACCCCATTGGGCGCGTCGAAAAAACTTTTCTTTTCCAATGCGGTATGCGGCGCGTGATCGGTAGCAATGACATCGATTGTACCGTCAATAATACCCCGCAGGACAGCCCTCTTGTCGTAATCCGGCCGCAAAGGAGGGTTCATGCGATAGTCGGCATCCTGGTGAAAAAGGAGTTCCTCGTTCAAAGAAAAATAATGCGGACAGGTTTCGCAGGTTATTTTCGCGCCGCTTTGTTTTGCCGATTTGATAAATTCCACCGCGGACGCCGAACTGACATGGCATATATGTATACGCGCGTCGAGAGCGTTTGCCAGGGCGATTTCACGCGAGGTTCCCACATCCTCGGCCGACGTCGGAATCCCGCCGACGCCGAGCGCCTCGGACACCATTCCTTCGTTGATCAAACCGCCCTCAGACAGGCTTTTATCTTCACAGTGAGCCAATATATTCATGCCCAGCCAAGACGATTTCTTCAGGGCGTCCGACATAAGTTTTGCGGTCGGAACCGGTTCTCCGTCATCCGAAAAGGCAACGGCGCCGGCCTTAGCGAGGCTTTCAAAATCGCTCAGCGCGCTGCCCGTTCTATCTGTAATGCGGGCAACGGGCAAAACCTTAACTTTGCATCGCTTCGAATTCTCAAGCACATATTGAATTGTCTGCGCGTTGTCTGCCGGAGGGTTTGTGTTCGGCATAGCGGCTATCGTTGTCACTCCGCCCGCGGCTGCGCTTTCGCCGACTGACAGGATATCTTCCTTATGCGTGAAACCGGGATCGCGCGTATGGACATGCATATCCACAAGACCGGGGGCCGCGACGAGTCCGTCCGCGTTGATGATTACCGCGTCTTCGCATCGGATGTTTTGACCGACGGTTTGAATGAAGCCGTCTTTGATTAGAATATCACCGCATTTGTCCGATTCCCCGCTGGGGTCAATGATTCTGGCGTTTTTGATTAAGTAAGCATTCATGATTTACCCTCTATCCTTCTTACGGGTTGTCTGCCGCTTGAGTAGTGTCCGGAAGAATAACATCAACAATATCTTCAATGGCTTTCGAAACGGATTCTTCGACCGGTGCGGAACAACTCGAACAAACGCGCGGCAGATGATTCATGCTGTACCATCCTGTTTTTGTCGAAGCGCAGTTCTTGCCGGCCAGAAGGCCGCTGACTGTACAGTATTTCTTGCTGACAACGCTGCTGTGCTTTTCAAACTGCTTGGCGGGAAGGTCTTTGTGAATGCGGTTGAATACTTCGATAAATATCTTTGCTGCCGGATTCAAGCCCGCAGGCAGTTGTTTCGGCTTGTCATAACCATACCAGACAGAACTGACATAGTACGGCGTACCGGCGACAAACCACCGGTCTTTATCGTCATCGGTGGTTCCTGTTTTTGCCATAATATCCGATTTGCGCACATAAGGCCCTTTTCCGTAGTAAGTCGTGTTCACTGTTTGAAGCAGTTCGCACATGATGTCAGCCGTTTCGGCTGATATGATTTGTTCGCCCGCGGGCTTGTTTTCAAGAAGCACTTCCTTGCCGTCGCTTGACGTGACTTTATAATAGCAGTA
>DAITOC010000184.1:0-3487 GCA_036834305.1 Clostridiales bacterium
AACTCACTTGTGCTACATGGCTGAAGAAAAACTCCTTGCGCTCATCTGAGTTGATGACGGTAACAGGCTTGATCTGGTTAAGTACAATGCCGCGGCTGCGCAGCAATTCCTTATAGTCCGCATAGGTGTTCTTTTGAAGGAAGAGGACCTCCGGATTCCCGATCATGCCCCAGCGTCTGTATTTCAAATACTTCTCGTTGCAGGCGCGCATATTTTCGTCAAGCAGTTTCTCGTATTCTTCTTTATCACCCGGCGAGGCAGAATCCGTTCGTTCAACCAGCATCACATAATGCGGAGGGTCTGTGGAGTAATCCGCATAAAAACTGTGGCCCTCAAAACTGTCCCCCGTGGCTTCGGAGATCTGTGTGACCGCCCAGTCAATCATCCGGGTGGAGGTCTTTTCATTGGCGATATTCATACCGAGATTCAGCCGGTAAAGGAACTCGACCTTGGGGGCGTTGCCGTATTTGCCGGTGATCTTGACAACATCCTCGAGACGGTAACGATAGAGCCCCGAGTGGTTTGTGACAATCAGTTCGTATTCTTTGCCCTCTTCCACCTCATCGAGCGTCAACGGCGCCATGCCGTCCGGCGCGTCAAGCGGCAGAAACTCAAAAAACACGCTGTAAGGGACAAGAACATAATCCTTCGCGTTGAGTTCAACCGTGACGGCAAAATATCCCTCTGCGGCGGCAAAGCCCATGTTATGTATCGGTGTGTCGCCAATGTAACGTCTGACTTTGTCAACATAAACAGCAAGGTTCGCGCCAACCATACCGTAAGCCCAGGTCAGGCGCGGCCAGATGCGCGGAGCAATGGGATCATCAAATCCCTTTTCAAATTCCGCGCGCAGTTCGGCGGCTCTTTGAGGCATGGGTTTGAATTTTTTCTCATATTTATTACGAAGCTCCGGCGTCGTCTTGACACCGGGGTTAATAGTGCCGTGTTCAATATCGTCGCACAGCATCCGCCAATTGTTCTCGAGATAGTTGAACATTGTGGTAAGCAACGTGATAACAAGCGAGCCGAGGTAGCTCACGCGGCGGTCCTGCAACGCGAAACGAAGTTGGTAGTAGGATATATCAATAAGTTCCTCGTTCTCGGGAAAGAGGATATCGAGAGGCGAAGTGGAAAAGAACGGGGTGATGCTTTTAAGATATGTCAAGGGAACCTGGCCCGCGCCGTTGCACATTTTTCCGTCCTCAAGCCTGTGCCCGGTGAGCACCATCACGAGAGGTCCGCGCTGGTCCGGGAATTTCGCTTTTTTGTCCATCTTTTTGATATGCTTATACGCGCACGCGACGGAAGCGGAAAAGCCAAGGCATTGCATATTCCAGAGGTCAGGCGCGGTTTTCGGCAGAATCTTCGGCTTGCCGACGCTGCCCGAACTTGAGCAATACCTTGAGACATGATACGCCGTGATCAGATTTTTCTCTTTTTTTGTCACCATCCTGTCGACATAATCCTCGTAATCCGCGTAGGTTGTCAGCGGAACACTTTTCCGAAAATCCTCAAGCGTTTTTATACTTTTAAAACCATACTTTTTTCCGTATTCCGTATTCTTGGATTTTTTTAAAATCCTCTTTAATATCCTTTTTTGTGTTTTCATCGGATGAGACGCGGCGCTGTTAACCTGCGCGAATGCGATCTTTCCCAAAATAACACCAAAGTAGGATAAACCCATAATAACTCTCCTTCTCTTTATGCCGTTGTTTTTCCTGTGATGAGCGGGATGAGGTATTCCCTGATAACTGCGCCCAGTTTTACAAAGAAGTTGATGATAACGCTAAAGAAACCGTCTGTGTTCCAATTTGTTTCATCTTTGTTTTGATCGTTCAGCGGCGTCATGGTGCCGTTCTCATCATCATAATACAGATATTGCGGAAACCTTGGATTGCTGTCGACCGTCATACTGCCGTCGAAGCGGTAGAAATCCGCCAACAGTTCGTCTATACATGCGGGAAATACCCTGTGCTGGATGCCTTTGATAATCCATGTGCTGTCCGGGAAAAGGCAGGTGGACGCGTCAACCTGCTTATCCGGTGACAGGTATTTTTCTTTGCCGAGCGCCCGCAAGTCTTCGATGTATTCGTCGCTCAGTGTGTTGTTGACCTGAGAGGTTGTGGCGCCGAGGGACGCAAGGCGAAGTTCGGCGGTGCCGTCGCCTATATCGTCACTGTTGGGAACGGCGGGTACGAGCTGATAGCCGTATTTGCACACAACGGCAAAATCAACACCGTGCGCCTTGGCGTCGCTGAGCAAGTCATGGGCGTTTACCTGAATGTTGTCATGATAATGGTCGATTTTTTCAAGAAGGCCGGCATATTCTTCCTCACAGCCTTCAAAAACCAGTTCACGGGCTGTTTCATAATCATCTGTTCCTACCATGCTCCAAAAAGAAGCGAAGCCGCCGAAAGTCATTTTAAGAAGCCTCGGCACAAGGTCGGGTTTTACTTTCTGATAAACGCTGTCCACAAAATCAGCGGCAAGATTTAAACCGTATGTTCTGTTGAGAACCGCGGCTGCCGATTTTAGGAAATCCATCAGCAAATCATCGCTGAGATTGTCATAAGCATAGCGTTCCACCCCGTCAGGATCCAGAACAAGTTGACCGCTGAAGGATTTGCTGACCGCGGCGGCTCCGTCAATCGTAGAACAATATAAAACACACTTCGCGATGTCTTCATAACCGTACTCATAAAGATAAGCCATAAAAAGATTGCAGCCCAGGCATCTCGCGACAATGTTAACCTTCGGCGCGTTCGTGACAGCCATGACATCCTTTATATAAACAGCCAGCATGTCAGCGGTTGCGCATAAGTCGGCGCGCCAGTCATAAAGAAACTTATAGTCAACAAGACTGTATTGGCCGTTTTTCTTTTTGTCGGTGAGTCTGTCCCTGGACCAAGTCCAGTCGATTCCGCTTCCGTCCGTAACAGTCCCGCTTTTATCAACCTGAATATCGGCAAAAATCGGCTCAACTTCGTCGCAGATCGCGTTACAGTATTCCGTGTAATCTCCCGTGATATACGCTTCCGCGAACACAGGGTTCAGTTTTTCAATGAAGGGAGGAATATTTGTCTCGAAATCATAGGTAATCGGATAGATTTTTTTGGAGCGATTATCGCCGGCAATCGAATACAGCGGAACGCCCTGGCCGGGGATATAAACTGTCGGCACAGGACCCACTTGCTGCGCAAAGGCAACGGAACCGGCCGAAAGGCTCGACACGAGCACAATTGTTGCAAGAAGTAACGACAGAGTTTTTCTAAAATGGTTTTTCATTGATCATCTTCCCGCTTTCTTTCTTTTTGTTTGCTCTTCAAATAGAATGTTAAAGGTAATATTTAACATTACTGTTATATTATATACGAATTTTGTTTCAATTTCAACTATTATCTTAACAAGACTTTCTACAATAAATCAATCGTCATTTTCTTGGTGAACCAGAGGTTGTTCGCCTCTTTGTAACCGGGCGGGATGGCCG
>DAITOC010000185.1:0-3478 GCA_036834305.1 Clostridiales bacterium
AAACGCTTTCAGGTCGTTCATAAGAAAGCGCAAATTATCCCGAAAACGGTAAATGTCCCTGCTTTTCTCCATCCCGAAGCCGTCGATATGGCCCATCGGAGCAATGGCGATTCGCAGGGGCTTTTTTGTGCGGTACACATCCCCGTAACCGATGTTGTGATTTTTGGGCAGGTCTTTAATTTCGCTGATTTCGCATTCCATGAAGCCGATTTTTTTCAGCCCGTAAGTATTGGGGATGGCGAGCCGTCCGAGAAAGGCCGAACCGATTCGCACGGCGTCCAGGCGTGTTTTTGGGTATTTCAGCGCCGCGGAGGAGTTGGCGATGTGTTTCATCCCGCAGTCAACTCCCGCCGCCTCAAGCCGGGAAACCACCGTGTGAAATGCCTCAAGCTGTTCGTTGATGGCCGCGGGGCTCTGCGAAAACGAGGAGTGAAAATGCGAATAGCAGCCGGTGAACGCGAGGTTCTTCGTTTCGCGGCACATCGCGGCGATTTCATCCTCGGCGCCGGGCAAAAACCCGTAGCGGCCAAGGCCGGTGTCGATTTTGATATGCGCCTGTGTTTTGACGCCGTGTTCGGCCGACACTTCGTCGACGAGCCGCGCTCCCCGGGTCGTGTCGACGGTGACCGTCAAACCGAGCGCCACCGCTTTGACCGCCTCCGCGAGGCTGAACGCGGGTGTCAAAAGAAGTATCGGCTCGGTGATGCCCGCGTCTCTCAAAGCTTCGGCTTCGCTGATACGCGCGACGGCGAGAAAACGAATGCCGCATTCAATCAGTGTTTTTGCGAACGGCACGATGCCCAGACCGTAACCGTCGCCCTTGACGACGCCGATAATCGGAACGGCGTCGGTCTCTTTTTTGACGATATGAATGTTGTCTTCCAGAAAAGATTTGTTGATTACATACCTCATTCGGCAGCCTTACCTCTTCTTAAACGGCTGTATGTCTTAACAGCTTTTTCGGCAAGGTTGACAAGCTTAAAGCCCAGCGGCTTTACGACCAAATCCATCTCACCGATAAACTCCGTCAAATCCCCGCCGAATCGTTTTTTAAACTTATAAATCCCGTAAAGAGGGTTGCTTTCATCCAAAAACCCCGAAACGCCGCGGAGATCGTAAATTCTGCACCCTTCCGCGACCGCCCATTGAATCATCGACCACTGCACGAGGTAGTTCGGCATCAAATTGCGGTGCTCGTTGGAGGATGCGCCGTACAAATACCAGACCTTGTCGCCGCAAAGGATGGCCAAGGAGCCCGCGATGGGCTTGCCTTCGTAATACGCCAAATATAACCTCGCATTTTTGCCCAGGAAGTTGAGAATGCGCTCAAAGTATTCTGTGCTGCGGATGCCGAAGTTGTCCCGGTTACCCGTTTCAATCATAATTTTATGAAAATCCTCCGCCGCCTCGGCGCCTTTGATTTCGATGGTGACACCTTTTTTCTCGGCCAAGCGGATGTTGTAGCGCGTTTTGTTATGGAACTTGGCCATCAACTCATCCTCGGTTTTGCCCTCCACGTTTAAACGAAACACAAAACGCGGCTGCGCGGTTTCAAAGCTTTGGGTGTTGCCCATGAACTTAAAACCGAGCCCGGTCATCAGTTCCCGGAACGCGTCGTCATCGACGCCGGTGTCAGTGTCCATTTTTATATCGCAGCAACCGAATTTTTTCCCGAGGTCTTTGGCGCCTTCCACCAGCGCGGTGACGACTTCACGGTCGTTCAAATCGCAGACGGGGCCGCGCGGGGAATAAAACAGCGTATAAGGCAAAAAGGGGATTTTTCGTATTAAAAAGGCGGCGGCTCCCCGGATGGCGCCGCTTTCGTCACGGCAAAGGATTCCCCGCCATCTCCAATTGGTTTTCACCCTGCCCCAGTCGCTCGTCTGTAAAAAATGCGCCTTCGGGTGGGCGGCGACGAAGCGGTCAAATTCCGCGGCGTCCTCCCTTTTAATGACTTCCGTTATTAAATCGCTCATTCATGCTCTCCCTCTATCATTTTCGCGGCCGCTTCGCGCAGCGCGTTCTTAGTGTTTTCAATTTTGCCCTCGAGGACCCCGTCAAAAAGCCTGCCAAGCATTTCACCGACGGTTTTCCCTTCGGGTACGCCGATGTTTATCAGCGCATTGCCGTCTATTTTCATATCCGTCATTTTCAAGCAGGCGCCCTGTTTGAGCAAAGCGTCCGCCTTACGGCCAAGCTCGTCGATCTTTTCGAGCCGCGGGTACGCCGCGGGGGAAAGCGAGAGCGTGTCCGCTTTTTTGACGAGAAGCAGCTTACGGAACATCGTTTCCCCGAGAATGCCGAGCCATTTTTTCAGTTCTTTCGGGTTGTCAAACAGCTGCAAATCATGCCGCTCGACGAGCGTGATGACTTCCTCCGCGAATTTGTTGCTGAATTTCAGGTCCGACATGACCCGCTTCGCGATAGCGGCGCCGGCGGCGGCGTGCCCGTGAAAGCAGCCTGCGCCGGTTTTGTCAAGCGAAAAGCATTGCGGCTTTCCGCTGTCGTGCAGCAGCATCGTCACGCGCAACTCCGGTTCGCGCGGAACCGACGCCACGGCGTGAACGGTGTGGCCGTACACATCGTAAATATGAATTTCACCATGCTGGTCAAAACCGCTTTGCGGCGCGAGTTCCGGAATGATTTCAAACAGCACTTCCCGAAAATCGAGCAGCACGCGCTCGACCGCTTTGCCGCACAGCAGCTTGACGAGCTCTTTTTGAATGCGTTCCGCGGCGATATTTTTCAGAAGCCCGCGGTTTTTTAACAGGCTTTCGGCGGTTTTCGCTTCGATTGTGTAATCAAGCGCGCTCGCGAAGCGCAGGCCGCGCAGAATGCGCAACGCGTCTTCCCCGAAGCGCGTGTCCGGGTCGCCGACGCAGCGAATTATCCGGTTTTCGATGTCTGCCCTGCCGCCGAACGGGTCAATCAGGCCTTCGCCGGGCGAGTAGGCCATCGCGTTGACCGTGAAATCCCGCCGGCTCAAATCAAGCCCCAAGTCCCGCGTGAACGCGACGGAATCGGGCCGCCGAAAGTCGCTGTAAGGCCCGTCGACGCGAAAGGCCGTCACTTCAATCGGCAGGCCGTCCATGAGGACGGTCAAGGTGCCGTGCTTCAAGCCCGTCTCAATGACCTTCCGGTCATGAAAAACAGCCGCGGTTTCTTCGGGCGCGGCGGAGGTGGAAACATCCCAGTCCACCGGCTGCGTTCCGGTTAAAAGGTCGCGGACACAGCCGCCGACGGCATAGGCCTGAAAGCCCGCTTCTTCCAGCGCGGCGATGGTGCTTTTAACGGGCGGCGGCAGCTCAAATCGCATGATTCTACCTCTTTCGGCCGTTTTCGCTGACAATATGCAATATTTTACCACAGTCACCCACGATGTGCAATAAGCGCCGGCCGTGAAACTGCCATTAAAAAGCGTAACGTAACTTGCAAAGTTAAATTCCACTTTTAAACGGGAACGAATAAATTGCGAAAG
>DAITOC010000186.1:0-3473 GCA_036834305.1 Clostridiales bacterium
AGGGCTTTGACTTTCAAAACACCTGGTTCAAAAGCAGCGACCCGTATTACCCCTATCCCCAGTTGACAGAAAATGCAACCTGCCCGACCGGGCCGGCCGCGCCGACCCTCGCGGCAGACCCGGTCACGCCCACCAACGGCAATGTCACCGTGACAATCACCTACCCGGCAGACGCGGCGATGAAAGAATACAAAATCGGTTCCGGCGAGTGGTCGGCATACACACAGCCGGTTGTTTTAACCACCAACGGCAAAATATACGCGAGGGGCGCGGATGCCCAAGGCAACTATGGCGGCACCGGTATGATAGCCATTAGCAACATCGGCGCCGGTTTACCGGAAGGGTATACACCCGTCTACACTATTGAGGACTTGTACGCAATCCGCAACTACCCGGCGGCAAATTACATTTTAATGAACGATATCGACATCAGCGAAACGGCGCCGGGCGGGGATTGGGACGACGGCCGCGGCTGGACACCCATCGGGCCGAAGTTCACCGGTGTGTTTGACGGCAACGGCTTTTCCGTTATCGGTATGAACATCAACGTCACCTCGCTGCCGGCCGGCGCGCCGACGGACTACTATACCGGTCTGTTCGCCAAAAACAGCGGGACGATAAAGAACCTGGCGATGGTTGGCGGCTCGGTATACATTAACCTAATGTATATGAATGTGTATTACGGGACCATAGCCGGCTATAATTCCGGCAGAATTGAGAATTGCTCCAGCAGTACGGCAATCAGCGTAACCGCAAAAGCGGCAAATCGTGGTAGCTCTTCAAAGGCGTATTTCGGCGGAATCGCGGGTTACAGCACCGGTGTTATCGAGTCTTCGTTTAACATGGGTAACTTGGCATCCGGAGTATACTCCTCCTACTCCGACGTCCACTACTACTCCTCCTCCAACTCCTATTACGGCGGCATAGCGGGTTACACGGGGGGGAGCAGCCAAATCAACAATGTGTACAACTGCGGCGAAATTCAATGTGTGCGTGACGCCGCGGATGGGAATGCAGGTGGGGTTGGCATCAACGGCGGCGGCATCGTCGGGCTGTTCACCGGGAACTCCTCGCTGACGAACGCGTACAATCTTAAGGATTTGACATACACAGCCAGCGGAACGAAGTATATCGGTTCGATTATCGGGTACAGAGAGGGAACAAACACAACAATCACCAACTGCTATTATAAAAACACGATGGCCGCGGGTGTCGGTTCCGGCACCGACCCGTGCATGCCCAAATCGGACGCCATGCTTAAATTCCAAGGGGTTTATCAGGGCTTTGACTTTCAAAACACCTGGTTCAAAAGCAGCGACCCGTATTACCCCTACCCGCAGTTGATTGCCAACCCGCTGATACCGGTCATGGTTATTCAGGAGGGTTCCTCCACCGTAGTCGACGAGGCCAACGGCTTCATTTACGGCATCGACGGGAATGTTCAGCTTACGCCGGCTACCGGCTTGTCTTTCGGAACAGGTTCTTTGGTGAAGCTGGCCTATCCGGATGGTTCTTATAAGACCTTTACCGTCGTCATTTTCGGTGATGTAAACGGCGATGGTTTAATCAACGCTATCGATGCGGACATCTGCACCTTAGTTCAAAACTGGATGATTGAGTGGGATGAAACGGAAGACGCGGCGCTTATTAAAGCCGCTGACGTCAACGGTGACGGGCGTGTCGATTCCGTCGACGCGGATATTATCTCGCTGCATGAGAACTGGCTGGTGACGATTGACCAGACGACGGGGCTGGTCTCATAGCAAAGAATAGCCGGAACAAAGACTCCTGTGCGGAACTCACATGCAGAGAGTCTTGTCATCAGGATGCCCCGGCTCGCCGGCAGCGTGATAAACCGGATGGCGGCGTCGATGCAAGTAA
The DNA here is from genome assembly GCA_036834305.1 of Clostridiales bacterium. Classification (GTDB taxonomy): domain Bacteria; phylum Bacillota; class Clostridia; order Oscillospirales; family Acutalibacteraceae; genus UBA1447. The sequence goes on from DAITOC010000186.1 coordinate 1,882, forward strand.
GCGCATATAGAAATAAGTTGAAGAAAAAGGCAATGAGGGAGGTATTTTGATGAAGATGAAACAGTTTGTCAGCGTAATAATGGCGGCTTGCATGCTGCTTACACTGGCGTTTCCCGTGGGCGCGGTGTACGCCGGAACGCAAACGGACATACCGGAAGGGTATACCCCCGTCTACGATGCCGGTGACCTGAATGATGTCAGAAACAATTTGACCGGTAATTATATCTTGATGAATGATATCGTCTTTGTTGATGCCGATTTTGAAGTGGGAGGTACTTTCTATAATTCCGGCAGCGGCTGGCTTCCGATTGGCTCGGAAACGGCCGAGTTCAACGGCATTTTTGACGGGAACGGAAAAGTAATCGATAATCTTTACTGCAATAACAGCGCGAGTATTTATGTTGGCTTGTTTGCCTGGATAGGTACAACCGGCGTTGTAAAAAACTTGGGTATCATCAACAGCAGTTTTTACAGCAACCAATCAAGTATACCGTGCGCAGCTTTGTGCGGCGGCCTGAGAGGAACCGTAGAAAACTGTTTTAATTACAATACATCCGTAACCGGCGCATATGATACAGGGGGACTCGTTGGTTACGCTCAAAGATACAGCAATGTCCGCAATTGTTTCAATTCTGGCGTGATCAATTCAGAGCGATGTTCGGGCGGTATCGTCGGAGGTAATTCCGGAACCATCAGCAACTGTTATAATGTGGGTTCTTTACAATATTCGTCATATCATGCAAATGGTATTGTTGGCGCTGAGAATGCTTATAACAGCATTGTTTCATGTTACTATCTTGCCGATGGTAAAAGAAGCGGCGGGCTCACCGACGCTCAAATGCAACTTCAAACCACCTATGCCGGGTTTGATTTTGAAAACATTTGGGTGATGAGTGCGGAGCCTACATATCCGTATCCGGTTTTGTGGGACTTTTTTCTTAGAATTCATGCAGAACCCTCAACCGCCACAAACGAAGATGTGACTATAACAATAACTTATCCGGCCGCAGCCGTCGTTAAAGAGTTCAAAATCGGTGACGGGCTGTGGATGGAATACACGGGCGCATTCATTATTACGGAGAATAACATCATTTACTCCAGGTATACGGATGATGAAGGCCTCGTGAGCGAACCCGTTTCGCTGAATGTGGATTATATCGACAAGGTTGCGCCCGCGGCGCCGTCCTTTGAGGCGAATCCCTTGACGCCGACTAACGGCAACGTCACCGTGACAATCACCTACCCCGAAGACGCGGCGGTGAAAGAATTCAAATTCGGTTCCGGCGTCTGGACTGCATACACAACTCCTGTGAGTGTAACGGCGAACGGCAACGTCTACGCAAGGTGTTCGGACGCCGCTGGGAACATAAGCAACACCAACTCCATAACCGTCAGCAACATTGACAAAACCAGACCTATAGATTATACCCCCATCTACGATATTGAGGATCTATATTTAATCCGCAACGGTCTGGCGGAAAATTACATATTGATGAACGATATTGACATGAGTGTTGACACGGCGCCGGGCGGGGATTGGGACGACGGCCGCGGCTGGACGCCTATCGGGCCGGAGTTCACCGGTGTGTTTG
>DAITOC010000187.1:0-3457 GCA_036834305.1 Clostridiales bacterium
GTTTTTTCAAAAAACGCAGCCGTTCTTTTAACCTTGGAAGACATCAGGCCGGGGATTTCGTCCCCGATAAACACCTTGCCCGCGTTGAGGTATGTCAAGCGGCCGCCTTCCTTCACGGCATCCATCCCCTGGGCAACGGCATACACAATTTGCTCACGCGGGTAGGTTCGCGCGATGACATCCTCGCTTGTAATGCCGTTGAGGAGCGACAGCAAAAGCGTTTGGGGCCCGACCTGATTGTGAACCGCTTTGATCGCTTCTTCGAGCGCGGTGAATTTGACGGCGAAGAGGACCAGGTCCGCAGGCCCCGTTTCTTCACACGGCAAGACATATTGGAAATCACAGCGCTCGCCATTGCTGAAAACGCCCTCTCTTATGTACCGCCCGACGCGCTCTTCATCCGCGATAATCCGCAGATCCTCTTTGGGCATTTTTTTTGAAAAACGGTGGCCGACGAGCACCCCGATGGCGCCGAGCCCGATAATGGCGACTTTTTTGATTTCTTGTGTCTTATCCATCACTCGAATCCTCTGTAAAAATCTAATCAGCGAAACGCTTGAAAATCGGCTGTCAGCAGCCGTTTTCGAACGATTCTTTTGTTGGCTTCCTCGAGCCCGGTGGCGTGGCGCAGGCTATCGAGCAATAAATCCGGATTTAAATTCGTCGTATTCCCGGCGGCCAGGGTCGCTTTGAGGCAGACGCGGTTTTGTTCACACGCAAGGCTGTGTTCGCGTATATACGCGGACAGCGCGACTTGCTTCATCACCTTTTTTCCGCCTTGTTTTCCGGGCTTCCCGGCGGTCAGTTCTTCGTTGTTGATAAGCTCAGCGGCCTTTTCCGCAAAGAGCCGCGCTTCGGCCTCATTCGCAAAATCCAGAACGATTTCATATTCCGCGCAGCCTATCTCTTTTGGTTCCAGCCGGGGGGTATCCACGCCGGTGACAGAAAGGCCCTCCGGCATAACCGCCGCGAGGCGGTTTTTGATTTCTTCGGGCTCCATATCCCCTTCCACTCGGATATCCATCGGTTCGGCTTCACCCTCCTGCCCCAAAGGCAGCGGCAGGGCAAAGGTGATGTATGGATGGGGGTTGAACCCCTCGGTATACCACAAAGGCAGGCGGGCCCGCCGAACCGCCCTTGTCATACAGCGGTTCAAGTCGAGATGGGATATATAGGCAGCCCTGCCCGATTTGGCAAACCAGACCCGCAGGCGGCGGCAGTCTTCAGAACGCACAGCGATCACCTCCGCAAAGCGTATTCGCGCCGCAGCCGGCGCAATGTTCGAGGCAGCCCGGTGTGGTGACGCCGGCTTGGGCGTTTTTGTTTTCACGGATCAAAAACGCTTTGCTGACGCCGTAATCCATATGGTCCCACGGCAGGATTTCGTCATACTCCCGCCGGCGGTTGGCGTAAAACGCCGGGTCAAGGCCGCAGGCGTCAAACGCGGCGAGCCACACATCAAATTGAAACAGCTCGTCCCAGCCGTCAAAGCGGCAGCCGTTTCGCCACGCGGTTTCAATCACGTGGGAAAGCCGCCTGTCGCCCCGGGCGAACACCGCCTCCAAAAAGCTCGGCTGCGCCTTGTGAAAGTTCAGGGACACTTTGCGGGTGGTGACACTGTTTCTTAGCAGCGCCTGTTTCCGGCTGATTGTTTCGACCGTGTCCTGCGGTTCCCATTGGAACGGAGTGAACGGCTTGGGGACAAAGGTCGAGACGCTGACGCCGACATTGACGCTTCTGCCCTTCGGCTTGCCGGGGTTGGCGTAATACTCGTCGACAGTCTTTTGTGCCAGCGCCGCGATGCCTTCGATATCCTCATCGGTTTCCGCCGGCAGGCCGATCATAAAGTAAAGTTTGACGGAGGTTTTGCCCCCTTCAAAGGCCTTCCTGACCGCCGCGAGCACCTCGTGCTCGCCGATGTTCTTGTTGATGACATCCCGCAGTCTTTGCGTGCCGGCTTCGGGCGCGAATGTCAGGCCGCTTTGCCGGACGGCGCCTGTTTTTTCGAGAAGTTCGGCGGAGAAATTGTCGATGCGCAGAGACGGTAAAGAGATGTTGACCATCTCATCCTTTGACCAATCCAGGAGCCTGTCGAGCAGTTCCTCCAAACCGGAGTAGTCGCTCGCGCTAAGCGCGCACAGGGAGATTTCGTCGTAACCCGTGTTTTCGCACAGACGGCGGCTTTGGTTGTCGGCCACCGTCGCGCTTTTTTCTCGAACCGGCCTGTAAATAAAACCGGCCTGGCAAAAGCGGCAGCCGCGCGAACAGCCTCTGAAAACCTCGACCGTCACCCTGTCGTGCACGGTTTCGATGAACGGAACCACAAGTTCTTCCGGAGCGAACGCCGCGTCCAAATCACGGATGATTCGTTTCCTGACTTTTTCCGGCGCGCCTTCGCGGGGCGTTATCGCCGCCACCGCGCCGCCGGGGCTGTAACTCACCTCATACAGCGAAGGCACATACACCCCTTGAATTCGCGCGGCTGCCCGCAGGAATTCGGCTTTCGTTGAACCGCGCTGTTTGTGGAGGTTGTATAAATCGAGAAGTTCGGGGAGCGCTTCCTCCCCCTCGCCCAGAACAAACAGGTCAAAAAAATCGGCGACGGGCTCGGCGTTGCAGGCGCACGGACCCCCGCCGATGACAAGCGGGGCGAGCGCCTCTCTGTCGGCCGCCAGGACGGGAAGCCCCGCCAGGTCGAGCATATTCAACACATTGGTATAGCTCAATTCGTATTGCAGCGTAAAGCCGAGGATATCAAACCCGGCGACGGGGTCGCCGCTTTCGAGGGCATAAAGAGGCAGGCCGTTTTCCCTCATTGCCTCTTCCATGTCGGTCCAGGGGGCGAACACCCGCTCGCACCAGGCGTCTTCCCGGGCGTTTATCAAAGAATACAGAATTTTCATCCCCAAATGGGACATGCCGATTTCGTATGTGTCGGGGAAGCAAAAGGCAAAGCGAAGCGAAACGCTTTTTTTATCCTTAACGACGCTGTTGAGTTCCCCGCCGGTGTAACGGCTCGGTTTCTGCACCTTGCCGAGTATTCGTTCCAACAGAAGTTTGTCCATGCCATACCCCGCTTTTTTGTATTCGTTTTATTTTACTATACTATCCCAAAAGTATCAACAACGCTTCTTTTTCAGGAAGGATCTTTTAATTTTATAAACAATGCGATCAAATAAGCGGCCGCAATCAGCAGCGTGAAGTTGTAGCCGCTTCGAATAAGCACAAAAAAACCGGCCGCGGCCAAGGGCAGCAGCACGGCGAGAGATACAGTCCGGACCGCCCGGTCCGCCTTTTCCGGCTCAAAAAACAGGCATAGTATATAATACAGCACTTTGCTGCCGTCAAGAGGCTCCACGGGGAGCAAATTGAAAACCGCGATGCCCAGATTCAGCGCGGCAGGCCTGATCATGTTCGTATTCCCAAAGACCTGCCCGGCGCACGCGGTAACCGCGGC
>DAITOC010000188.1:0-3443 GCA_036834305.1 Clostridiales bacterium
TAGAATACGGCTATATATATCGAGATCACTCAAATCATAAAAACCGGTTTCCTTTTTGTGTTTATACGGCTGCGTTTCATTTTCAATTACCTGACTCAAATTACATTTGGCAACATCAGTACAGTATTTTATGGCATCATGATACAGTCTGCTGAACATATCGGCATGTATCCAATCATCTCCGTCGACAAAGCCGACATATTCACCGGTCATTACTTGCATGCCGGCGTTTCTCGCGTCGCTCAACCCGCCGTTTTCTTTATGGATTACCTTGACACGGCTGTCAAGCAGGGCGTAACTGTCGCAGATAGCCGGGCAGCCGTCGGGCGAGCCGTCGTCGACAAGTATAATCTCGATATCGCGAAGCGTCTGCGCCAAAATTGAATCCACACAGCGGCGCAGATACGGCTCAACGTTATAAACGGGAACGATGACACTGACTTTTTGTTTATCCATTGACGATTTCCTCGCGTATTCCGCGGAAATACGGTTCAAAATCCGGCGCAGCGATTTTGTCGCACCGCATGGCTTTATCGATTAAAAAGGGTGCTTCCTCTATGCTTTCCGCAAAAAAAACCGACGGCGTATTTTCAAACCATTTGATGCCGGAACTTATTTTATGGTCCGCCGAACGCAAAGCGACGCAGGGCGTGTTTGTCAAAACCGCGGCGATTACCCCGTGGAAACGGTCGGTTACGGCGACCTTGCTTCGCGTGAACAAACCGAGCAACTGCCGGATTTCACTCTCGCGCGTTTCGGGATAGATTATATGCCCCGCTTCCGTGTCCCCAAACAACAGGTCGTATTTCTTGCCGACCTCATCGACAAGGTGTTTTCGTTGCTTTTCAGTGTAATAGATTTCTTTTTTATCGGTCCTCAGGCAAAATAAAACGCCGTTTCGCGGCTGTGCATCAACGGGATACCGGTAGAATAAAAACATGGCGATATCCGGGCACAGGCGCACCTTCGCGCGGGAGAACATTTCCCCGGCAATGGCGAAACTGGTTATGTCCCTCGTATACAATGTAAAATCCGGGTGGCTGTCATAACTGAGAGCCGTTAAGCGTTTCTCTTCACGCCCTTTCGGGGTGTCGCTGAAATTGACCGATTGCGGAAAAGTTACGATTTTATTTCGAGGAAATCGTTTAATAACAAACCGGACGAAATATTCATAGCCAATATACCAGTCGCCGACACTGCCGCCGCCGCGTATCAATATCACGTCGCGCTTGCGCACCGCGGCTTTCAGAAGGCTCAGGAATGTCATGTCCGTCAAAAACCGGCTGTCGTACTCGGTGTAAATATACTCTTTCAGATACTCGCCGCACCATTTTTCCATAGCGAAAACGATCATCTGGTCGCCTCTGTTGCCGTGCGTCGGCGAACCAAGGAGAAACACCCGTTTTCCGGTACCAAACAGCCGTCCGGCCGCCAGCCGGAGAATCGACGCGGCTTGACTCGTATGATTTTTGATGTAAAGCAAGGCCTCGATGAGCACGATCAGCCTTTCTTTCAGCTGCCTGAGGGCGCGCTTCGATTCGTTATTCTTTTCGTTTTTTGTCATCGACCGTATTCCGTCCCGGTTGTTCCCGGCTTTAGGCCGGTCTTATTGCATATCTAATATATCAAAATCTATGCTGATGTCAAGTTTAGCGCCTATTATACCACAGGCGCCGCCACGGCCACAATCATCCGGTCGCCGATGTTGGTATGGGTGGGCGTAGAATTCCCATAATCCTAAAAAATAGTATCATACCATTCACCGCGTTGTCAATCGACGAAGCCGATAGGCTGCGCCTACGGAGGTCTATTCCGGACGGCAGTGCCAGGCCGAGACAAACTCCCACCCGTCGGGAGGGGTGGCGGCTGTGGCTTCACTGCTCCAAAAGCCCTGTAAACCCACCTCGGCCGCCGTCAGCTCGAAGTGGCACATCGCGATGCCGATGTCGTTTTTCTGCATGTCATAGGCGGCGATGCCGTAACCTTTTGTCCGGCAGAGAAAAAAGGCGAAAGCACCGCCTTCTTTTATGATTCTCCACGGCTGTTTGTTGGAAGCGGAAGGAGCGAGCCTTACGGCTTCCAGCGGCGTTTTGTATTCGCCGGCGGCGGCTTCGGTAAGCGGTGACGAAACCCCGTTTTCAAAAAACAGTTCGTTCCACGGTTTTCGTTTATCCGAGCCGGCCCCTGCCCTCATCACTTTGTCCAGAATCCGTGTTCTTTCGCTTTTGACCCCTGCGGGGGACACAATCGGTATAAATTCGTTTTCCTCAAGTTCAAGCGATTTGCCGAAATCGGAGCGGCTGAAAGTTCCGCCCAGCCAGCAGGTACCCAAACCGAGGTCCGTCGCGCGAAGCACGATTTTCTCGAACAGATACCCGAACTGCGGCTCTTCGTTGCTTTCCTTTTTCATCGCGCCGGCAAGGAAGTGTTCGGCACCGGTTATGATGCCGTAAGTTCCGAGTTTAAGAGGCTGCGGCGCGTCTTTTATATTGCCTCCGATGAGCGCGAACCGGATGCCGCGGGGGCTCTGCGCGTTGACGCCGTCAATATAGAGCCGAAGGCTTTTGAGAACTGCCGGGTCCGTCTTCCCCCGGGCGTAAGACCGGCAGGATTTTCTTTGTTGGATAAGTTCAAACACCGGCTTGCCGTATTCCATCGAACGCCCTCCTCAAACAACTCCTCATGGTTTGCCCTTGACATGTTTCTGAGCCCAAATGAACCCTCCGGTTAACATAGCCGGAGGGTTTTGTATGCTACCGTATCTCGGATGGCTCTTTGTCAATACCGGCGAATCGGAGCCCTAAATCCGCCAGCTGTTTTTCGTCGACCGCCGCCGGGCATTCCGTCATCGGTTCCGAAGCGTTTTGGACTTTCGGGTAGGCGATAACATCGCGCAGGCTCTCGCAGCCGAGCATCTGCATAATCAGGCGGTCAAGCCCCATGCCCATACCGCCGTGCGGCGGCGCCCCGTACTTGAACGCGTCAAGAAGGTAACCGAATTTCGAATATGCTTCTTCGTCGGTCAGCCCCAAGAGTTTGAAAACGCGTTTTTGCAACGCCGGGTCGGTAATGCGAATGGAGCCGCTGCAAAGCTCGATGCCGTTGAGAACAAGGTCGTAGGCCTTCGCCCGCACCTTTTCCTTATCCGTCTCGAGGTAGTCAAGGCATTCGTCCATGGGGGAGGTGAAGGGGTGGTGCATCGCCATGAACTGCCCGGCTTCCTCGTCCCAATCGAAAAACGGGAACTCCAGAATCCAAAGAAAATCAAACCGGCCTTTCGGGATGATATCGAGCTGTTTGGCGACCGCCGTTCGCAGCTGCCCGAGGGTTGACAATACATGAGCTTTCACCGTGTCCGCGATGAGCAGAACCACATCACCGGCCTCCGCCTTTGCCGCGCCTGCAATAGCATGCATTTCTTCCTCGGTCATGAACTTCGAGAA
>DAITOC010000189.1:0-3387 GCA_036834305.1 Clostridiales bacterium
CCGATAACAGCGAGCAGCCCCGAAATGACAGCGCAAAAAAACGCAAGAATTCTCATGATCAAAGCATGCACCTCAACAACCGCTTGCGCGGGAGTTTCTTCTCTTGACAGCCTCTTGTGAAATACTATATGATTTCTTTATCAAAAATTCAAGAGCATAAAGACAATGCGGTCGTATGCCGCTTTGTTTATAAGGACGGGGATAACGATGGCATGTTCAGACTCTGACGGAAAACTCAATGGATTCGGCGGGAAAATCATCCGCCGCGAGGGATACGCGTTTGTTGAAACGCTCGACGCGCCGGGCAGCGAACTCTATGCCGTTCATTTAACCGGAATCCATTACGAAATGGGCCGGCAGTACGGCGCCTTGCTTGGCGATAAAATCATAACAACCTACGAACTGACAAAAGCCATGCTCGGCAAAAACGGGCTACCGGAAGCGATGGTCCGGGTGCTGGCCAACGCGGCGTGGTCCCACTACTCGAAGTATATCCCCGAATGCTATCGGCGGGAGCTCGACGGCGTGGTGGAAGGGGCCAACCGGGCCGGCGTTCCGCTGGAGCATGACATGCTGAAAATTCTCGCCGCCGTCCCGGAGTTTACCGGTTACTGGCACATGGAGGAGATGGTCGGTAAACTCATCGCGGAAGGGCTCGGAAACAAGGACGCTGAAGACGAAGAAACCGGACTCAACGCGGTCTGGGACGGCAAGGAACGGGACATCGGCCCCCTGCCCACGCATTGCAGTTCCTTCATGGCCTGGGGAGAACGGACCGAGGGCGGCAATTTGTTCGGCTGCCGCAACCTGGACTGGGCGCACGACACGGGTATGTCCGCCGTCAAATGCGTCACGGTATTTCATCCTGTGAAGGAAAACGGTGAACCGGGAGTCGCCTCCGCCGTTTTCGGCCATATCGGCGTTCTCGGCTCTTTGGCCGGCATCAACGCCGAGGGTGTGGCGCTCGGTGAGATCGGCTCCTACAGCGGGAAAGAAACCTTTGAAGGCCGGCCGTGGCATTATGTATTCCGCGAGGTGTTGGACGACGCCCATAATCTGGATGAAGCCACGGAAATCTTCAATCGCGGCAACTATGTGCAGGGGTATTGCTTCACGGCAGGCTGGGGCGACCCGCGCAGGAAAGACCGGCCGGACCACGCTCCCAAAGGCGCGGCAATTGAAGTAAACGCCGAAGAAATCGCCATCCTATATGACAACGACCCGCAGGAGCAGGAAGCCGTCTGCGTCGATACCGGGGGGAACTCCCTCCTGTTCGACGGCGAACCGGTCAAGTACGGCATGCCGCTTGAAAACGCCGTCTTCCGCGCGGACACCGCGTTTTCCAAGAGCGTTCGCAAAAGCCAATACGCCGATAAAGGCCCGGCCGGGCCCAAAAACAACGGCAACGCCAAAGAGGGAAGAACCTGGCGGGAGTTGTATATGCCGATTTCACTTATGCTCAAGGCGAAAGAAGCCGGCGAAGCCTTTGACCTGCCGGGTAAGGAAGCCTGGCATTTTACCGCTTCGGCACCGCATGCCCTATCCATTGACGAGGCATTGGACATTTGCAAAATGGCGGGCGACAACAATGGCAACGTTATGTCCATCTTCTATAACGCCACCGACTTAAAAGCCGCCGTGGCATTTGAGATGGGCACCGGCGAGACCTGGACGCCGGCTTCCAAAGCCGGTTATGTGGAACTGGACCTTGCCGGGGCTTTCGACTATTAAGGCTCCTTTTTCTAAGGAGCCGGCGGCCAATGCCGGCTGCGGAACTTTTCCGGATATAACCTTCGAAATTACGTGTTCATAAACGGAACAGCACCATCGCCAACGTTTTAGATTTTGCCGCGCACCGGTTTTTTTTCTCATCACCTTGGTAACTTCGCCGAAAAATTGCTAATAATAACGGCGAGGTGATTAAATGCAAAAAAATGATGAAGTCCTGAGCACAGTTTATCAAAATGCCGAAATGGGCAGGGACGGGGTTGCCCGCCTGATGAAATCCACCGACGACACAAATTTCCGAAAAACACTCGAGAACCAGCAGCAATCGTATCAAAATGTCATTGATTCCGCCGAGCAACTGTATCAAGAGCAAAACAAGAAGCCGGATTCGGCCGGTCCCGTCCAGGAAGCGGCGTCATGGGCGTTGTCCAACATTAAAACCACCGTCGACAACTCCCCTTCTCATATCGCCGCTATGCTGATCAAAGGCTATACCGTGGCCAACACTCAGATAACCAGGCAAACAAAAAGCGCGAGCGATTGTGACCCGAAGGTGCTGGCTCTTTCAAACCAAATGTCTCAGACCATCCAGACCAATATCGAAGAGATGAAGCAATTTCTATAAGTTTGTGCTAAATCGCTCAGGGGGGCGGTTCCCATTGCGGAACCGCCCCCCTGCTTCGCTAACCCTCATACCCGCATTCAAGTAAATCCTCTTTAAAAAAATCGAACATATAGTCACCGTCGTCCGTCTTCCAGCGCCCCACCGAATCGGGGCGCATTTCAATTTTGGCCATCGGAATACCAAGAAAATCTTCAAGCTTCCGGAGAGTTTCATCCTGATTGAAAACCATATCTTCAAAGCGGAGTCTAATAAGACGGGCGGGTTCGGGCGTCGCTTTCATGAGTTCCCGCTGGTATTTCCAGCTGATCGCGCGCATCTCGCGGATATTTTCCGTGCGGGGATATTGAATGTTAAAATCCGTGAGATTGTCGGTCACATGGCCGCCGAGGATGCAGTCGCGCGGGTCGCGCACCCAATGGATACAAAAGAGTTCGGGGAACATCTTTAGAATCCAGGGGTAGCACAGCGTAGTTTCGGGAATTTTCCAGCCTTTATTCGCTGCGCCGCTCGAAAGAACCGAACTTAAATACTCCTCAATGAGGCGGACAAACGCCGGGTCGGGCTCCATGGAAAGGACTTTCGTGAAATCCCAGGAAAGGCCGCCTTTGTATTCGACATAGTTCCCGAACACGCGGCAGGCCTCGTACATATCGCCCGGCGGGATCATATCTCCGGAGCGGTTGAGGCAGGTGCCCATGAAAACGCCGCTGGCATAGAGCGTATGGGACATGGCACGGGTGCCAGAATGCCCGCGGCCAATGATGGTGATTAACGTCATCGCAGCCTTCTATTTCCTATGAACTGAATCCGGCTCATATCGCCTCTGGCAGCGCACTAGCTGCGCGATTTGGCCTGGAGGCGCGCGGCCTGGTTGGGGTCGCCGATATGAAGCGTATCATAGGCTTGTTGCGAAGACGTAAACGAGCCAACGCCGGCATGGCCGTGCCAGTCTCCCTGATCGTAGATGGGATCGGGCAGCCCTGTCTCCGCCTCGCGCTGGGCGATCCATGCCTCCATGCGGGCGCGAAGCAACT
>DAITOC010000190.1:0-3376 GCA_036834305.1 Clostridiales bacterium
TGTTTAAAAAAATCTGCCGGAAATAGGTGCCCTCGCTTTGAAGATAGTCGTTCTTCACCAGATGCAGCCAGCTGTCAAGCAACTCCTGCGGGCTGCGCCGGGCATCGAGGTTGCCGATATACCGATTGTATTTTTCAAGCAGTTCGCTTTTATAACGGTCGATATTGTCGAGTTGCTTTTCCAGCATACTTTTTTGCCGCAGCGCCGCCCTGAGAATTTTACCGATGGAACCGGGGGTGATTTTCGTCGTTTCGCCGTCGCCCTCATAGGTGATTTTTACGCCGAACTCGGTGTCAAAATCCCGTTCTTTGTGGCCGGGTATGGCCGACATCGCCTTTTTGACCATGGTCATATTCCAATACGGCCGGCCGTAAAACATGTCGCTGAGTTTGCTGATTTCGCCTTGCTTTAAAATACGCAAATCCATTAAGAACTTTTCTAATGACGTATCCCAAATATATTCATAGAGGCTCCACATAAACGGCGTGCAAACCGTCGCGGAAACGCCGCCGTCCTTGAAATCGGCGGTCGACCATTGCTCCTTGATGCCCGAGTACATGATTTTCGTGATGGCGCGCGATTGCAATATATACAGTTCGCCCTTTTCAAAAGCAAACTCCACATCGCAGGGGTAGCCGAAGTGCGTCTGGATAGCGAGCATGGTTTTCATGATGGTATGCAGTTCGCCGGCACTGAGAAGTTTGTTTGATTGGTCGTAAATATACTCGTCGTCAAACCAATTATAGCGGTACCGTTCGGGCACGACCTTTCCGCTGACGATATTCTCGCCGAGGCCTTCGGCAATTTCCAAAACGATTTCCTTATCCGACCCGGTCAGCGGATTGACCGTAAAAGCGATTCCGCTTTTTTCGGAGGCGACCATCTCCTGCACGATGACCGCCATTTCCAGGTTCTCAAACCCGAGACCGTTGTTGACCAGATACGACAAAACCGTTTCCGAATACATGGATTTGTAGCACTCGAGGACGGCGTTTAAAATGTCGGGCAAACCCGCGACATTCAGGAATGTCGAATACTGGCCGGCAAACGAAAAGTTTTCAAGGTCCTCTTTTATGCCGCTGCTTCTGACGGCGTAACGGACGCCTTCCTTCACCCGGCTCTTGATTTCATCAACAACGGCCTCCGGGAACGCAAAGCCGGCGAAAAGCCTTTGAATCGCCTCACTCGCGCTTTTTACATTGTTAGGTTCAAGGCAGGCAACGATGGCTTCAATCGGTTCTTCTTTGCCGTTCAAGCGCACAATCGCCGAATAGGTTTCGCTGTCGAGAACAAAACCGTCCGGCACGTTGAAGCCGTTTCTTTTCAATTCCGACAGCAGGCTCGCCTTATTGCCGGTGCCGGCGGCGGATTCGACCGCGTCAAATCTCCGAACCATGGTGTCCCCTTAAAACATATTTTTTCGTAGCTTCAGAAAATACAGAAGCATATTCAAAACGATGTGCGTCAGCGCGCCGAGGAAGATGTACGCGATAAACAGCGGAACGCTCATTCGATAAACCAGGCACAAAACAAGAACGCAGCCGATGACCGAATCCGCCTGGTCAAAAAAGACCGTGATAACCCCTTGCAAGTTTTTGTTCGACTTGCCGGGTTGGATGTTCATTCTTCTTTTAATAAAACTGTTTGGCAGCTCGAACAGCGCGTAGCCCAAGCCAAGCAGCAAGCCCATGAGGATATTATATGGTACCGTATTGTCATATTTAAAGTACAGATAGTTATGCTGCGACAGATAAGCGCTTTTTTCGCCTATGAGCCCCCAGAGCACGGTGCAGAGTATTCCGAGAATGGCCATTCCGGCCAAGCCCTTCCAGGTCTTGTTATCACCGAACAGCCGTTTGCCGTCTCTGAGGATTCGGTTGTTATCAATGGGCCTTTCCAGAAATTTGATGAGATGCAGTTTGCACCACACCATATTCAAAGAGCCCGCCACAATCACAGGCAGGAGGGTTATGTACATCTCTGCAACGGTTTCCATGCGGTTCGCCCTTTCGTTCCTTCATTCCTGATGATTTCCACTTTTTGAAAAAACCACGGTATAAGTGTATCCGAAATTTTCTAATTAGTCAACGAAAGAAATTTATTTTAAGAAAACTTCCAATTGATTCCGCCATTTCTCCACGGCTTGTTTTTCATAGTCAACCGGGATTTCTTCGGCGATTTGTCGCGCCTGTTTCGATTTCGCGGCCGCGGACTTCAATTTCAGTAAACTGAACGGCCTTTGATAGCCTTTTTTCAACTTATCGAGTATCTCCGCTTTGTCCATCACCAACTCATTGCTGCCGTTACCCGCGCTGAGTTCCTTCGAGCCGAGTATTCCCCGGTCAAACAGAAAATCAATCACCTTCCCGGGATAATCGAGCAATTGATTTTTCAAGACGGCCACGGCAGTCATTTTGCCGTTGATTTCCTGAAAATACCGCACTTGGTACGGCCACAATTCCTCCCGTCCGTATGGTTTGCCCGCTTTGTCGATATCCCGTATCGTTTCGGCCAGCATCGCCCCCGCCCTTATGGAATTCGTGATGCCCGAGCCGTTCATCGGCACAGTCATGGAAACGGCATCGCCCACGGCCGCGTAACGGTCACCCACCAGCAAGGAGTTCGCGGGTTTTATGGGGATATCCCGAATGCACCCGCCACGCTGCAGCCGGAAGCCTATGGCCGGTTGAACCTTGCGCAGTTTCTCAAGCGTTTCATTGACCTTTTCCATATTGAGAGCCTCTGCGCTGCCGATGAGAACATCCGCGAAGCCCCCGGTTACTTTCAACCAGGCGATGCCCTTTATCTCATTAAACTTGAAATAAATGTTGAACCGGTCTTTATTGATGATTTCAATGCCGTCGCGAAGGTCGTAGTACGCTCTGTAAGCGTGGAACACATCGTTGCCCCGCCAGATGTTTTTCATCGAGTAAGACGCAGGAAGGCCGGCCATAACCGGCGATTTCATGCCTGCGCTGTCTATCACCAACTCCGCTTCTATCTCTTTTTCGCCGGCAAGAAGCCCCGCGACGCGGTTGTTGCTATCCAGCAGGGGGCCGGTAATATTTGCGGAGTAACGGATCACGGCGCCTTTGTTCTCGGCGTTTCGAAGCAGGTAACTGTACAGGACCTTCCGGTCGATTTCCACATCGGCCTTATCCGGCGCGGCATCGAAGGAGACGGGGGTTCTCAACGCCGGCGCGTAAAAGGTGGAATTCTTTCTCGGGTGAAAATCGGCTTTATCATACTCTTCGATTCCCGCGTACCGCAGGGTATCCCTGCCGACGGTATCATGCCAGTCGTACCCGAGTTCCTCTTTCTTCCGTTTTTCGTACACCTCGACGGAATACCCGTTTTGCGCGAGAAAGGCCGCCGC
>DAITOC010000191.1:0-3370 GCA_036834305.1 Clostridiales bacterium
GCCCGATAAATTTATCGGTATGCGCGAACTCTTTTTGCGTGGCGATATGGCCTCAGCGCACGATCTCCAGACGGAAGCGAACGCCGTTATCGCCGAGCTGATAAAGGTTGGCGTACTGCCGGGTTTGAAAGAACTCCTGCGTCTTTCCGGCTTCGATTTCGGCGACTGCAGAAAACCTTTCAGGCAGCTGACCGGCAGTGAAAAGGATTATTTCAAAAGCTCAGTATACCCATTGATAAGAAAACAGTAAATTTAATGCTTATGTATTGAAGACGGAATAAAATTTTGATATAGTGGAAGTACACGAAACGAGTTTTTGATAGAATGGAAAATAAGGAGGCATACCAATGAAGTTGAAGAAAAAGAGCATAAGCCTGCTGATGGTGTTGGCAATGCTTTTCTCAACAGTCAGTTTCACATTCGATACCACGGCGCTCGGAGCCGAACCGGACGTGACAACCCCGTTCAGCGCCTCGGCTTTTCGCAGGCCTTCACCGGCAATTACCCTTGATGTAACGGATGTCACAAGGGTTGGTGCCGCGGGTGACACGACGATGGCCGCGGGCAACACAATTAAGAAAGCCACCCCCTCCGGCGTACCTTATATAACCGGTACGTATGCATCCCAGGCATACGCCGGTGAAACGCCCGAATGGCCCAAAATCAGTTTCTTGTCATCGATGGCGGTTACCATAACATCCATAACCGTTACCGGCGGAACCGTTACCCCCACTCTGATTATGGGAGCCCTTAACGGCACCAGCACCGCGACTTGGGAGCTTCAGGGAGGAACAGCGACGGCCGGCAGCACTTTGGAAATCGCCATTACATACAACTTCACTTGGCATAATGATTACACCGGTGTCGACGTCACGGATACATACACGGTGAAAGGCTATTCTTTTGTGGAAAGTATCATATTTCCGGCCGGGGCCTGGGTGTTCACTTCGGCGTACAGCAATGTGGCCAACGCCGCCGATGTACAATATGTGTCGAGAATCTTGGGCAGAGGCGTTTACGGCGCGCAGCTCGGGCTGTCCTCCGCGAGCGGGGACTATCAGTCGGGTTACCACAATTTTTCTACCAACTCGTTTGCGGGCGTAACCGGCGGGCTGCCCGAAAGGACTATGCTCAAAGCGGATCCTCCCCATTCAGGTGCCTATGACCATTATATTGCCAACGGTACCAACTCATACGCGAGCGGCGACCAGCACCGCGCGAAAGCGCTTATATATGTCGACACAAGCGTGCAGACCATGCAGAGCAACAACACGAGAATGCACTTCTTTATTCACGGTACATCGAGATCCGAAGACGACAACAAGGATTTGACTTTTGAAACCATCCATGTCAGAGACGGTGATGTCGCATACACCGGCAGCACCGCTAATGTTCTCGGAACGAGCAGCGCCGGAGCGAGGGCCGCGTTGAACCCGACCGGACCGGTTGACGGAACAAAATCGACGG
This sequence comes from Clostridiales bacterium, assembly GCA_036834305.1. Classification (GTDB taxonomy): domain Bacteria; phylum Bacillota; class Clostridia; order Oscillospirales; family Acutalibacteraceae; genus UBA1447. Next base: position 1,468 of record DAITOC010000191.1, read on the forward strand.
GCGGGCTGTTTATCAACGCGGGTATGCAGACAACCTCCACTCTTTATGGCTCCGGAGCGCCGGGGACCTACACGCTGATTACGCAGTGGACGGGAAGAGGAGACAACCCTTCCACCGGCGGCCCGAACTGGATGCAGTATTATCACGGTGTTACCATCGATATCATCAACTTTAACAAAGGTTCGCTTCGTTCCGCGTTGAACACTGCTGTCGGTGTCACCAATAAAACGTTTAACGGCACTGTCAATGTCACGACAATCAACACCGCCAACGGTACGGACCCCGCGAATGGCGGTATTACAAACACCGGTAAAGGTAAGAACCCGCAAAGCTGGTATTATTCGGCCGGCTGGGCTGATTACGCCAACCATAGCGCCACCGCGTGGACTCAGCTGCAAAAACCGAATACGTCGCAGACCGCAATCAATACGGCGACGGCGAATCTCAACAGCGCGTACGGCTCGCTGGTACTGCGGGAAGCCAATTATTCCAGCGCCGCTTCACAAACTGTGGTGGCCGGTCTTGGCAACACATTCTACAATTCAGCAGTCCAACCGCTCAACACGCTTGTCCAGGCGGTATCCACGGCGGACAGCTCGTTTGACGCGATTCTGGCTCATTGGAAAAGCGGTACGTATGACTATTACACAGCCGCCAGCCGGGCAGCCCTCGAAGAGGCTTACACAGCCGCTGTCGCCTGCCAGAATGCCGGCTATAATGTCCTTTATCAGCCGTACGTTGATTACTGCGCGCAGCAGCTGCGGATGGCCGTTGACGGCCTTGAGCTTAAGGAAAACTCGATTACGTTTAACGGCAACGGAAGCACATCGGGCACCATGCCGGTTATGTATGTTACAGCCGGTTCAACCGCCGCCATCACACAGAATGTGTTTGCCAGAATCGGGCACACTTTCCAGGGCTGGGCCACATCCGCCGGCGGAACCGTTGCGTATGCGAACGGAGCAAGCCTGACCATGGGCGCTGAGAGTATAACGCTTTACGCGGTATGGTCGGTGAACAGTTATTCCATTGTTTTCGACGCGAACGGCGGCACGGGCGGCACAAGCGCCGTGATGCAGTACGATGCGCCGCTGACAGCTCCGCAGGTTATCAGGGAAGGCTATATGTTCCTTGGCTGGACCCCGTATGTTCCCGCAAGGGTGCCGGCGGAGGATACGACATTCACCGCCGATTGGGCTATTATGAGCTATACCATTGAATTTGACGCGAACGGCGGCACGGGCGGAACCATTAACACCATGACCTATGGCGCGCCGCTGACCCCGCCGACGGTCACAAAACCGGGCTTCTCCTTTGCCGGCTGGGTACCCGAGGTGCCGTCCACTGTTCCGGCAGCCAATTCAAAATACACCGCGCAGTGGGTTGCCAGTACGGTGACCATTACCTTTGACGCGAACGGCGGTACGGGCGGCACAAGCGGTCCGATGACCATCGGCGCTCCTCTGACCGCGCCTGTCGTTACCAGAACGGGGTACACACTGCTAGGATGGTCTCCGTCGGTCCCGTCGACCGTCCCAATTGTTGATACCGTTTATACAGCCCAATGGGTGGCCAACAATTATACGGTTAACTTCGACGCAAACGGAGGCGCCGGTTCAGCCGCGCCCGTGACACAGGGGTACGGGACGCAGGTAACACTGCCGGCTGCCGGCTTCTCAAAGACAGGATATACTTTTATCGGATGGAACACTTCGCCGGAAGCGACGACAGCGTTAAGTTCTTACACAATGCCCGCGAACAACTCAACGCTGTACGCTGTTTATGAGATTAACCGGTACACGGTGACATTCGACGCGAACGACGGTACCGGCGGCACAAGCGAACTGATGGATTACGGCTCACCCATCAGCGCTCCAACAGTCACCAGGGAAGGCTATACCTT
>DAITOC010000192.1:0-3361 GCA_036834305.1 Clostridiales bacterium
ATGTAAAAGAAGCCGCCGACCGCATCGCGCCGTCGAACGACGAGGACGCGATCGCGCATATTATTGACAGCTTACGGGCGCTCTGACTGTTATTTTACGCGCGGCGTTTTTTTTGCCGCGCGCCTTCCGGATTACCGACAAGAGGAGGCAAAACATTGACAGCGGTCGAAGCAAAATGTCTGATCAAAGAGTATAAGGGCAAGCCGGCCGTCAGCGGCCTGGACCTGACCGTTGAGAAAGGCGAGTTGTTCGCGCTGCTAGGCGTCAACGGCGCGGGGAAAACAAAGACGATCAAAATGCTCTGCTGCCTGACACGGCCGACAAAGGGCGACGCGTTTCTGCTCGGCGACAGCGTCTTGTCGAACCGGGCGGCTGTCAAAGCCAAAATCAACCTTTCCCCGCAGGAAACGGCCGTGGCGCGCAACCTGACGGTCCGGGAAAACCTGGAGCTGATCGCCCGTCTGTACGGCTGCGGCAAAAAAGCCGCGGAGAGTCGGGCGGCCGAGATGCTCGACAATTTCGGGCTTTTTCCGGCGGCGAAAGACAAAGCCAAAACGCTCTCGGGCGGCATGCAGAGGCGGCTGAGCATCGCCATGGCCCTTATCTCAAAACCGGAGATTCTGTTCCTTGACGAACCGACGCTCGGGCTCGATGTTCTCGCCCGCCGGGAACTCTGGGCGGAGATAAAAAAACTTAAAGGCCATATCACCGTCATCCTGACGACGCACTACATGGAAGAAGCCGAAGCGCTTTCGGACCGGATCGGCATTATGGCGAACGGGGAACTGAAAGCCTGCGGAACAGCCCGTGAGTTGATGGAATGGACGGGCGCCGGTAACTTTGAGGACGCGTTTGTAGCCCTGGCCACGCAGCAGGAGGGCACCGTATGAAACCGCTGATTTTTGCCTCGCGAAACGGCAAGGAAATTCTGAGAGACCCGCTGAACCTGGCTTTCGGCATCGGTTTCCCTCTGGTGCTTATGCTGCTTTTATCCGCGATTCAAGCGAATATCCCGGTCAGTTTGTTTGAAATCGAGCATCTCGCGCCCGGCATCGCGGTCTTCGGCCTGTCGTTCCTCGCTTTGTTTTCGGGAACGCTCATCGCCAAAGACCGGTCTACCTCCTACCTGATGCGGCTGTACGCGGCGCCGCTGAGGGCGGCAGACTTTATACTCGGGTATGCCCTGCCGCTGCTGCCGATAGCCGTGGCGCAAAGCGCGGTGTGCTTCGCCACCTCGATCGGACTCGGGCTGAAACCGGATATTGGCACATTGGCCGCTATCGCCGTGCTGCTGCCAGCGGCGGCGCTGTATATCGGCATCGGACTGCTCGCGGGGAGCGTGTTCACCGACAAACAGGTGGGCGGCATATGCGGAGCCTTGCTGACAAATGTCAGCGCGTGGCTGAGCGGAACCTGGTTCGACTTGAACCTGGTCGGCGGAACCTTTAAACAGATCGCGGAGGTTCTCCCCTTCTCCCACGCCGTCGACGCGGCGAGGGCGGCTGCCGCCGGGGACTGGGGGGCTGTTTTTCCGCATCTATGGTGGGTTATCGGTTACGCGGCTGTCGCGAACACCGCCGCCGCGGCGGTATTCGGCAAAAAGATGCGCAGCGATAACAATTGAGTGCAGTGAAAACGCCCCAAGCCAAACGGCTTTGGGGCGAATTTTTTTGATTTTCCGGTATATCGCAGCGCTCTTTTTTCGGTTTGGCAATCCCGTATCACTGCCGGTAGCCGGACAGGAACCGCGCGATCTTCTCCACAGCCGACTCCAGCTCGTCGACCCGCGGCAGGTAGACGATGCGGAAGTGGTCGGGCTCTTTCCAATTAAAGCCGCGGCCGTGGACGAGAAGGACTTTTTCGCTTCTCAGCAGGTCAAGGCAGAATTTTTCGTCGTCGGTGATGTTGTACCGTTTGACGTCGATCTTCGGGAAGATATAAAACGCGGCCTTCGGCTCGACAGCGCTGATGCCCGGCAGTTCGTTGACAGCCCTGTAAATATACTCCCTCTGCTCATAAATGCGCCCGCCGGGTTTGAGCAGCTCGTCGGAGCTTTGATATCCACCGAGAGCGGTTTGGATGATGGACTGGGCGGGTACATTCGCGCAAAGCCTCATGGAAGAAAGCATATTGAGGCCTTCTATATACCCTTTCACTTTGGATTTGTCACCGCTCAGGCACATCCAGCCGCTGCGGAAACCGGCGGCCCGGTGGGATTTTGAAAGCCCGTTAAGGGTAATGCAAAACGCGTCGGGCATCAGGGACGCGATGGAAACATGCTTCTCCCCGTCCATGACCAGGCGATCATAGATTTCGTCGGCGAAAACAACGAGGCCGTTTTCCCTCGCGATTTCGGCGATTTGCTCAAGAATTTCCCGCGGATAAAGGGCGCCCGTCGGGTTGTTGGGGTTTATGACGACGATGCCGACCGTTCTCGGCGTTATTTTTTTCCGGATGTCATCGATATCGGGGTACCAGCCCGCCTGTTCGTCACACAGGTAATGGACGGGATTGCCCCCCGCGAGCTTGGCGGCGGCCGTCCACAACGGATAGTCGGGCGGCGGGATTAAAATCTCGTCGCCGTTGTTGAGAAGCCCCTGCATGCACAGGGTAATCAGCTCGCTGACGCCGTTGCCCGTATAGACATCGTCGATGCCGACATCCGGGATGCCCTTGAGCTGGCAATACTGCATAATAGCTTTTCTGGCCGGGAAGATGCCCTTGGAGTCGGAATACCCCTGGCAGTCCCTCAAATTGCGCATCATATCCGTTATGACTTCTTCCGGCGCGGTAAACCCGAAGGCGGCAGGGTTGCCGATATTCAGTTTTAAAATTTCAATGTTGTCGGCGATCATGCGGTTGGCCTCGTCGACGACCGGACCCCGGACATCGTAGCTGACGCCGTCGAGCTTTTGTGATTTTTCGAACTCTCTCATACTGCTATCCCCTTTCATATTGTAAACAAAAAGCCCCAAGCTATTAAGCTTAGGGCGGATAAAACTCCGTGTTACCACCTAAATTCGGGCACATGCCCGCTCTCGGCCGGCGCGAACGCGCCGCGTCCCTCTAACGGTGGATATCCGGCAAACCTTACGGAAAAACCTTTCGGCTTGCAGCTTCGAGAGCCCTTCAACGCGCCGCCGCCGGAGTTTTCACCTGCCACTCCGTCTCTGAAGCCGGTTTGCGCGCGCTTACTTTTTCTCTTCACGGCTTTTGTGATATGGGGGTATTGTACGCTCGCCAAAGCGGAATGTCAAGGATTAAAACAGGTTCACGATTTCCAATAATAACCGGAGGAGCCTTTTCACGATGTCGGCGATGACTTGCCAATCGGTGAGCGGGTCGGGGGCCGCACCGGCGG
>DAITOC010000193.1:0-3345 GCA_036834305.1 Clostridiales bacterium
GCGTTGATGTTGACGCCCTTTATGACAAACTCAGCAGCAGCGAGCTTCTCAACTTCTTCGCGTCGATTTACATTGGCGACAATGTCGTCACCGAGCCCGAAACAACAACCGAAGCAGCCACAGAAGCAGCCACCGAGGCCGAGACTTCTCCCGATACCGGTTCCGCGGGCTCCAGAGCAGTCGGCGGCATCGCGGTTCTCGCGGCGCTTTCCCTTGCGACAGCGGCGGCTTTTGTCTCCGGGAAGAAAAAGGCTTAAGAGCACAACAATAAAGCAACGGGCGCGCTTTACAGCGTGCCCGTTTTATTATATCGTGCTATAAGCGCCTACACATCGGCAAACTCAAACTCATCGATGATTTCTTCAATCAATCCGACCGCCAGGGTATAGATCCTTGCGCCCATTTGAGCATAGGTTTCATTGCCTTCCATACCGCAAAGCATCGCGAACCGTTCGCCGATTTCTAAGGCGACGTTGTTCCCTTTTCTCAAAGACAAATAATAGAAGGTGAACGCCGCGCCGTCGGAAATGTTGTCATAAAAACCTTGCGCGTTTTCAATCAGGCTGTCATACATGGCGTTCACAGCCGAGGAGGAAAGGATGGCCAGCGGAAGCTTTTTATGAACGGTTGTCTGCGCGGCAAAAACGAGCAGAACGCGGATTTGATACAAAACCGAAGGGATAACCTGAACATTGCCGGTCAATACGGAAAGGTCAATGCCCGAAGCGTGCTCGGGCGCGAGAGTCGCCAAACGGTTTCCGAGTTGCTTCGCTTTGGCGATATTTCCGTTGCGGCGGTGCCGGTCGAGAAGAGACGCCAGTTCAACCAAGTCGCCGGTGTCACTTGTTGCTTTGCCGGAACCGAATATTTTCACATCGCTGTCATCGTATGCCAAGGTGTTCACCTCTTCCGGAACGGCCGTATTACATGTCTGCCGCCTTTTGCTGCAAACGGCGCTGCTTTGTTTTGTATCCCGTTAACCGGCTTAACTGTTCCTCGGGTGTTAAACTCGCGCCGATGCAAATGGTGCCGTTGCCGTACATTCCGTGAAAATCACTGCCTCCTGTCATCAACAGGCTGTTGTCTTCGGCGAATTTTCGCAGCCGTTCGGTTTGTTCCGCGCCGTTCGGGGGCGCCCACACCTCGATGCCGTCAAGGCCGTATTCCAGGAGTTCCTCTACTATAAACATACTTTCCTCGTCGGAGGGGTGCGAGTAAACCGCGATGCCGCCGGCGTCGTGAATGGCGTTGATAATCTCATACGGTTCAGGGAACGCGGGTTTTACAATCACATTGTTTTTACTTTGCGGTGAAAAGAGTTCTTCGTACAGTTCGCCGAAAATGCTGTCCGTGATACCGTATTCCATCAGGGCGTGCATAATATGTTGTGTATAGATATTTGTTGACCCCGACGCGCATTTTCCGACAAGCTCGGGTGTGCAGGGGTAACGCTGCGATACTTTCAATACCATTTGAAGGCCGGCCTTTTTTCTGGCCAGCAGATTTCGCCGGCACAGCCCCTCTAAACGGTCCGGGCTGTCACTCAAATAGCCGATGATATGCACCTCTTTGCCGCTTTTCGCGTGTGTGGAGGAAAGCTCTACCCCCGGTATGACATGCACGCCGTGCCGTTCGCCGATGATACGGCCTCGTACCGTTCCCGCCTGGCAATCATGGTCGGTAATCGCTATCGTGCTTAAGCCTCTTTTTTTCGCAAGCAGAATCAGATCGTCGATTCCCATGGAACCGTCGGATAATCTTGTGTGGCAGTGCAAATCACCCATAATAGAAAAATTCCCCCTGAAGTAACAAAAAAGCGCACAATCCCTCAATATAAACTCATTGTACCATTATCTGTCAGCTTGTGCAAGTCCAATTGTGAATTAAACGTCAATATTTATTAAAGATTTCTGTTAATCAGAGTATTGTGCTATAATTCATGATATAGTCAAGAAAACAGAAATCGTGTATACGCGAAGGATGGCGAGAAGAGATGTCAAACCGGGTAATGGTTGGGCTCAGCGGCGGAGTCGACAGCAGTGTGGCCGCCTTGCTTTTAAAAGAACAAGGCTTTGAAGTGACGGGCGCGTATCTTGTCACAATGCCCGGGGAAACCTGCGGCCGCCAAAAGGAAGAAGCGCGCGAGGCCGCGGCGGCGATCGGTGTTGGTTTTGACGCTGTCGATGTCAGCGAAGCTTTCGAACGCGAGGTCATCGATCCCTTTGTTCGCGGCTACATGAACGGCATCACGCCGAACCCGTGCGCTGTTTGCAACCCGAAGTTGAAATTCGGCGCTATTCTCGACTATGCCTTGAACCGCGGCTTTGATTGTATCGCCACCGGCCATTACGCCGGCATTGAAAAGAAAGGGGGCAGATGGCTGCTTAAAAAAGCCGAATCGGAAAAAGACCAAAGCTATTTCCTTTACGCGCTCAGCCAGGTTCAGCTTTCAAAGATCCTGTTCCCGTTAGGCGGCCTCAGCAAGGAGGCGGTGAGAGAAAAAGCAAAAAATTACGGCCTTCCCGCGGCGGGAAAGCCGGACAGCCAGGAGATTTGTTTTATCCCCGACAACGATTACGCGCGGTTTGTCATTGAACGCGCGGGAAACCTTCCTGCCGAGGGGGATTTTTTGGATAAGCAAGGCAATGTGCTTGGGCGCCACCGCGGCATCATTCACTATACCATCGGCCAGAGAAAGGGCTTGGGCGCTTTTGGCAGCCGTAAATTTGTCACGGGTATCCGCCCTGCCGATAACGCGGTTATCCTCGGTGACGAAGAGGAATTGTTTTCAAAAGAACTGACCGCGCGGGATATGAACTGGATAGCCATCGAAGGCTTGACCGGGGCCATTCGGGCGCAGGTAAAAACCCGCAGCCGTTCGGCGGCTGCTCCGGCAACGGTGGAGCCGAACGGCTGCGGTGTTCGCGTTGTTTTTGATTCTCCCGTCCGTTCCGTCACTCCCGGCCAGGCGGCGGTGCTTTATGACGGCGACACGGTGCTTGGCGGCGGTACCATCGTCTAATCAAAAATGGTTTCGATTATCTTCGGGCAGCTTTCAGGGGAATACAGCCAACGGTCGATATGGCCGCAGTCGGTATAGTATTTGATTGGCGCGATCGGATAATCGGCTTCAAAAGCGTCAACGATAATCAGCTTTATTTTCATCCGCTCCGGCAGCATGCTTTTTATGTAAACCCCCGCATGGCTGCCCGCTGCGATTCCTTCCGAATACTCAGCGAGCCCCGCCAGATTCGGTGTTAATTCCACAAATATCCCGTATTTTTCAACGGAACGTACGATACCGGGTACGGTTTCCCCCGGATTAAACGCGGCGGCGTTTTGCTC
>DAITOC010000194.1:0-3343 GCA_036834305.1 Clostridiales bacterium
TCATTGACCGTAACCAACCGCGCTGACAAAGACAAGATTAATATCGCGGACAACAAGGCGCTCAACGCCGTTTTGCCGGGAATCGTCGCTTCCGCCATCAATGCGGAATCGAACAACAAAACCGTCACCGTCAACCCGCGCGTTTCCCACGCCGCTTTCCCGCCGAAGGGTTCGAACCCCGCGGCTCTCACAGCCAACGCGGTGAAAAGCGCGTTTATATACAATAGAGGCAGCGGTTATGAAATTGTCCTTCAAATGAAGGACGAGCGCCTCGACAGCCTGCCGGCCGACCCGCATCAAACCAAACACGGCAAAGCATTTAACATGATCAGCCTCGGCGAATTCAAAGCCTTTACAGGCAAGATTCCCGGCGTCGAGATTCTTTCATTTCAACCGCTTTACAACGCCAGCGAGATTCGTTGCGAAATTGACAAGGCGGCAGTCATCCTGAAAAAAGCTACCTACATTCTCAACACATTCGCGTCGGCTGAAATCTCCGTGCTGCGCAGCGGGAAGCTGCGTTTTTCGGCGGAAATGGAATACTCTGTTCAAGAGGAATACATAATAGGTTAGAAAACGGAGGATTGTTATGAGTAAACCTGTTTTAATCGAAACATCGGCGCGCCATCTGCACGTCAGCCGCGAGGCGATGGATATCCTGTTCGGTGAAGGGTCCGAGCTGACGCCCAAAAAGGACCTCTCTCAGCCGGGCCAGTTCGCCTGCGAGGAAAGGGTTCAGGTCGTTGGCCCAAAGGGCAGTTTCCCCGGCGTCACCATTTTAGGGCCGTTTCGCCCGAACACTCAGGTGGAAATTTCCGCGACAGACGCCCGCGCCATTGGCGTGGCCGCCCCTGTCCGCGAAAGCGGGGATATCGCGGGCAGCGGCGCGTGCAAACTCGTCGGGCCCAAAGGCGAAGTCGAACTGACGGAAGGCGTTATTGTCGCGAAGCGCCATATTCACGCAACGCCCGCGGACGCCGAAAAATTCGGCCTGAAAGACAAGCAGATTGTCAGCGTCAAAGCCGATTCGGCTGAACGGTCGCTGGTATTCGGGGATGTGGTCGTGCGCGTCAGCGAAAAGTTCAGCCTCGCGATGCACATCGACACGGACGAGGCGAACGCCGCCGGCCTCGGGCCGTTTTCAAACGGAGAAATAATTTGCTGAAAGGATAAATTTCGCCATCATTCGCCTCCCGCCATTCGTATAATTGACGGGAGGTGATTTTTTATGACCGTAAAATCGGCGGCAGCTTGCGCGGGGACCGGCCTGGCCTGCCTCGCGGGCGTTTCCGCCGCGATATTTATCAACCGCGCCGCCAAAGAAGCGAAAAAAGCGGGCGACGACGACTGCGCGTATTTGATTATTCTCGGCAGCCGCGTGGACGGCAGCCGGCCGGGCGAAATGCTCGCGATGCGCTGCGAGAGAGCGGCGCAGTACTTGAAAGCGCACCCGCACGCGAAGGCCATCGCCACCGGCGGCCTGTTCCGCAAAAACCAGACTGTTTCCGAGGCGGCGGCAATCAAAAAATCCCTCGAGGGTTTCGGCATTGACCCGCAAAGGATTCTCATCGAAAACAAATCCCGCACTACCTATGAAAACATCCGCAACGCGGCTGAAATCATTGAGGCTGTCGAAAAACGCGGCGTGTTAAATTACATCACGGTAGGCTTGCTGTCAAGCGATTTTCATCTTTACCGGGCAAGAAAAACGGCGCAATTGCTCGGCCTGAATGTTCGTATTATAGCGGCAGACTCCCCCGTCAGCCCCATGGTGAGCTATACGAGGGAGTGTTTCGTGAATTTTCCCGCGACGGCGGCCGCGCTTTTGAACACAGGGAAATCATAAGGTTCTCAGTATCGCGTCCATATAGGATTTGTAGTGGGCGAACACAAGTCCCGGTTCCTCTTGCAAATCGGGGTTCCACCGTTTGACCCATTCGAGGCTCGCGAAACCGTCGTAGCGCAGGGCTTTGAGCAGTTTTAGGGCCTCGGCAACAGGGACATCGCCGTCGCCCATCATTTTGTATACGGTCTTGTAACCGCTCATCATCGAGTCTTTCAAGTGGACATGTTTAATCAGCCCGCCGAGGGCGGCCACGGTTTCAAGCGGGGATTCCGTCCCGAAACGGACGGTGTGGTGCACATCCCAAAGCACGCCGCAGTTTCCACAGCACGCTCTGTTTAAAAATGAGCGCATCGCCTCGGAGCTGGCAAGGTCTCCGTTGGTTTCAATCAGGGGGGTTACTCCGAGTTTTTTGCCGTATTCGCACAGGCGGCCGTACAGCCCCGCGGCCAGTTTGAAATCGCCCGCGGTGATATCCGGCTGGCCGGTGCCCATGACGCGGACATACGCTACGCCGAGTTTGGACGCGAGTTCTATATAGGCGCAGGCTTCAATAAAAGAATCCTGCGCTTTATCTTTTTCCGCGAGGACGGCGCCGGAGGCCAACACGGGAATCGCCAGCCCCAATGAACGCAGCTGCGCCTTTGTGGTCTCGATTTTGCCGGCCGAGAACTCCTCGATTTCCGGCGCGCAAAGTTCGGACTGCAGGCCCCTGACTTCGACGCCGTCAAAGCCCCAGTCCTTGGCCGCTGACACGACCTCGCCCCAAGTCCAGTCGGGGCAGCCGAGAGTCGAAAATGACAGTTTCATCTATCTACACTCCTTATCATAGTCGCTTTCCGGAAAATCAGGCGGTCACGATGGCTTTCTCGGCATGGAGTGAGAATTGGTCCACAGCCCGCTCGCGAAGAACGACTTTTTGTATTTTGCCGCTGGCCGTCATCGGGAATTCATCCATAAACCAAACATATTTGGGGATTTTGAAGAACGCCACGTTTTCCTTATAATAGTCCTTGACCTCTTCCTCGGTCAGTTCCATGCCCTCTTTGACAATGACGCAGGCGCAAACTTCCTCGCCGTATTTTTTGCTCGGCACGCCGATGACCTGGACATCCTTGACCTTCGGGTGGTGGTAAAGGCACTCCTCGAGTTCCTTGGGGTAAATGTTTTCCCCGCCGCGGATAATCATATCCTTCAAGCGGCCTGTCACCTTATAGTACCCTTCCTCGTCACAGACACACAGGTCGCCGAAATGCAGCCAGCCGTCCTTGTCAATCGCGAGCGCGGTGGCCTCGGGCATTTTATAATAACCCTTCATGATGTTGTAACCCCGCGCGCAGAATTCGCCGATTTGCCCGGGGGGCAGCGTTTCGCCGGTGTGAATGTCGACGATTTTGCACTCCACACCCGGGAAGGCCCGGCCGACCGTCGTGCAGCGGCGTTCGATGGACTCGTTGGCGACGGTCATCGTGACACCGGGGGACGATTCCGTCTGGCCGA
>DAITOC010000195.1:0-3338 GCA_036834305.1 Clostridiales bacterium
TCGCGCCGAGAAAGCAACCGTCGCCGATCACGGCGTGCAAGCGGCCGGCCGGATTTCCGCCGGATGAATATTTTGCCCCGATAACGACGTTAGGAAATATCTTTACATCGTCGCCGATTTGCGTTGTCTGGCCGATCACAATGCCGACAGCGTGCGGCATATAGAAATTTTTACCGATTGGAACATAAGGATATATTTCAACCGGAAACAACCGGAGATTGCGCTGGTGCATCAACAAAGCGATTACCCGATAAATACCGCCTTTATGATAAAGCCTTGATGTCTTGACAATTCTTCGCTGCGCTTTGTGTTTTACTTTAAAAAAGTTTTTTATCGGATGTATGAATGATATGCGCCCCATTCTGTCATCCCGCTCCGCCCGTTATCCGTATTTTTCTTAACGCGTTCACGCACACTTCGACCGCTTCGCCTGCCGTATCCGCCTGCGCGATGACATACCCGGCGCGGTCAAGGCTGCCTTTGATTTCGCCGACGGTGTCACCGGGGCCTTTGGTGAAAGTGACCTCGCGGACACCGGGGATTTCTTTTGCCCGGGAAACGCCTTCGATGGACCGGATTATCCCTTGCGGGGCGTCGGCATAGCGGATGGCGGCGCCTTTACGGAATCGAACCTCCAAACCGGGGGTTTCGCCGAGCGCGAGTTGTATGGAAGCGCCGACCATATCGATACCGGTTGAAAGCGGCACGAGGTGCGTCGTGATGCAGTCGCCGCCGAGGCGCGCGCCGAGTTCAATCATTTTGGGGCCGTCTTTTGTCAGCATGATTTCGACGTGCGCGGGTCCGTTCTCAATCCCGATGGCTTTCACCGCCCGGCGCGCAAGGTCTTCAATACCCGCGATTTCTTTAGCGCCGAGAGAGCTCGGCTGGCTGTGGCCCATCTCGACAAAATGCGGCGCGCCGGTGGTGAGCTTGTCCGTCACGGCCAGCACCCGGGGCGAACCACCGATGACCATGACTTCGACGCTGACTTCGCTGCCGCGCATATATTCCTCGACAATGACGGCGCCGGTGCGGCCGCTCGCGGCGCTGTAACCGACGGCGGCGGCCAGTTCCTCTTTATTATTGACAATCATGACACCGCGGCTGCCCGAACTGTCGGTCGGTTTGCTGATGCAGGGATAGGTGATTTTTTTCGCGATGTCATCCGCGTCGACCGTACCGTCGAGAATAATAAACCACGGGTGCTCGACGCCGGCCGCCGCGAACGCTTTGATCATTTCGCCTTTGTCGGTGGCCTTCACCGCCGTATCAAAAGAAACCCCCGGCAGGCCAAGCCGCGCGGCCGCGTAAGCGACGCTTCGCATCGGCATATCGGTCGCCAGGGTCATAATCCCGTCGGGACGGAACTGTTCGGCGGCTTTGAGCACGCCTTCCGGGTCAATGGTGCTGACATTGTAATATTCGTCGGCGAGCGGTATGCCCACCGCCTGCGGGTTGTAATCCGCGACCGCCGTATACAGCCCCATTTCCTTCGCTTTGACGATGGCCGGCACCTGCAGAACGGACGCGCCGATGATAAACAGTCTTTTCATAGCAATCAGACCTCAACCGTTTCCTGCGTCTCGGTTTCGGCCGGTGCTCCGTTGGCTTGCGCTGCCGCCGCCTCAACCGGTACCGCTTCGGGAACTTCGACAAATATATTCTTTGAGGAAAACACGGAAAACACCGTTCGAAACAGAATTCTCAAATCAAACAGCAGCGAAAGATGCTCGACATAATACACATCGTTGAGGAATTTTTGCTCTTTCGAGATGGAATTGCGAAAATACGCCTGGCTGTAGCCGGTGATTCCCGGCCGGACAGTCAGCCGCTTTTTCCGGATTTCATCAAAGTCTTCATAGACGCCTTTGCCGAGTATCGGCCGCGGGCCGATGAAACTCATGTCGCCTTTGAGGACGTTGACCATTTGAGGCACTTCGTCGACGCTGAGTTTTCGCAGAATCCGGCCGACTTTTGTCAGGCGCGGGTCGCTGTCGCTGTTGTATGTGGAGCCGTCCGCCGTTCGCAGGTCCGGGGAGTTGACTTTCATCGAACGGAACTTGTACATCCTGAATATTTTTCCGTTCATGCCCATCCTTGTTGCGTTGTAAAAAACCGGGCCCCGGTCGTTGAGCCAAATGGCCGGAGCGACAAATACAACTGCCAAGCCCACCGCGGGCATCGAAAGCAGGGACAGCAGAATATCGAAAAATCGTTTTATGTAACGGCTGTACATTTCAGATTTCACCAACCGCCTTTAACAGGTTGACGGCCACATATTCAGCGTCCCCGTCGCTCAACAGCGTATGAAGCGGAAGAGTAATCTCGTTTTGATACTGGGCAAAGGCATTGGGATAGTCTTTGATATCGAAGCCTTTGTTTTTATAGGCGGTCATCATCGGCAGCGGTTTGTAGTGCACATTGGCGGAGATGCCCGCGAGAGCCAACTTCTCGATGATACCGTTTCTTTCCTGAACGCCGATGCCAGGGACCCGCGCGAGGTACAGGTGGCAGCAGGACGCGCTTGCGCCGCTTTTGTGCTCCAGGCGAATGATGCCGGCGGGCTTCAGAACGCGGTCATAAACCGCGGCGATTTCACGGCGCCTCTTAACAAGGCCGTCATACCGGGCAAGCTGCGCGAGGCCGATTGCCGCGGTGATATCCGTCATATTGCTTTTGTAAGCGGGGTAAATGATATCATACTCCCACGAGCCGGCCTTGGTCTTGGCCAAAGCGTCCTTGGACTGGCCGTGCAGGGAGTAGAGCATGATCTGCTTATAGAGCCACTCATCGTCCAAACCCACATCTCCGCGCCACTGCAGGGCTCCGCCTTCGGCGGTCGTCAGGTTCTTCACGGCGTGGAAAGAGAAGGTGGTGAAATCGGCGATGGTGCCGCTGATTTTGCCTTTATACTTCGCGCCGAACGAGTGCGCGGAGTCAGCCAAAACGACGACGCGGTTGAAGAGTTTTTGCAATTCGCTGCTCGGCTTAAAAAGATTCTGCTTCTCATTCACGGTCTTATATATGGCGTCGTAATCGCACAATCTGCCGCCGATGTCGACGGGAATAATCGCTTTTGTTTTTTCATTGATGGCGGCGGCCAGTTTGGTGTAGTCCATTTCAAACGAGCCGGGGGCGAGGTCAACCATCACGATTTTCGCGCCGACATGGTCAATAACCGACGCGGAGGCGGTGTAGGTATAGGGTGTGGTAATCACTTCGTCGCCCGGGCCGATTTCGAGCAACCGAAGAACCAGTTCCATCGCGGCGGTAGCCGAGCTCAGGCACGCGGTTTTCGGCGCGCCGGTGTATTCGGACAGTTTTTTCTCAAACAGTTT
>DAITOC010000196.1:0-3336 GCA_036834305.1 Clostridiales bacterium
ATCTCGCAGGGACAGAGGCAGCTGCTGACGATCGCGAGGGCCATTTTGTCCGACCCGGCTATTCTCATTCTTGATGAGGCGACATCTTCCGTGGACACCCGCACGGAAATTTTGGTACAGCAGGCGATGAAAACACTGATGAACGGGCGGACAAGTTTCGTCATCGCGCACAGGCTTTCCACCATCAAGGAAGCGGATACGATACTGGTCATGGACGACGGCCGTATCGCCGAATACGGGCGGCATGACGAGCTGCTCGCTCGCGGCGGGGTGTATTCGACGCTTTACAACAGCCAGTTCGGTCTGTAACCGACACGAACTATCAACACAAAATCAAAGGCAGCAAGCGAATGAACAACGCTTGCTGCCCGTTTTTTTATGTCTGCTTAGTCCTCTTTGCTGCCATACTGAATCTGATACATCTCGTTGAGAAGCCGAATACAGTTCGGGCAAACCTTATGGCCGGAAAGTTCGATGACATCCTGCGTCGCCTTGCAGAAAACACAGGTCGGCGAATACTTCTTCAAAATGATCTGGTCGTCTTTGACAAAAATCTCAACAGCGTCTTCGTCGTCGCGCAGGTCAAACATCCGGCGCAATTCTTTTGGGAGAACGATTCGACCGACTTCGTCAATTCTTCTCACAATACCCAATGACTTCACAAAATGCACGTCTTTCTTCTTAGAATTGAGTTTCTCTGACTCGCAAGAATAAAATACCATAATTTTACAATAAAGTCAACAAATTTCGATGACAAATTTGACCAAACTATCCGGATTATATTCGTACATATTGACATATATTTTTCTTGACAACAATATTTTGTGGAAAGAGGGTTTCTTTTTATGATGAATTATATATGGGCGGGGATGATTGTATTTTCTTTTATATCGGCATTATTTCATGGAAATATGGACGCTTTGTCGTCTTCCGTACTCAGCGGAGGAGCCGACGCGGTAACGCTGTGCATCAAGTTGCTGGGTACGCTGTGCCTGTGGGGAGGGATCATGAACATCGCCGAAAAATCGGGGCTTACCGTGGTTATATGCCGTTTTTTGTCACCCCTTTTTAGGGTAATTTTTCCAAAACTCGAAAAGGATTCGCCGGCGTCACGGGCTATATCCATGAATGTGACCGCAAACCTGCTCGGCTTGGGCAACGCAGCGACGCCGTTCGGACTCGAGGCTATGAAAAGGCTTCAGGCGATTAATCCGCAGCCTGAGAGGGCAAGCAACGAAATGATCAACTTTCTTATTCTGAATTCGGCCGCCCTCCACCTGCTGCCGACAACCGTCGCCATGCTGCGGCAGGAAGCAGGGGCCGCAAGGCCGATGGACATTATGCCGGCCGCCTGGATCAGTTCCGTGGCGGCCTTAACCGCCGGTTTGTTCGCGGCAAAATTGATGAGAATAAGGAGGAAAAAGAATGAGTAATTACTCCTCCTACATCATACCGGCTTCCCTGGCGCTGATTGTACTGTTCGGTTACATCCGGGATGTCAAAGTTTTTGACTGCTTTTTGGAGGGAGCGAAGGAAGGGCTTCAGACCGCGGCAAGGTTACTGCCTGCTCTGATGGCTCTGGTTTTGGCGGTTTCCATGCTGCGCGCGTCGGGCGGCCTCGATGTGATTGTCAAACTCCTTTCCCCGGCGGCGCGCCTGACGGGTATTCCCGAAGAAGTCATGCCGTTGACGGTGCTAAGCCCCATCTCCGGCAGCGGCTCGCTGACGATGTTCGAGAGTATTTTAAAGACTTACGGAGCGGACTCTTTCGCCGGCCGCGTCGCTTCGGTCATCATGGGCTCGACGGAAACAACTTTTTACGCGGTGACGGTTTATTTCGGCTCTGTAGGCATAAAAAAAACGCGCTGCACGGTGCCGGCAGCGTTGTTGGGGGATATGACCGGATACATCTGCGCGGCTTTTGCCGTCACGGTGTTTTTCGGCAGATAGGCTTACGGAACGAGAGCCTGCATGACTTTGTTCGCTACGGGAATGGCGACCTTGTTGCCCGAGCCGCCGTTCTCCACCACGACGACGACGGCCAAAGGCATGTCAGCCCTCAGTGAAAAACCGGCAAACCAGGCATGGGGCGTTTGGCCGTCTTTCAGTTCCGCCGTTCCCGTCTTGCCGCACATCTGCAAATTCCTGAATCGGCTGTCGCCGTAGGAATTGACCACATCGGAGCGCAGAAGGGCTTTCAGCCTTTCCGCGCTTTCCGTGTTAATTTCAATCAAGGATTTCGCGTTTATCGAACCTCTATTAGTCACAATGCCCGACGGGCTGACAATTTTTTCGACCATATACGGCGATACTCGCCGGCCGCCGTTGGCGATGGTTCCCATCATCGTGAGAATTTGAAGGGGGTTAACCAGCGTCGAGTACTGCCCGATGCCTGCCCAAGCCAAATCCAAATCGTTCGCCGCCGCAAGGTCAAATATGCCCCCGGCTGTGCGAATATCGTCGATTTTCATGGATTGATTGAACCCTAAACTTTCGGCGGTCACCATGAGTTTCTCCTTGCCGAGTTCGACGGCGAGTTGACCAAATGCAATGTTGCAGGATTTGTTAAGCGCTTTTTCGAAGTTCACCTTGCCGTGAACACCGTTGCATACCACTTTGCCCCCGCCAATCGTCGCCTTGCCGGCACAAGTGAACGAGCGCGTGTTAATGTCCGGAATATTGTCAATGGCGCACAGCGCGGTGACGGTCTTAAAAACGGAACCGGGGGTGTAAACGCCCGAAAGCAGGCGATTGAGATACACACCTTCGTATTTTTCCGTATTTGTCAGAATGTCGTCCGGCTTGTTGTTGATGTCGTAAGCCGGTTTGGAGGCGACGCAGAGAATCCGGCCGGTTGTGTAATTGTAGACGCCGACGGTGCCCATGTAATTCCCGAGCGCCTTGTAGGCGGCCGCGCAGGCCTTCGCGTCAATGGTCAGATGGATGTCGCTGCCCCTGCCGTATTCCTTGAGCCGGTAGATGCCGTTCCACAGGCTGTATCCGGACAGTTCCTTTCGGTACGCCGCGTGAATGCCGGTCGAGATGCTGCCGGCCGTATCGCCGACGGTGTGAAGCGTAGCCATGCGAACGGTTTTATCCTTGTTATAGACTCGTTTGCCTTTTGCCGTTTCGGCTAAAACCACGCCTTTCGAATCAACGATGACGCCCGCTGCCGCGATTTGGCCCCGGCTGTAAATATGCTTGTTGGCTCTGTTGGCGGCCCACTCACCGCCGTTGACAGCCATTTGGGCAATGAGAATGACGATACCCGCGGCGAAGGCAGCCGCGAGGACATACAGCGAATACGCGCGTTTGGATGTGTTATTCATAATGATT
>DAITOC010000197.1:0-3329 GCA_036834305.1 Clostridiales bacterium
GCCTTCCCCCGTAAGAACGGGGTATACGTTTACGGGCTGGTATACGGGAGTCGGCGGCACGGGAACAAAAATAGAAAACACCACAATTATGAACAACGCCGGGCCTCATTCGCTTTACGCGAATTGGGCTAATAACATCTACACCGTCAATTACGTCGGCAACGGCAGCACGGGAGGCAATACCGCGGCCTCGGCTCATATTTATGACACGGCGGGCAATCTGACTCCAAACGGTTTTTTGAAGACAGGCCACAGTTTTTTGGGATGGGCCACGACGGACAACGCCGTTGCTCCGCAATACAGCAACGTCCAAAGCGTAATTAACCTGACCTCCGCGGCAGGCGGAATCGTTACTTTTTATGCCGTCTGGAGCGCCAACACCTATACCGTCACTTTTTTGCCGAATGATGGTTCCGGAACGATGGCCGCTCAGAATATTGTATTCGGGCAAACAGCAGATTTGAACTCGAATACGTTTACGAAAACAGGTTACAGCTTTGCCGGTTGGGCGACTTCCGCGCAGGGCTCCGTAGTGTATTCCAACGGCGGCAGTTATACCATGAACACGGAAGGCGCGTCTCTGTACGCGGTTTGGGCGGTCAATACCTATACAGTTTCGTTCAACGCCAATAGCGGTACCGGGTCTCTTGACCCGGTCGCGCAGTTATACAATACGGAAATCACCCTGCCTTCGGAGGGATTTTCCAAAACCGGTTACAGTTTTTTAGGATGGAATACGGATCCGATGGCGACGACGCCGCTTATGAATTACGTCGTTCCCGCATTCAACTCGACCCTCTACGCTGTGTACTCCATCAACCAATACACCATTTCTTTCAGCGCGAACGGAGGAACGGGTACTTCTTCGCCGATCACACAGAATTACGGCACTACGGCCACTCTGCCGACTTCCGGCTTTACCAGAACAGGGTATATCTTTCTCGGTTGGAGTGAAAATCCGGAGGCTGTTACCGCCGATCACACCGGTTCCATGACCGTTCCCGCGGGCGATGTCTTGCTGTACGCGATTTGGGAGCCGGCTCCGGCCGACTACAGCGCTGTGCAGGCTGCTATCACGCTTGCCCAAGCCTCGACCCTGCCCGCGAACGCCGAGAATGACCCGGACTATATTCCCGGCGGTGCTTTGTATGAAGCGGCCGAACTGACAAACGGCGGCTTCTACCCGCAGTCGATGTTTACAAACGAAAGCACTGCCGCGATGCAATCGGCGATCAACGCGGTTGTATGGGGCCTCGACAGCACGCAACAAACTACGGTGAACAGTTACGCGGCGGCGATAATGGATCGATACAATGAGTTGAGGCTGGCTGTCGCGGATTATTCACAACTTGATGCTTTGATAGATCAGGCGGCTTCTATTGTTGAGAATAACGATGATGTAAACGGTCCGTACACAACCGAAAGCGTCGATAATCTGGCTGAGTATTTGGGGTACGCTTATGTCGTCGTAGCCGCGCAATACAGAAAGCCGCTTCAGGAATGGGTGGACGGCTTGGCCTTGCTGCTGTCTGACTCCATTGACGCGCTTGTGTTTATGCCGGCCGATTATACCATCGTGTATAACGCGTGGAACAGCAAGCCCGCGAATCTGTATTCTTACTATTCAGAAGAATCCGTTGCGGCGCTGGTTAGCTTTTATGAGCAACAAATCAACTGGAACCTTACCCTTGAAAACAACGGTCAAACAATAGTGAACGGGTACGCCGCTCAAATCTATCATTTGATTGAAGCGCTTCAGTTGAAAGGCGCCGACTACACCATTGTTGACAACGCGCTCAAAGCGATACCGGATAACGACGGCGGGCTTCCGGATGTTGACTATACATATCTCTATACGATGTATACAAACAGCTCGGTGGCGAACCTTTCAACGGCAGCCAACGCGGTGGAATACGGAAAAGATATCACCGAGCAGTCGATTGTCAACGGGTACGCCGATGCTATCGTCGCCGCCGTAAACGCGCTGGTTCCTTTGTTGGCGGACTATACGCTTTTAGGCATCGTTCTCGAAAGGGAGCCGGAGTGGCCGGATTCCTACTATACGCCGGAAAGTATGGAGGACTATTCAGATGCTGTTGCCGACGGTGAGATTCTTTATAACAACCAAAACCTGGGGATTCTTCAACAGCAGATAGTCGACGACGCCGTCGCGCTGATAAATCTGACTTATGAGTCGTTGACCTTCAAGGTGGTTAACTACACGGTAAGGTATCAGGATTCCTTCGGCGCCGTTCTCATGAGCGATACTTCCGGCAGTTCGACGGCGGCGGAATGGGTTGCGGTTGACGCGCCGGCAATAACCGGCTACACGCCACAGCAGGCAACGGTTCAGCAAAGGATGACGGGTACCGACTCTGAAAACATCATAACCATTGTCTATGACATAAACGCTTATACCGTGACATTCCAGGTGAATGGCGGAACCCCTGTTTCTCCCGTCACACAAAACTACAACACGCAGATCGAAAAGCCGCAGGACCCGGTTAAAACAGGGTATACTTTCGGTGGCTGGTATTTGAACCCGATGCTTACTCTGCCCATATCCTGGCCGTATACGATTGGCGTGTCCGATGCAATTTTCTACGCGAAATGGACCGCCCACACTTACACGGTCAATTACTACGGCAACAGCAACACCGGCGGCTCGACGGCAAGTTCGTCACACACATATGATGTATCCGCCAATCTGACAACGAACGGCTTCACGCGAACCGGATATTCCTTCTTAGGCTGGTCGCTCAACCCGGCCGCCGTGTCCCCGGAGTATACCAACAGCCAAAGTGTCGTTAATCTGACCGATACCGACGGGACAATTGTCAACTTATACGCTATTTGGTCCATCAACCAATACACAGTCACCTTTAACGCTAACGGTGGAACGGGCGCGATTGAACCGGTGACACAGAATTACAGAACACAGGTATCGCTGCCCACTCAAGGTGTCTCGAGAACAGGTTACACGCTTTTGGGTTGGAACACATATTCGAGCGCCATAACTGCCTTAAGCAATTATACGGTGCCCGCGAATAACGCGACGCTCTATGCGGTCTGGCAAGTCAACCAATACACGATTTCCTTCGACGCCGCGGGCGGCGAGGGTGGATGGAGCGTACCAATGGCCTACGGCGACCCTTTGACGGCACCGGAAGTGACAAGAGAGGGATATACATTTACCGGCTGGCTGCCGGAGGTGCCGGATACCGTGCCGGCCTTTGAAACAACCTTTACCGCGCAATGGTCCATCAACAGCTATACAATCAGTTTTGATTTAAACGGCGGAACAGGCACCGCGCCGGAGAGCCAACTCT
>DAITOC010000198.1:0-3302 GCA_036834305.1 Clostridiales bacterium
GCGAAACAGCGGCTTCTTATCGCTTGACAGCGAAAGTGTCGATAACCGTCGAATAACCGTTATATGTGATAAAACCACGAGTCCCCGGCTGCAAGGCCGGGGACTCGTCATTACCGTCCCGCTGAGATTTGTGTGAAACAGGATGTGAGTTTAGAAATTGTTTTCGAACCACCGGCTTGACCAAAACAAAAGACCGGTTTGGGTTTTGGCTTTAAAAATAAATCAAAAGGGAATTCATATAAAATGATATTAAATTTATGTACAAAAATAGGCGAATTTTATATAAAAGTTGTTGACTTTTCTGTTCTTTGCCAATATGATAAATGAGTCAAGTCCAAAAAGTTGGTGTAAATTCGATTTCGGTAGTATTTCAAATCAAGCAGCCTGAACCGGATTATTCTCGGGTTGTACAGGCTACTTGCATTTCGATAGGTCAGCCGGTCATCGCTTCTCTCATATGGCTGCGCGTTTAGTTGCTCGGATGCCTCCTTGTTCAGCACCGCGTTAATGACCTGTTCCAGTAATATTGCCATGGACTTTTCCTGGTTTCCCATAAAAAGGTCTTCCAGTGTTATATTAATTCGAGTCATGTGTTCTTTCCTTTCAGTTTTTTGTTTTGTTCAAACTCAGTATAACGAAAGAGAGCGCATGGCTCATTTTTTTATGAAATTGCACCAATTATACGGACACTAGCGACAATAAATATGAGTAAATTTAATATATTGAACGCATCATAGGACATTTATTATTGAGTAAGAATTGGCAGTAGGCTGTTTCTGTCGAACCTGGAGGGATTATGATGAAAAACACAAAAAGAGGCTTGAGCCTCTTATTGGCGTTTGCTTTGCTCTTTACGTCCGTCGGGATAGGTCTCGGCGGCGCCGTGCGGGTAAAAACGGACGTGCCCGAAACCGACTCTCTAAGCAAAAGCGATGTCTCGTTCGCCGTGACCTTCTATGTGCCTGAGCTGATTTACCTTCAGGCTTCCGTTTCCGCCAACAGCGCCAACACATTCAAGTATTATGTCGACTGCAACACGAGCGGAACTCTGGACGCTTCAAAGGCGAAAACCAGCGGCACGGTGTATTTTTACTGCGCCAACGCCACAAATGTTTCCATAAGTCTCTCGGGCTGCTCCGCCTATACCTTGGGTGCGAGTTCGGCAAGCGGCACGACGCTGAGCACCTATATATCGGCCGGCACGCTGAGCGCGGGTCTGTCACAGGGCTACACCAGTACGCTGACCTGGACCGCTACATACACCGTCAACGGCGAGAATAAAACCGCCAAAGCCTACACCGTCTGTTACGCGCCGCAGATTTCCGTCGTCGCGTCGGCCATCCGAACCCGCAACGACGACGGCAGCAGCAGCGGCGACAAGGCCGACCTGCAGGGCTTCGCGTGGATCAGCGGCGTGCACGGCTGCGGCACGGGCGGCAACTACCAGGCCAACACCTCGGGCACTTACATCCTCGCGCCGCTGCTCGGCACGGTGACCTCCACGACGAGCAACATCGGCTGCGTAGAATGGTTTTTCGCGCAGGCCAACGGCTGGACCAAGTACCACAACTGGGCCGGCGGCGACAACCGGTACACAGCCAACATCAACAGCCCGACGGGTACCCTGACGGTTGATACCAGCCGTTACAGCAACATCGACCAGATACCGAACCTGACCTGCGGCCACGCCCTCACTCATACCGGCAACATGGACGGCGGCAAATTTAAAAACTATGCGTCCAATTTCAGCCCCAACGGCCAGGCTGGCTGGCAGTACGCCGACGCGACGAGTACGGATAACAACTGGCAGAACAATGTCATCGAGAATTATCCCGGCTACATCTTTTGGGGCAATACCAACAATGTGTCCGTCACCAACGGCGTGCAGCGCAACGGTAATATGTGGAGCCAGGCGATCTCTTCCTATGACAACATCCGCATGAAAGTTGGCTCATGGGGCGATAACAACGATGAATACAACGCCATCTCGATGCTCGTTAATGTCAACATGACCAAAGTGGACAAATCGACGCTTCGCTCGAAAGTCCGCCAATACATCAACATGGGCCTGCAGGCATCCGATTACACCAACTACGCGGCGTTTGAATCGGCGCTCTTGAACGCGGCCTCGCGCCTGGGGAATCCAACCTCGACGGATAACTCCTATTCCGCGCTTGACACCGCCTACAACAACCTTTCCAGGGTCGCCTATTCCGCTAACATCTATCACCGTTCGGCGGACGGGTATGTTTACCAGAATGAATCGCTGACTTTCTATTCGAGCCAGACGGTGTACTTCGGGCCGAACAGTTATACCGGATACACATTGTCATCGGCATCGGGTTCGACCACAAGCACGAGCGCTCAGGCGTGGAACAATGTACGTTCGAATATAAGTGTTACCTATACATACACACCGAACCCGAACACGGTTTACAGGGTAAACCACTATAAAGTGAATGTCGCCCAAAACGGTTGGGACTTTGCCGAACAGGATGTCCTATACGGAACGACCAACACATTTGTAACGGCTCCGCATAAATCCTATCCGGGATTCTACGCTTCCTCGGAGGGCGGAACTTATGACGAAGGGATCATAGCGCCGGACGGCTCTCTTGTCATAACGCAATATTATCGAAGGTACTTCTATAACATCACATTCAACGCGAACGGCGGTTCCGGCGGCGCGGGCCCGACGTCAATGATTTACGGCGGAACGCTTACCGCGCCTTCACCCGGCACAAGAACCGGTTACACGTTCACGGGGTGGTCGCCTTCGGTTCCCGCGACAGTAGGCATCGGCGACGCGACCTATACGGCGCAGTGGTCGGCGAACACCTATACCGTGGCCTACAACGGCAACGGCGCGACGGGGGGCTCGACGGCGAGCTCCGCGCATACCTATGATGTAGCGAAAGCGCTGACGGCCAACGGTTACAGCAGAACGGGCTATACCTTCGCGGGGTGGAACACGGCGGCAGACGGCTCGGGCACGTCCTACTCCAACGGCCAGAGCGTAACGAACCTGTCTTCAACGAATGGCGCGACGGTTACGCTCTACGCGAAGTGGACGATCAACCAATACACGATTACGTTTAATTCCAACGGCGGTTCCGCCGTATCACCGATCACGCAGAATTACGGAACAACGGTGACGGCGCCGGCGAACCCGACAAGAACGGGCTACACCTTTGCGGGCTGGTCGCCCGCGGTGCCGTCGACAATGCCCGCCGGCAACACGACCTGTGTGGCGCAGTGGAGCATCAACAGTTATACGATCACATTCAACTCAAACGGCGGTT
>DAITOC010000199.1:0-3300 GCA_036834305.1 Clostridiales bacterium
TGCCCGGCTCAGCTTTCAGCCGGACGCGTACGGCCATATCCTGGAATATCGCGGGAACGGCCGCGAAAACGCCGTTGCCGGCCGTTGTACGCGGGGGTTTGAATTGCGCGGTATTTATGATATACTGAATCACTCGGCATTTACCGGCCTTCCGGCCTATGAGATTTGGCTTGCGGATACAGCGGCGAGAATACGAAAAGGAACGGCACGGGTGACCGCTTCGTTCGAAGAAGGCCGGCCCGTGTCCACAGCGTCCGCGCTTTTTGAAACCGATTCGGCCGTTGTAATCGGCGCTGTGGCGACTCTGCCGGAATTCCGCGGCCGCGGTTACGCGGGAATGCTCGTCGGCGCTCTTGCCGAAGAGTCGGCGGCGGCGGGTAAAAAGGTCAACCTGCTTTGTGCCCATGGCGACATTCTTGATTTTTATCAAACTCTTGGCTTTGTCAAGGCCGGCGAATGGGCGTCGGGTGTTAAAGGATACGATGGCTGAATGAAACAACACTTCTTTCGCTTTGACGAAAGGCTGCTCGAAAAGGCGGAAACGGCATTAAGAAAATCCGTCCGCGCTTTCGAAAAAATTGAGGAAATCACCGAATACAACCAGTTGAAGGTGCTTTCCGCCTTCATTGAAAACGGCGTGAGCGAAAGCCATTTCGCCGAAAGCACCGGTTACGGGTACGGCGACAGGGGGAGGGAAACCCTTGAAAAAGTGTTCGCGCGCGTATTCGGGGCCGAGGACGCCCTCGTGCGCCATTCCTTCGCGAGCGGAACGCATACCCTGACGGTGGCGCTGTTCGGGCTTCTGCGCCCCGGCGACACGGTGCTGTGCGTGACGGGCACGCCGTACGACACCATTCATCCGGTGTTCGGTATAAGCAAGGCGGGGCAGGGCTCTCTTCGTGACTTCGGCGTTCGTTACGAACAAGTTGAGCTGGGGCCGGACGGCAAGCCGGACCCGGCGGCCATATCAAAGAAACTCCACAGCGGCGTGAAACTTGTCTATATTCAACGCTCGAGGGGTTATTCGTTGCGCCCGAGCCTCTCTGCGGAAGAAACGGGTGACATCGCGCGTTTTGTCAAATCCCGCAGCAGCGCGGCCGTGATGGTTGACAATTGCTACGGCGAATTTGTCCAAACCGTCGAACCGACGCAAATCGGAGCGGATTTAATCGCCGGCTCACTGATAAAGAACCCCGGCGGCGGCATCGCGAAAAACGGCGGATATATCGCCGGCCGCGCCGATTTGGTGGAACTGTGTGCCCAAAGAATGACCGCGCCCGGTGTCGGCAGGGAGGTTGGAGCGACCCTCGGCCAGACAAGGCCGATGTTTATGGGCCTTTTTAATGCGCCGCACATCACGGGGGAGGCTCTGAAAACGGCTGTTTTCACCGCGGCCTTGTTTGAAGAACTCGGTTTCGAAACAACACCCGCCTCATGGGAGAGCCGCGGCGACATCATCCAAACGGTGCTTCTGCGCGAGCCGGAGAATCTCATCGCCTTTTGCCGGGGCCTGCAAAGCGCCTCGCCCGTCGATTCGACGGCTTCCCCCGAGCCCTGGGACATGCCCGGGTATGACAGCAAAGTCATTATGGCGGCGGGAGCCTTTACCATGGGGTCCTCCATTGAACTTTCGGCCGACGCGCCTCTCAGAAAGCCGTACGCGGCATGGGTTCAGGGCGGTTTCAATTTCCACTCCGCCAAAGCCGGCGTTATGGCCGCCGCTGAAGCCTTGTTGAAAAAAGGGGAACGGTATGGTTAAATACGACGGGATCACCGAAGAGGCATTTTGGCTTCTCGCCCAAAACCGGTTTCATAATTCCAAAGACTATTATGAAGCCAATAAAGAGGACATTAAACGCCTTGCGATCAATCCCATGCGCCAAATTGCCGCGAGCCTTGCTCCCGATATGTTGAAAATCGACCCGAGAATGAATCTCAACCCGGTCAAAATGGTTTCGCGGATTCGAAGGGACACAAGGTTTACGAGGGATAAGACGCTGTATCGTGAAAATGTTTGGATTATGTTTATGCGCCCGAAAATCGAATGGCCCCTGTATCCCTGCATGTGGTTTGAAATCTCTCCGAAGGAGTATTCTTACGGCGTCGGCCATTTTGAGACCACCCCATCGTTGATGGAAACATACCGCGGCTTCTTAATCGAACACCGGGAGGAATTTCTCGACGCCGTCAAAAAAGCGAAAAAGACGAAGGCGGTGTTTTACGCGGATTATTACAAGAAACCGGTGGACGGGTCCGTTCCGGATGACCTGCAAACATACTGGTCCGTCAAAAATATGGGCTTTATAACGCGCTCGACAGACAAAAAAGCCCTTGAAAACGACGCGGTTATTCAGCAACTGCGGACTGCTTATAAAAATTTCAGCCCTATGTACGATTTTTTTCGAAAAGCTTCGGACGCGTATCTGCAAACGGCGTGAAGGAGGCGGCACTTACGGAAAAGAGTTGGAAAAATCTAAGAAGCGGCAGCGATATCCGGGGAATCGGAACGGGGGACGGCAACAACCCGCTGTTTTTAAACGACAGGAAGGTTGAACGCATCACCGTCGGCTTCGCCGTTTGGCTTTCAAAGAACATAAACAAGGGCATTGCCGACCTGACCGTGTCGGTGGGGCATGACCCGAGAGTGTCTTCGCTAAGAATTAAAAATGCGGTGATAGCGGCATTGAGCGGCTTGGGCGCCGTGGTGATTGACTGCGGTTTGTCCTCTACGCCGGCCATGTTTATGACGACCGTCGACCTGAAATGCGACGGGGCCGTTCAAATCACCGCGAGCCATCATCCCTCCGACCGCAACGGCATGAAGTTTTTTACCCGCGTAGGGGGGCTCGAAAGCGTCCATATCGATGAGGTTCTCGACTACGCCCAAACGGCCGGGGTTCCGGCGGCAGAATCGGCCGGCGCCGTTGAGAAAGCCGATTACATGAACACTTACGCCGCCGCGCTCCGGGAAATGATCTGCCGCCAGGTCAACGACACCGACTATCTGAGGCCTCTGCGGGGGTACAAAATCGTCGTTGACGCGGGCAACGGCGCGGGAGGCTTTTACGCGGCAAAGGTTCTGGAACCGCTTGGCGCGGATATCGGCGGAAGTTGCTTCCTTAACCCCGACGGAACATTCCCCAACCATATACCAAACCCCGAGAACAAGCAGGCGATGGAGTCGATTCGCAAGGCTGTGACGGACAATGACGCCGACCTCGGCATTATTTTTGACACCGATGTCGACCGGGCCGGCTGTGTGGGAAAGGGGGGGCTTGTGATTAACCGCAACCGCCTCAT
>DAITOC010000200.1:0-3292 GCA_036834305.1 Clostridiales bacterium
CACCTTTTTAATATACTTTTCCGGCACGAATTCAAGCCAAACGGTCTGCCAGATACCGGTTGTCCGCGTGTAATCGCAGCCGTGGGAATCATAGAGTTCGCTTTGCTTGCCGCGCGGAACCAGCGGGCTTCGGGTATTGTCTTTTACGCAAACAGTCAACACATTGGCGCCTTTTTTCAAAAGCTTTGTGATGTCAAGAACGAACGGTGTATACCCGCCCTTGTGTTCGCCGGCCTGCCGCCCGTTAACATAGACAACCGCATGGTAATCGACGGCGCCGAAATGAAGCAGCGTTTTGCCGTGCGTATCCGGGTTTTTCGCTTCAAACTCCCGTCGGTACCATACGGCGTTCATAAAGTCTTTGTGGCCGACGCCGGACAGGGAACTTTCGGGGCAAAAGGGAACGGTGATTTTACCCGAAAGGTTGCCGGTTTTATAGAGCTTTCTTTCCTCTCCGCTCATGCCGTGGTCAATTTCAAACTCCCACTCGCCGTTCAGGTTTTGCCAATGCGGCCGCTCAAACTGCGGCTCGGGGTGTTCGGGTCGCGGGACCAAAAAAGCGCTCATGTGTAATCCCCCTCGTTATCAAAATAGTATTCTTCAAGCATGGCGCATAAACAGTGGTACACCGGCTGCGTCAGCTCCTGAATTTTAAAGGTTTCGCTTTCGGGCAGTTGAATGCAAATGTTGCAAAGCGAGCTTAATAGGCTGTTTTCTTTGCCCGTTATGCCGATGCTTTTCCGGTTGAGCGCCGCGGCGGTTTTCACCGCGTTGACGATGTTTGCCGAATTGCCCGATGTGCTCAACGCGATGAGGACATCCGGCGTTTTTCTCGCGTAGCCCCAAACCTGTTGGGCATAGACCATATCCGGCGCGATGTCGTTGGCAAAAGCGGAAAGAAGCGAGGTTTGGCTCGTCAGCGCGACAGCCGGTAACGCGCCCTGCAGCCTGTTCGATAAGTAATTCCCGTCCTCCACGGCGGCGAAACGGTTTTTTTCGGCTTGGGACAGAGGGCGCTTTGACAAAAACCCTTTCATCAATTCCCCGACGATGTGTTCGCTGTCGGCGGCGCTGCCGCCGTTACCGCAAACGAGCAGTTTGCCGCCCGCGTCATAGCAGGCCCGCATCATGGCGTACGCGTCGGCGATTTGCTGCTCAAGCGGCGCAAGCGCGGGGTACCGTTTGAATAATTCCTCAAAAATGGCCGCGATTTTCTTCATGACTCCACCTCCATAGTTCTGTCGCTGTTCATGGCTACGCCCAAGGCGGCGAAGTCACCGATGAATTCGCCGAGCGCGGCGGGCAGGATTTCACACCGTTCCAACGCCCCGGGAAGCGCCTCGGCCTCGAGCGTCTTTCGCATGGAATCCACCAGAAGGTTGCCGGAGCGCTCAAAAATGCTCCCGATGACGATGGCCTGCGGGTTGAGAATATCGATGAGGACGGCGAGGCCGCGCCCGAGGTATTCCCCGCAAAGACGGTAAATCTCCAAAGCGAGGGCGTCGCCTTGTCCGGCGGCCTCGGCGACAGTTTTCGCGGTAATGGCTTCCATGTCGCCCGGCCGATTGTAAAGAGCGGTCGGCTTGCCCACCTTCACGGCTTCGGCGACAAGGCTTTTTGCCAGCGACGCGATTCCCCCGCCGCTGCAGAAGCCCTCGAAAGAGCCTGCTTTTCCGTAGCCGACCGGGCCGCTTTCGTCCAGGCGGATATGCCCGACCTCGCCGGCCAGGTCGTTCGTGCCCGCGTAGAGGCGGCCGTCAAGAATCAGGCCGGCGCCCATACCCGTGCCAAAAGTCAGGAAGATCAGATTGTCATAACCCCTGCCGGCGCCGAAGCGCCATTCCGCGAGCGCGCAGGCGTTTGCGTCGTTCTGCAGGAACGCGGGAACGCCAAAACGCTCCCGAAACATGGCGGTGATGGGCACATTGTCCCAATCCGGCAGGTTTGGCGGGCAGTTGACCGTACCCGTGCGGCTGTCAAGAGGGCCGCCGCAGCTGATGCCGACGGCCCGCAGGCCGTCGCGGCTGATGTTGTTTTTCGCCAGCAAACGATCCGCCGTGTCGAGCAATTCCGCCGTAACGGCTTGCCAGCCCCGGGGCTGCCGGGTCGGAAAACTGATTTTGTCAATGATGAGGCCGCCGGCGCCTTCCGCGGGTATTTCGCCTTTGCCGAGAACGGCGGCGCATTTCGTTCCGCCGATGTCGATGCCGAGGTAGGTTTGATTCATTCAGCCTCTCCTTATTACATAGTTTGCCGTTGAGCCGGAACACCGCCCGGCGGGTTCTCTTTCATCGTGAAAAACAGCCCGAGCCCCGCCCCGAGGGCCGTCGCCGAAGGCTTTTCCCAGGCTCCCGCGGTTGGCGCTTTCGGCGACAAGGACGTCACGCGGCGCCGTCCGGATGCCTTTGCCGAAGCGGTCAACGACCCTCGAGACCAGGACTCCCGGCCAGGAACGCGCGAAAACTAAAGCGGTTTTGTAAATCAAGCCGGCCGAGTAACCGGCAAAAGCCAGCGGCTTTTTCCGGTTGGTTTTATCGGCGATGCGTCCGCCGAACACTTTCAAAATACCGGCAAGGCTTTCGGCGATGCCCTCAATCAAGCCGACGACGGAGGGAGCGGCCCCGAAGGCATTGACCAGATACAGCGGAATGATGGGGTAAACCATTTCGCTGCTGATATCCGAAAAGAAGCTGACGAGACCTAACAGAACGATATTGTTCATCGGCAACCCGCTTTCGAAGGTTTAAAAGCTTAGTCAATTATATAGCAGCGTGAACAAAACTTCAACACGGTCTTTCAACACCATTGACAACGGGGCGCGGGCGCATTACTATCAAATCATACTATCGGAAAGGCGCGGTAAAGATGAGGCGTTCGGAGTGTGACATTATACCGCTTCGTTGCGGGATGGCAAACTGCTACCTGATAAAAGGGCGAAACGGCGGCAGCGTACTCGTTGATACGGGCCCCGGGGCGCGGCGCCGAAAGTTATAAGCGGAAGCGGCGGGCAATGCCCGCCGCTTCCGCTGTTCTACGTTAAGTCTTCGTTTCAACCCGCTCCGTCTGTTTTATTTTTCCCAGCTCCGATGTCTGGGCGCGTCTTTCGGTTAATTCCGCAACGATCCTTTCTTTCTTTGAGCCGGTATAGTCGATGAATAAAACAGGGACGATCCCCAGGATTTCGCCGGCGACCGGCCCGAGCATGAACACGGGCCAGACCCATTTTTGAAACAGCGCTCCGGCGGATACGACACCGTTTACCGGCGCCGGATTAAACTTCAGCACCGAGAGC
>DAITOC010000201.1:0-3252 GCA_036834305.1 Clostridiales bacterium
GCGGCGGCTGTATCGACGACGCCGGTCGCGGGCAAATTGTAGGCCTGCTGAAAAGCGAGGACCGCGTTTTCCGTCTGTTTGTCGAAGTTACCGGTCTCGCGGACACGCGGAACGCGGTTGTCAAAAACAGAGATGAAGTTGAGGTATATCTGCAAGGCTTCCACAAAATCTCCGGAATCACCGAAACGGTATTCTTCCTGAAACGGTTTTACAATATCGACAAGAGCCGGCCCGCTCGAACCGCGCCGGTCGGCCGCCCGCAGGGCGTTGTAAATGAACTGGATTTTATACCAGGTCGCTTTGTTGATATCACCGGTCGGCTGGATGTCAAAAATATTCTGAAACTCGGTGACCGCGGATTTGGTGACTCCGTCATAAACGCTACTGCCGAGGGGAATTTTCGGAATCGCCGGGCAGTTGACGCCAATGCGGTTGAGTTCCCTTTGAAACATATTCACATCGTTGCCCCAAGAACCCAGGCTCAGCGGAACACCCTTATACGCTTCTATCCCCGGCCCGGTGTCCGACACAACCGGCGCGTTTCGAACGACACCGATATCGCTGCCGTAAAGGTATTGCAATATCCGGTACGGCGTGTAGCCGGCTTCCGCCAGATCCACGGTTTGCCAGCTCGTGAGTTCTTCGCAATCGCCGCCGGTGCCGGTGCAATAACGGGAATAATAGGGCAACGAAGAACCGGATTGGACAATATAGTCGTTGAACACCGTGTCGACAATCCGGTTTATCACATTGTAAGAAGCCTTGCCGTCTATGTATTGGGGCTCGTCGGCGGAGGTATTGGCGATATCAAAATCATACCCTTTGCCGCGGTAATTCTCCGTAAAAACCCTGTTGAGCGTATGGGAAACAAGGGCGAGGATATTGGCGACGATCGCGTTTTCCGGCCAGGTCGGGTAGACCGAACCGGCCGCGATGTTTTTGATATAACGGGAAAAACGGACCCTCAAATTCGGCGCGTCATCCCCCGGTTCCCCGAGATGCACGGTGATGTACTGCGGGACGGATGTTGTTACAGGCATACTTTCACCCCTTTGCGCATGCCTGCGCCGGCGCGAGGCAGGCGCTTTTATTCGCGAATGTGCTCGGGCACATCGGCCAACTCATTGAAACTTCGGACAAGGGCCACCCAGGCAACCGCGCCGATTTCAGGGGTCGGCGGCAACCCTTCCCGTTTTTTGAAAGCAATCACGGCGTCCCTTGTTTGAGGGCCGAAAATGCCGTCGACCTCGACAAGCGGTATACTCTCGTCTTCTTCCGCAATTCGGCGCAGATAGGTCTGCATCTGCCGGATGACCGCGGGCGGCGACGAGGCGCTGACCAGACCCGGAAATGCCGGGGCCGGCGCGTGCCTGAATGGCTGGGGGTAGGCGTCGGTGACAGCCCGGTAAGTGCGGAATATCATTTCCCATGTTTGGGGGCCGACAATCCCGTCGGGTTTCAAGCCGGAGCCACTCTGCAGAGTCAAAACTGCCCGGCGAGTCTTTTCATCGAATGTCCTGTTAATATCCACCGGAGGTGCTTTCTCATAGAAATTCGAGAAAGTCTTCAGGAAATGCTGCAGGTAGGCGACATAGATGCTCGTATCGCCCGGCTTCAGAATCCGGTTGCTTAAGCCCGGCACACTCCTTATGGCTAAGCCTATCTCGTAGAGTTGTATTCCTCGTTTAATGCTTTCATATATGATCTGAATCTTGTACCACGTGGTTTTGCCCACTAGGCCGTCGGGCATTAAGTTGAACAGTTCCTGGAACGCTATCACCGCGTCCCTTGTGTATTCGTCATAAATGCCGTTGGCGACAGGTATTCTCGGAACCGCCGGATACACTTCCGCAATGGTGTTGAGCATGACCTGAACGCGCGTGACATACGGATCCGCGGAACCGATTCTCATAACGGGGCCTTCGTAAAGCTGAAGGCCTTCCACCGGCGCGTTGCGGAAGATACCGATGTCGTTGCCGTAATAGTACTGCAGAATCTGCCAGGGAAGATAACCCGTTTCGCCGAGGGCCTGGCTGCCCCATTTGGACATGGCGCCGTTGCAGGGGCGGCCGTCCCGGCCGCTGCAGTTCGTGGCCAGGTAAGGAAAATTGACGGCGCCTTTGACGATATAATCGTTGAAAAGCTCGTCGGTCAGCTCGGCCACGTTTTCATAAACCGCTCTGTCAAGCGTATAAGCCTGGTCATATTCCGGGCTGTTCGTGATGTCAAAATCATACCCCTGCTTGCGGTAATGGCCTGTCAGAATCCTGTTAAGGGCGAACGAAACAAATGAATAAATATTCGCCCGCAAAGCCACGTCGTTCCAGGTGGGGTACAGCTCGCCGGAAGCGACATTTTTTATGTAATTCGGAAAGGACACCGTCACAATTTCCGCGTCGGAACCCGGCGGGCCCAAATGCACCGTAATGTTCTGCGGTATCACCGGCGATTGTTCAGGCATAGTATCACCCCGTTTCTATAAATCGGTGGGCTGGTTTGTGACGGTGCGCCTTGGCACCGTTACCCCTTGTACCTTCGGCAACAGCCTGGCCGGCTGAATGGACTCAATGCCGTCAAAGACCGGTACGCTGACAAAGTCCGCGGAGATAAAATCAGGATGCTCGACGGAAATGTTATAGGTGGAATACGGCGCGATTTCGGAGGGTCTGAGGGACAGCGCCTTATCGGGCGCGGGCAGTACCAGGCCGTTGACGATGCCGCTGTCGTCGGTGTATTTGTCAAAGAACGTAAACGCTTTGCCGTCAATCGGACGCGAGACGACGACACGGGCCTGGGTTATCGGGAATGTCCTGTCGCCAGAAAAGACCTGAACTTTGAGGGTACCCGTTTTCGCGTTCGCCGAGCGGAATTCTTCAATGCTTTTATAGGGTACCTCAAGAAATATCCTTCCGCCGGCTGAGGACGGGGTCTTCGGCTCCATGCTTTCCTGGTCGGTGGCCTGCAGAACCCGTTCCTCCCGGGAGTCCGCTATGACGGGCACGGCCGCTTCTCTCCAAAGACGGAAGCCGCCTGTGGGAGCGCCGGCGTTGTTCCGCGTTTGGGCCGGTACCCGCTGTATGCCTGCCGGTGCCGGTCCGGGTCGCCGCGACCCATTTCGCGCATTGGCGGCGGGCGGCGCGCCGGGCATGTAGTCACGCGGGTCAAACGGCCTGCGTGCCGGAGGTTCGCCGTTTTGATCCCTCTCACGGGCGGGAACGGGCATGTTGCCGGAGGGCGGTAAAGCGCCGTCAT
>DAITOC010000202.1:0-3235 GCA_036834305.1 Clostridiales bacterium
GTATTCCCAAACTGTATGAAAAAGAACGCACCAAGCTTGTCGCCATTGAGGGAACTCCCGTCGATATGCTCAACCCCCCCGCCGGCTGCCCGTTCGCGCCGCGCTGCGCGAGTTGTATGAAAATTTGCCTGAGGGAAATGCCGGATTATATAAAGGTTGAAGAAAGCCATTACAGCGCCTGCTGGCTGCCGGCGAAAGAGAAGGCTATGCAAGGCGGTGCCGTTGTATGAGCAACAGATTGGTAGAAGTTAAAAATTTAAAACAATATTTCAAAGCGCCGGGCAGTTTGTTAAAACCGAAGTTTGTCAAAGCCGTCGACGATGTCAACCTGCACATCGATAAAGGCGAGACGCTCGGGCTTGTCGGCGAAAGCGGCTGCGGCAAGACAACGGTGGGGCGCACCATGATCCGCCTCTATGATCCAACAAGCGGCAGCATTTTCTATGACGGGAAAGACATCACCAAAGCCAACATGTTTCCCTACCGGCGAAAGATGCAAATTGTGTTTCAGGACCCTTACGCCAGCCTTGACCCGCGCATGACCGTCGGCGATATCGTCGGGGAAGCGCTTGATATCCATCGCCTGGCATCCGGTAAAAAAGACAGAAACGAGAGAATCATCCGCCTCCTTGACCGCGTCGGCCTCAACAGCGAACACGCCAACCGCTATCCCCATGAGTTTTCGGGCGGCCAGAGGCAGCGTATCGGTATCGCGCGGGCGCTGGCCGTCGACCCCGAATTCCTCGTCTGCGACGAGCCAATTTCGGCGCTCGATGTTTCCATCCAGGCGCAGATTGTCAATATGTTCGAGGATTTGCAGAGGGACCTCGGACTAACCTATTTGTTTATCGCCCACGACTTGAGCGTCGTCAAACATATCAGCAACCGCATCGGCGTGATGTACTTAGGCAAAATCGTCGAGTTGGCCGACAATTACGAACTGATTTTCCACAGCGTGCATCCGTACACAAAATCGTTGATATCGGCCATTCCGGTCGCGGACCCGGTGAAAAGCCGTGAACGGCAGAGGATTATCCTGGAGGGCGATGTCCCGAGCCCGCTCAACCCGCCGAGCGGCTGCCGTTTCCGGACCCGCTGCCGTTACGCCACGGATATCTGCGCGCAAAAAGAGCCCGATTTCACTCAAGTGGCGTCCGGGCATTTCGCGGCTTGCCATCATCTCGGGCTTGCTTAGTATAAGGTAACACATTTATCCGGTAGAAAGTCTTGGCCGTCAACGAATTTTTACCGGTATAAATGAAATAATAACAATTGATTAGGAGGAAAGAAAATGAAAAGAAAACTGGCTTTGATTCTGGCGATTCTCATGGTCGGTCTGATTGTATTGCCTGCCTGCGACAACGCGGGGAACACAGACGAGACAACAAAAGCCCCCGTCACCGCCGCGGATACCCTGGCGGTGAATGTAGGACCCGACCCCGACACCATTGACCCGGCGCTCAACTCGGCGGTCGACGGCGCCACGATGATCATCCACGCCTTTGAAGGCCTGATGACCCTTGACAAAAACGGGACTCCCATTTACGGCCAGGCAGAGTCCTATGAAGTGTCCGAAGACGGCAAAGTCTACACCTTCCGCCTTCGTGACGGCCTCAAATGGAGCGACGGAAAGGCTGTAACGGCCGGTGATTTCGTGTATTCCTGGAACCGCGCGGTCAATCCGGCCACGGCTGCCGACTATGAGTATATGTTCGATGTCATTGACGGTTATGACAGCGACGACAAGGTGCTCAATGTCAAAGCTCCCGACGACAAGACTTTGGTTGTAACCCTGAAAAACGCCGTGCCCTACTTCCTGGAATTGACGGCGTTCCCGACCTTCTCCCCGGTCCGCAAGGATCTCATCGACGCCAACGGTGACAAATGGGCGACAAAACCCGAGACCTATATCGGCAACGGCCCCTATAAAATGACGGAATGGGTGCCCGGCTCGCACATTATCTACACCAAGAACGAAAATTACTGGGATTTTGCCAAACTTGGGGTAAAAAACATCAAGTTTGTGCTCATGGACGACGATGTCGCGATTTTGAACGCTTATAAACAAGGCGAAATTCTTTTCGCCGACGCGATGCCTCAGGACGAAATCGACGCGTGGAGAGACAAAGCCGATTTCAACCTCGAAGGACAATTGGGAACCTATTATATTTCATTCAATGTTAAAAAAGCGCCTCTGGATAACCCGAAAGTTCGTCAGGCGCTGACATTGGCTGTCGACCGCGACTGGATCGTTAAGAATGTCGGCAAAGCCGGCCAGGTGCCCGCGGGCGCTTATGTCGCGACAGGCTTGTCCGACGCCGACCCGGCCAAAGAATTCCGCGATGTCGGCGGCAATTACTATGATCCGTTGGATTATGAGGGCAACCTCGCCAAAGCGAAACAACTTCTGGCCGAGGCCGGTTATCCCGACGGCAAAGGTCTGCCGACTATCGAATACCTTTATAATGAAGGCACGGGCCATCAGGACATCGCCGAAGCGCTTCATGATATGTGGAAGAAGATCGGCGTCAACATCACACTGGCCTCGCAGGAATGGGGCACCTTCCTTAACACCCGCAAGAACGGTGAGTATTCCATCGCCCGCAACGGTTGGCTTTGCGACTACAACGATCCCATCAGCATGCTCGACATGTGGGTTACGGGCGGCGGCAACAACGACGCGCAGTGGTCCAACAAAGAGTATGACCGGCTGATTGCCGAAGTGAAGTCGACCAGTGACCGCGCCAAGCGCTTCGAGTTGATGCACCAAGCCGAAAAGATCATTTTCGACGAATCCATGCTTTGCCCGATCTACTATTATGTTGATATCTTCCTTTTGAGCGATAAGATCGACGGATTCTGGTCCTCGCCGCTCGGCTACAAATACTTTATGTACGCTACGGTGAAGTAGAATACGCGAATTACCCGGCAAAATCGAATACAATCTCTGCGGGAGGGCTGCCAAAAGCAGCCTTCCCGTTTTCGTGTTGAATTCATGTTGTGTTTTCCTTTCAATGAATGTATAATTTTAAAAAGAGGAACGAACGAACGGGCGGGCGGTTTTATTATAAAACTGAATGCGGTCGAGAGCGCGGTGCCTCTTTTTGTTTAATTGTAAATAAAAGGAAAAGAGGTTTGGCATGATGGCGGAGTTGTTGAGCAAATACGATTACGAGCAGCAGACGGCGGCGTCGAGGGACAGGCGCATGCAATGGTGGAGGGAAGCGAGGTTCGG
>DAITOC010000203.1:0-3234 GCA_036834305.1 Clostridiales bacterium
GAGTTTGAATAAGGAGGGATGAACATGGCAAGGCTGAAGGAAACTTATGACAAAGAAGTCGCTCCCGCGCTGATGAAGAAATTCGGGTATAAAAGTGTCATGCAAATCCCGAAGCTCGAAAAAATTGTCGTTAATGTCGGTTGCGGCGAGGCGAGAGACAATCCGAAAATGCTCGACGCGATTGTTGCCGACATTATGCAGATTACGGGCCAGAAGCCTGTCTTGTGCAAGGCAAAAAAATCGGTCGCAAACTTCAAACTCCGCGAGGGGATGACAATCGGCGCCAAGGTTACATTGCGCGGCGAAAGGATGTATGAATTCCTTGACAGGCTGTTTAATCTGGCTCTGCCAAGGGTAAGAGACTTTCGCGGAATCAACCCCAATTCCTTCGACGGTCGCGGGAATTATTCCATGGGCGTCCGGGAACAGCTTATTTTTCCGGAAATCGACTATGATAAAATCGACAAGGTCAGAGGCATGGATATTTGCCTGGTGACATCAGCCAAAACAGACGAAGAAGCCCGCGAGCTTTTAACGCTTATGGGCGCTCCGTTTACGAGATAGGGGAGGGAAAACCGTGGCCAAAACATCAATGAAAGTCAGACAGGCAAGGCCTGCGAAGTATTCCTCGAGACAATACAACAGATGCAAAATTTGCGGCAGGCCGCATGCCTATCTGCGCAAATACGGTGTGTGCCGCATTTGCTTCAGGGAATTGGCCCATGCCGGGCAGATTCCGGGTGTGAAGAAGGCAAGCTGGTAAATAGCAACTGCAAAGGAGGTTGACGGTATGCAAACGACTGATTCCATAGCCGATATGCTCACCAGAATTCGCAACGCAAACTCGGCAAAGCACGATTCGGTAAAAATACCGGCGTCAAACATGAAAAAGGCCATCGCCCGCATTCTTGTTGACGAGGGTTATGTGAAAAGCTATAAGGTCGAGGACGACGGCAAGCAGGGCGTTATCGAGATAACGCTAAAGTACGGCCCGAACAAGTCCCAGATTCTCACCGGCCTGCGCAGGGTTTCCAAGCCCGGCCTGCGCATCTATACCAATTGTGAGGATATGCCGAAGGTCATGAAAGGCCTTGGTATCGCCGTGCTTTCAACATCAAAAGGCATTATGACCGACAAGGACGCGCGCAAAGCCAATGTGGGCGGCGAAGTTCTTGCGTTTATTTGGTAAGGAGGTGCTGTCAGGATGTCACGAATAGGAAAACTGCCCATCGCTATACCCGCCGGCGTCGATGTCACCATCGACGGCAGCTCCGTTACCGTAAAAGGCCCCAAAGGCACTCTTTCCGCAACGGTGCACAAAAATATCAAGGTTGAGAAAAACGAAGGTGTTATCAGCGTAACCAGGTCCGACGACGCCAAGCAGAACAGGGCGTTTCACGGCCTGACAAGGTCGCTCGTCGCGAATATGGTCAACGGTGTTCACGAAGGCTTTAAAAAGGAGCTTGAAGTCAACGGCGTTGGCTACCGCGCAGCCAAACAGGGAAAGGATCTTGTTCTGAATATCGGTTATTCGCATCAGGTGATCGTGCCTGAAATCGAGGGTATTAGCGTCGAGGTGCCCAACCCCAACAAGATCATCATCACCGGGCCTGACAAACAAAAGGTCGGCCAATTCGCGGCGGATGTCCGCAAACAGCGCCCGCCCGAGCCGTATAAAGGCAAAGGTATCAAGTATGCCGACGAGCATATCCGCCGCAAGGAAGGCAAGGCGGGCAAGGGCGGCAAGTAAGCCCTGACCGCATCCGAACAAGCAAGGCGGGTCTTTACAACGGCGCCTTCATTTAAGGAGTGAAAAGTATGGTTAACAAACCGGACAACAACAAGGCAAGGCAGCTGCGGCACAGAAGGGTTCGCGGTAAAATCAGCGGAACTCCCGAATGCCCGCGCCTTAATGTGTTCCGCTCCCTCCAAAACATCTACGCTCAGTTGATTGACGATACGAAAGGCGAGACAATCGTTTCCGCTTCGAGCGTTGAAAAAGAGTTCAAGGATTACGGCGGAAATAAAACGGCGGCCCGCAAAGTGGGCGAAATGCTCGCAAAACGCGCGGTCGAAAAAAGCATAACCCGGGTTGTTTTTGACCGCGGCGGCTATATCTATCACGGCCGCGTTCAGGAACTGGCCGAAGGCGCCCGCGAGGGCGGCCTCAAGTTCTGAGGAAAAGGAGGACATTGACTTTTGGCTATAATTGATTCTTCAATGATGGAACTCACCGAGCGCGTGGTCTCGATAAACCGTGTATCCAAAACCGTAAAAGGCGGCCGTATCTTTAAATTCGCCGCTCTCGTCGTTGTCGGCGACGGCAACGGTACCATCGGCTTCGGCCTTGGCAAGTCCGGCGAAGTTCCCGACGCGATTCGCAAGGGTATCGAAGACGCAAAAAAGAACCTGATAAAAGTTTCGCTGAAAGGGACGACCATTCCGCACGAAATCATCGGCAAATTCGGCGCCGGCGTTGTGTTGCTCAAGCCCGCGGCTCCCGGTACCGGCGTTATCGCCGGCGGCCCGGTGCGCGCGGTCGTCGAAACAGCAGGTATCAAGGATATTCGTACGAAAGCTTTGCGTTCGAACAATCCGTGCAATGTTGTCAAAGCGACATTTGACGGATTATCGAGACTTCGCAATATCGAACAAGTCGCCGCCATTCGGGGCAAATCGAAAAAGGAAATAACAGATTAAGGAGGGTGGTCAAAATGGCTGAAGTTCAAGTCAGGCTTGTTAAAAGCCTTATCGGCAGTACCAAAGAGCAGATTGCCACCGCCCGCGCCCTGGGTTTGCGAAAGATAGGGGATGTCTCGTCCCAGCCGGACTCTCCCGCTACACAGGGCAAGGTTAAGAAATTATCGCACCTCATCGAGGTGACACATGAGGAACAAGGAGGCGCGGTCAAATGAAACTTCATGAGTTAAAACCTCAAAAAGGCTCTGTCAAAGAGACTAAAAGAGTCGGCAGAGGCCCTGCCTCCGGCCAGGGCAAGACCGCGGGCAAAGGTCACAAAGGCCAGAAAGCCCGTTCCGGCGCGCCGCGCCCGGGTTTTGAAGGCGGCCAGATGCCTTTGCAGAGGCGTGTTCCCAAAAGAGGCTTTGTCAACATCTTCGGCAAAGAGATGGCCATAGTCAACCTGGCGGCGCTTGAAAAAAAGTTCGAGGACGGTTCGGTTGTCGATGTTTCCGCCCTTGTTAACGCCGGCCTTGTCAAAAAAACGTTAGACGG
>DAITOC010000204.1:0-3233 GCA_036834305.1 Clostridiales bacterium
GCCCGTCGGGGCGCCGTGTGTTGCCCAACGGGTATGACCGATGCCGACGCTCCCGTTCACGGGCTCCTCCGTGCCGATTTTTTCACGCAGGTTGGCAAGCCTTCCTTCCGTCTTGACGACCCGCGGCCTTTCGTTTTGAAAAACCGCGATACCCGCGGAATCATAACCTCTGTATTCCAACTTCTCAAGGCCTGTCAAAAGAATGCCGACTGCCGGGCCGTTTCCGTTATAACCGATGATACCGCACATACCGTTACCTCTTTCAGGTTAAATTACATATTTTTATATGTTGTAAAAACAGCCGCTGCCTATCCTGCCCGTGCCCGGTGCGATTCATATCGGGCGGACTATGCCGCATATATCCTATAGAAAGCGTTGATTCGAACAAGGAGGCGGCTATGGGCATTTTCTTCGATCGGTTCATCGAGGCCGCCGGCGGGGCGTTGTGGGGTCCGCCGATGCTCGCCGCTTTTTTGGGGACGGGCCTGTATCTGAGCGCCAAAACAGGTTTTTTTCAAATAGCCCACGCACGGCTTTGGCTTCGAAGCACGCTGGTTGCCGTGGTAAAGGATAAGAGTGTCAGAAAAAGCAGGGATGCCAAATCCATCTCACAGTTTCAGGCTTTAACGGCCGCTTTGGCGGCGTGCATCGGCACCGGCAACATTGTCGGCGTAGCCACGGCCATCAACGCCGGCGGCCCCGGCGCCGTGTTCTGGATGCTCATATCGGCCGGCCTCGGCATGATGACCTCCTGCGCGGAGAATATTCTGGGCATCAAGTACCGCCGCAAAAACAGCCGCGGGGAATGGATTGGCGGCGCGATGACCTATTTGCGGGAAGGGTTGGGCATGAAAAAGGCAGCCGGCGCTTACGCGCTGTTTTTGACCGTTTCATCCCTCGGTATCGGCAACATGACGCAGGCAAACTCAATTTCGGCTGCTTTAAAAGAAACCGTTGGCCTGAAACCCGCGGTTACCGGCTTTATCACGGCCTGTTTAGCGGGCCTTGTGATTGCCGGCGGCATCAAACGAATCGCGGCTGTCGCCGAAAAAACCGTTCCGCTTATGTCGATGCTCTTTATAACCGCCTGCCTGATTGTTATATTAAAAAACCTGGAAAATGTTCCGTCTGTTTTGAAAGAGATTCTTTGCGGAGCCTTCACTCTGAAGTCGGCGGCGGGCGGCGCGGCCGGCTATGGCATGGCGAAAGCGGCCCGGTACGGTATAGCCCGCGGTGTCTTTTCCAATGAAGCGGGGCTTGGTACGGCGGGGGTTATTCACGCCGCCGCGGATGTGCGCGAACCGGCTGTGCAGGGAATGTGGGGGATTTTTGAGGTGTTTGTGGATACCGTCGTCATGTGCACGCTGACCGCGCTGGCGTTTCTGTGCGCGGGTGTGTGGCAGCCCGGCTCCGGGCCTAACGGGGTTGAACTCGGTGCGCGGGCATTTTCAAGCGTTATGGGCGGCGCGGGCGAATGGGTTATCGCGGTTTCGGTTGGGCTGTTCGCGTTCGCGACGATTATCGGCTGGTCCTATTTCGGCGAGCGCGGCTGTGAGTTTCTGTTCGGCTTGAAATCTGTGCCGTATTTTAAAGCGGCCTATATCGCAGCGGCGTTCCTGGGCTGCGTTACGAGGCTTGAAACCGTCTGGAACTTATCGGACATTTTCAACGGATTGATGGCTGTGCCGAACCTTCTGGCCGTCGTTTTGCTGTCGGGTGAGGCTGTGGCCGAAATCCGCGGGTTTACAAAAAAAAGCGCGAGCGTTATGCGCCGTTGTGCGCCGTTACGGCAGCGTAAAGAAAAAGCAGATTGAGCAGGATTACGGCAACAACCTCCCACGCTTTTTTAACCCGGGCGAAGTCCTCATCGTCAAGTTGCAAAAAATCGACGCGTCCTTTCGGTTAATAATGACAACTTCAGTATTCCCGATGGCGGCTCGTTATACATTAAAAAAGGACAAACTATCGATATAAAGTTAAGAATCAAAAAAATAAAATATTAAAATAGTAAAATTGTTGTTGACAAACAGATTTTTAGGGCTTATTATAGTTTAGCATAATCGTTTTTTTCTTATGAGGTAGCGATGAAAAGCGCAGAGGAGATAGCGGATCTGGTGCTTCTTGCCCGCGGCGGCGATGAAAATGCCATGAATCGCCTACTTGTGATAATAACGCCTGTCGCGCGAATGTACGCTTCCGTGTACGCCGGCCGCAACAAACTGGAGAAAGACGATTTGATGCAGGAAGGGCTTATCGGCCTGCTCGATGCTGTTCGAATTTTCGACGCCTCGAAAGCTTCTTTTGTTACGCTGGCGGGCAAATGCGTTAAAAACCGCATCGTTTCAGCCGTCCGTTCGCATAACAGCCAAAAGAACCAGCCTCTGAACTCCTCCGTATCGTTGGATTTTGACCCGCAAGGTGTTTTAACCCTCCACGAAGAGACATTTGACTTGATAGCCGACATACTAAAAACCATGACCCCTGCGGAAAAAGAGGCGTTCGAGTTATATTTGAAAGGATACAACATCTCCCAAATTGCCCAAAACACCGCCAAATCGAAAAAGTCGGTTGACAATGCGCTGCAGAGGGCCAAAAAGAAAGTCATATCATATATTGAGCAATAACCTCCGGTTTTCCATATGCCCGCGTAGCTTAAAGTAGAGCGTTGTTCATCCAAAGGTGGCGGTGCGATTCCGCACAAGGGCAAATACA
This sequence comes from Clostridiales bacterium, assembly GCA_036834305.1. Classification (GTDB taxonomy): domain Bacteria; phylum Bacillota; class Clostridia; order Oscillospirales; family Acutalibacteraceae; genus UBA1447. The sequence continues at coordinate 2,713 of DAITOC010000204.1, forward strand.
ATTTTCAAGCGAGGTTAAAAAAATGTACGAAGACAAGACTCTCACATGTAGGGACTGCGGCGAGGAATTCGTTTTTACCGCGGGCGAGCAGGAGTTCTACGCCGAAAAGGGTTTCGTAAATGAGCCCCAACGTTGCAAAACCTGCCGTGACCAGCGCAAAAACGGCAACCGCGGTGAGCGTGAAATGTTCGAAGCCGTTTGCGGCAGATGCGGCAAGCCGGCCAGAGTTCCGTTCAAACCCCGTGAAGACCGCGCAGTTTACTGCAGCGAGTGCTTCGCCGAGATGAGGCAGGAAGCATAATTTAAGTTCCTTTAATTATGCGAAACACAGGCGCTTCGAAGGTTTTCGAAGCGCCTTTACTTTTCGGCAAAGAATAGAAAATATCTCCTGTAATTGACAACATAGGACAGCCGCTGTAAAATATAGTCACGATTTTCAATGAGGAGAAGTCAATGCCCGAACTTGTAAAGAAGATACAACCGATAATCGCGGCGGTTCTTATGTTGGCTAAATTTTTATT
>DAITOC010000205.1:0-3224 GCA_036834305.1 Clostridiales bacterium
GGGAGTCGCCATGGGGAAAGGGCCGGCCCGGCTGGCACATCGAATGCTCGGCTATGGCCAGACGCTATCTCGGCGAGACAATTGATATCCACTGCGGCGGCCAGGATCTGATATTTCCGCATCATGAAAACGAGATAGCGCAAAGCGAGTGCTGCAACGGCAAACCGTTCTCGAACTATTGGATGCATAACGGCTACATCAATGTGGACAATCAAAAAATGTCGAAATCACTGGGGAATTTCTTCACGGTACGCGATGTCGCGGAAAAATACGGTTATGAGCCGATTCGTTATTTGATGATTTCTTCTCACTACAGAAGCCCTATTAATTACAGCGTGGAAATTATTGAACAGGCAAAGGCTTCTCTGAACCGGCTGTATACCTGCCGCGACTCCTTGAAATTCGCGATTGAAAAAGCCGGCGAAGACCTGCCGGATAATAATGAAGGCGCCGAAAGACTTTTTTATTCACGCCGCGACAAATTTATGGAAGCAATGGACGACGACCTGAATACCGCCGACGCTCTCGGCGTACTGTTCGAACTCGTCAGGGATATCAACACAAGAATAGCCGCCGGCAATCTATCAAAGAAAACCTGCGAAACGGCATTAGAGATTTTTGATTCCATGTGCGGCATTTTAGGCATTTTATATGACCGCAAGCAAGACAGTCTGGATGATGAGGTCGAAGCAAAAATACAGGAAAGAACCCAAGCGAGAAAAAATAAGGATTGGGCGTTGGCGGACAAAATCAGGGACGAATTGAAATCCATAGGCATTGTTCTGGAAGACACGCCGCAAGGTGTCAAATGGAGCAGGGAACAGTCTTAGTCGACAAAAGCCGGAGGTCGAAATGAAAAACGCTCTCGCGACATACCATCCCGCCGCCTCGTTTTTGTTTTTTGCCGCGGCGGTTGGGTTAACCATGATTAGTTTTCACCCCGTTTATTCGATAATATCTCTTTTCTGCGCCCTGGCCTATTCGCTTGTGTTGAACGGACCAAAAGCCTTGACCGGCAGTCTGAAAATGTGTTTTCTTCTATTCACAATGGTTGTATTTATCAATACTTTTTTCAACAAAAACGGATTCACACCGCTTTTCAGTTTCGGGGATCATATAATCTATAAAGAAGGTTTTGTGTTCGGCCTTTGCTCCGGGTCGGCGTTGTGCGCGGCGATTCTGTGGTTCTCCTGTTATTCGCTTGTTATCGACAATGATAAATTCCTGTACTTGTTCAGCCGCCTGTCACCGTCGGGGGCTTTGTTGATTTCGCTGACGTTGGGACAAGCCATCGATATACGCAGAAAAGCGGAAACGGTGAAAGACTCCCAGTTCGGGCTTTACGGGTCCGACCCGAAAAAATTCAAGCAAAGATTTCACCTCGCGATGCTTCGAATCTCGGCTCTGCTAAACTGGTCGCTGGAAGATTCTGTTGAAACGGCGGATTCCATGCAGGCAAGAGGTTACGGAACCGGCAGGCAGAGCAGAATGACTCCTTATCGTTTTATGAAACACGATTTTGTATTCTTGTTTGTCGTGGTGGCTTTTATAGCCGCGGCCGCCGTTGCGTTTGCGAGGGGCAGGCTTTCCTTTACTTTTTATCCCGTGACGGGTCAAGTGGCATTCGATACTGTGTCGCTCATCGGCTACACGGCGCATGCGGTATTCATGACGCTGCCAATACTCCTCGAAATCAAGGAGGCTGTTCAATGGCGCTTTTACATGTCCAAAATTTAAGTTTCCGATATCATAACGAACAGCACGAATTGCTTTCGAATATCGGGTTTGAGATCAACCGTGGCGAGTTTATGCTGCTATGCGGCCCGTCGGGATGCGGAAAAACCACATTGCTGCGCCTCTTAAAGCCCGGCCTTGAACCAAAGGGTGACCTGTCCGGCGGCGTTGTGTTTAAGGGCGAGCCGATAACAGCGCTGACAAAAACGCAAGCAGCTTCAAAAATCGGTCTGGTCATGCAAAACCCGGACAGCCAAATAGTCTGCGACACCGTATCGCGCGAACTTGCTTTTGGACTCGAATGTCTCGGGACAGAGAACGCCGTTATGAGCAAAAGAGTCGCGGAAACGGTTTCGTATTTCGGAATAGAAAAACTTTATAATAAAAAAACTTATGAACTTTCGGGAGGAGAAAAACAACTGGTCGTTCTCGCGTCCATCATGGCGATGCGCCCCGAACTCCTTCTGCTTGACGAACCGTCTTCCCGTCTCGACCCGATTGCCGCGAGGGATCTTTACGATTTGCTTCATCGGCTTAACCTTGATTTGGGGACGACAATTATTTTGACCGAACATCGGATTGATGAGGTGTTTTCGTTGGCCGACAAGGTGGCGGTGATGTACGGCGGAGAACTCGCGTTCGCCTCGACGCCGGGCGGTGCTGCCGCGTATTTGTTCAACAGCCCCGAAGAAAAGTTGAACGCCATGACGCCGCTCACGGCCAGAATGTATCATGAACTCAGCGCGAAACGAGAGAAAGGGGACTGTTCGGGCCTCTATCATCTTCCCGTAACCGTAAGGGAAGCCAAAGCATGGTTTGAAAGGGAAACGGAAAGCCATGGCGTAAAAGCGTTCACAGGCGCCGCGGCCGGCAAAGAGATCAAGAAAAGCGAGCCTGCGGCAATAAAAGCCGAATCGTTGTGTTTCCGGTTTGAAAAAGACGGCGATGATATCATCCATACTCTGTCATTACGGATATACAAAGGGGAATTCTTAAGCATTGTGGGCGGCAACGGCGCGGGCAAGACGACGCTTCTGCGCTTGCTTGCCGGTATTCTCAAACCATACAGGGGGAAAATAATTTCGCTGCCCGGGTTAAGAACCGTATATTTACCACAAACCCCGCAAAGCCTTTTTGCCTACGATTCGGTGCGCGAGGATTTGCTTTCAGCCGCCGGCGGCTCGGGCAGCTTTAAGAATTTTTTGAATTCGTCGGGAATCCTGCCTGCTAAAACCATTGATTTGCCGGCGAATGTCGTTGAGGTTGCGGAGAAACTCGAAATCAACCAAATCCTCGAAAAACATCCGCTCGACCTCAGTTGCGGCGAACTCCAAAGGGCCGCTCTCGGTATGCTGTTGTTAAGAAATCCCGATGTCATTCTTCTTGATGAACCGACAAAAGGCATCGACGAGTATTCCAAGAGAATGACTTCGCACCTTCTGAAGTCACTTTGCGCCGAAGGCAAAGCGGTTGTCACCGTTACGCATGAT
>DAITOC010000206.1:0-3222 GCA_036834305.1 Clostridiales bacterium
AACCTCCCGCCTTTCCTCAAGGGTAAGTTTCGCCATCACCGGCGTTTGCCGCCTGCGGGGGTTAAAACGCTCGTTTGGCACGACGAGCATTTCCCGTTCAAGAACCTGCCGTGTAATCCCGCTGATCTTCTCCGCGATGGCGGGGGCCGCCGCGAGCCCGGGCGACTGGATGGCCGCCGCGTGAATCAGGTTGGCGATATGTTCGGATTTTTCGATAACGAACTCTTCCTCGTAGTTCGACGCCCGGATACCCGAAAAATAGGTGATCGCGTCGCCTTTTTGAAAGCCTTTGATCAACGGCAAATGTTTTGTGAGAACCGCGTCAATGTTTTCCCTGTTCGTCGAAAAGTCTTCCCGGAAGGGCTGTTCGTAAGCGTCCGGCCCGACGAGCACATTGCCGTCAATGGTCCGCATTACGCCGCCGCCCTTTGTGTCCGCAAACGCTTGTTTCAAGCCGACGAGGCCCATGGAACGCGTAACCAATTCACCTTTTTTCTTGTCGAGAATGGCGCATTCGCCTTTGCGCGGATGGATGGTAAAAAACCGGTCATCGGCCATGCCGGCAATGATATCGGAAAACACGCCGGCGGCGTTGACAACGCTCTTTGGCCTGATTTCACCGCGGTTGGTGGCGACGCTCGTAATCCTGCCGTCTTCCGTTTTCATCGAGCGAACAATGGTGTTTAAGGAAATCCTCACGCCGTTTTCCGCCGCGTTTTCCGCCAAGGCCACGGTCAGTTTATAGGGGGAAAGAACGCCCGAGGACGGATACTCGAAGGCGCCCTTGGCTTCATCGGTGATGTTCGGCTCAATCTCGCGCAGGCGATTGAGCGAAATCTTTGAACCCGGTATGCCCATAAGTTTCTGCCGCCTTTTTAAAACCGGCCCCGACAACAGGCCGAACAGGCGGTCGGAATACAGAATGAGGTTGCCGTAGCGTTCAAACGGAACGCCGAGTTCTTCGCAAAGAGCCGTATATAAACAGTTGCCCCTGACATTCATCTCACCGCGCAGCGTACCGGGGTGGGAGGCGATGCCGGGGTGTATCATGCCGTCGTTCCTCGAGGAAGCGTGCATGGCGACGTCGTCCTCTTTTTCGACCAGCAGAATGTCTAATTTGTATTTGGACAGTTCGCGCGCTATGGAGCAGCCGATGACGCCCCCGCCGATAATCAGCACATCGGGAGAAACCCCTTCAAGCGAACCGTCGGATATCGCCGGTGCTTTGATTTCGGGAGGGACAAATCCTTTCAGGCGTATATCGTTAACAACGCCTTTATAGCCGAATTTCGCCGCCGCCCTGCCGGCTTTGACGATATCGGCCCAGTCGCCGAGCTCCCCCTCGAGCCGGACGGAACGTCTCCACTCCGTACACTCAATGCCGGTAAAGCCTTTTTTCGCAAGCTTGTTTTTTAATTTGCCGAGGGTTTTATCCATACCGCCACCGCCACTCATTCGGTTGTTCGAACATCTTGACAACATTGTATCACCGTGATAAGATGATGTCAAGGCTTTTTGGGGTTTTCCCGCCTTACTAGACGCGGATGGTGACCGGAATGCTGGATAAAAAAAATCGCCTCCCCCTGTATGTTCAAGTCAAGGATTTCATAATCGGGCAGATTGATTCGGGCAAATACCCCCCGGATTCACGCCTGCCCACGGAAACGGAACTTACAAACCTTCTGCGCGTCGGCCGCGGGACTGTCCGGGCCGCGCTTGGGGAGTTGGAGCGGGAGGGGCGAATCGAGAAGAAACACGGTATCGGCACCTTCGTCCGCAGCCCCCGCCGGTCATACAGTTTCGAGCCGATTGTTTCGCTCGCTTATTCATTAAACAAAACAGGGCTGGAGATAAAGAACAAGACCATCGTCAGTGAAATCGCAAAGCCGGGCGGAAAACTGCTCGAGCGCTGGTCCTCGGTTGCGCTGGCCGGGCATCTAAAGCGCCTGCGCGTCGCGGGCGGCAAGCCCGTCGCCATTGAGGACAGTTGGTTTTTACCCGGCCTTTTTGAAACCGTCATCAAGCTCGCGCCTTCCGAGTCCATCGCGCGCGCTATTCTCACCCATCCCGGTATAAACATTGAAAGAGTGGAGCTGAGCATCCTTGTCCGCAAGCCGGACGCGAACGAAAAGAAGAACCTTCGTTTGAGCAAAGACAAGCGGGTCGCCGAGATGACGCGATGGATCTACACGGCAAACGACCCATTGCCCGTCAACTTCGTCTGTTTTGTCATGCCCGAGGAGTTTATGGGAGCGTCTTTTATTTCCGGCAGCGAATAGGCCCCCGGTTATTTAAAGTTATTTGTAAAAAAAGCTTGACTGCCATTGCCGATTATGGTATTCTGTTTCTACCTCTCAAGGAGGGTTCTTTTTTTGTGCCCTGTTTCCTTTATGAGGGAGGCTGACAAGTCCGAAAATATGGAGGTGCCGTTATGAGAGTCCGAATCACGCTGTCCTGCTCGGAGTGCAAGCAGCGCAACTACAACACGATGAAAAACAAAAAGAATACTCCGGACAGGCTGGAGAGGAACAAGTACTGCAGATTCTGCAAGAAGCAAACCCTCCACAAAGAAACAAAATAGGCGGGAGGCAACATTATGGCTAAAAAAGAGAAGTCCCAAGCCGCCGAAAAAGTCGCGAAGGCGGAAAAGGCCCATAAAGCCTCAAAACAAAAATCCGACAAGCCGATCATTTTTGTTCGAATGGGCAAAGCGATTGCCAGATTTTTCAAGGATTTCCGCGGTGAAACGAAAAAAATCGTATGGCCGGCCGCGAAAACAGTCCTGAAGAGCACAGGTGTTGTTTTGGCTGTGGTCGCCATCGTCGGCTTAGCCATTTTCTTGATCGATACCGGGCTTTCCAGAGCTGTCAGCGGATTGGAGGGACTGGCGGATAGAGAAACAACCACACAAGCCGCGCCCGTGGAGACGACAGCTCCCGCCGTAACGACGACCGCTCCTGCGGTAACAACGACCGCTCCTGCGGCAACAACAACTGCGCCGGCGGCGACAACGACCGCTCCGGCGGCGACAACAACCGCTCCAACGCCTTGACAGACCGACGACTGAAGAATGGGGGATGCCTCTATGGCTGTTGACGCAAGATGGTATATCATACACACCTATTCGGGGTATGAGAACAAAGTTGCCGCCAATATTGAAAAGATTGTTGAAAACCGCAGGATGCAGGATCAAATCCTTGAAGTGAAGATCCCGACGGAAAT
>DAITOC010000207.1:0-3209 GCA_036834305.1 Clostridiales bacterium
CAACGGACATCGCCGAATTGCCTTTCGTAAAAATAGGGGACTTGGTTATCCGTAATCATCGCCTTAAGCTGATCGTGGATTCTTATAAACAGCCTTCCGCAGAGCGTGCCGCCATGCTCCAAATACCACTGCACAAGGCTGCTGTAAAAGCTGCTGTAAGGAATGCCTTTTTCATGGCGCAGGTAGAGGGCAAAGCAGCGCAGCAAACCGAGGCAGTGCATGCTTTGAACGGCGGTGGAGAAAAGTTTGCACCGAACCCAGTCCTCCGGGGGCAGGGTGCTTGTCGAGACCACAATATCCGTATACTCCGTCACACAATCATCAGCCTCTTCGCTGTGGTACTGGAAAAACGGCACCCGGATGGTCTTGATTTGATGTTGGCCGATGTAATCCTTTTCAGCCAGCGTTGAATTGGGCAGCAGAACACAATCATACACCTCAATAACCGCGTGCTGACCGGAGTCCAGCAGCCTGCCAATGCCATTTGTAAAACTGTCATAGGTTTCGCCGGGCAGCGCCAGAATCATTTCAGAATAAGTGGGAATACCCGCTTCCCGGTAGAGTTTAATGACTTCGGAAAAATGATCGAGTGTCATGTTGCTCCGATGGATATTTTTCAACACCTCGCCGGAGAGTGACTGAAGTGAGATGGTTGTGCTTTTGCTCAAATCAGCTTGAGAAAAACGCCTTGCCAGTTCAAAAACATTCCGGTTATTGAATTTGGCGTAATTGGCCCTGAAGCTCTTGGGGTACCCGTTGCTTGCTTTTGCTTCTATGAGCCAATCCGCGATAAGGTTATCCCTTTCGAATTGACCGAAGTTCGCGTCTGTCCCCCAAACATACTCAATCCTGTGTTCGGAAAGCCACGCGATATCCTGCTTAACCCGTTCTATAGGGAACATTTTCACGCCGGCTTTATGGGTTCCCCAATCACAAAAAGCGCAACTGTTTGAGCAGCCGCGATTGGTTTCAAGAGTACCGTGAAATTTTACCTCGGGATGCGAGGCGAGTATACGATCGAAGACCCCCGCTGAATAGGGAGACGGATAATCGGAACCGGTCATGGGCATCCGGATTGTCTGCACCGGGGTCAAACCGTCGGTCCTGTAAGAGATATTCGGTACGCTGTCAAGGCTTTCTCCCGTCAAAAGGGCGCAAAGAAGCCTTTCAAACACCTCCTCGCCTTCTCCGTGAATCAGAATGTCAACGGCACTGTTCTCCATGAGAACGGAAGAATCGCCCGAAATGTTATGGCCGCCGAATACAGTCAGGCAGGCGGGATATCGTTCTTTAATGCTTTTTGCAACAGTTTTATTGTATTCGTGATTCCACAAATAACTGGAAAAGCCGACAAGATAAGGGTCATCCAGAGACTCCACCAATCGCTCGACAGGTTCTCTTAAAAATACGATGCGGTCAAGGTTGAATGAATCCCGAATCAATTGGTTACCCCAGGCTTTGGCGGCAATCGTGCCGGCGGCATAAGGAAGATATGCAATTGTGTTGTTGACTAGAGATTTTTCTCCCGCCTGCACGAGATAAACGTTTTTCAACCCCACACCCTCCATTCTATACTCCGCCGTAGAAGCGCGGCTGCCCGGTTTTATACTAACCCCGGCTTCTCATCGTCCGGAATACCCTCGACCGTGACGGCATTCTTTTCGTTCGTATACAATGTTTCGCCCCGCCTCTTGCCGCCCAAAATAATCTTTGGGGCGTATTCCTCCCAGGTTGGCGCGTTGATTTTTGAATGAATATTGACACGGCATCGCCTTTTTTTCAGTGAAAGCTTTTGGCCGCGATAAATGTGCTCGAAGTAATCATAAAAATCATAGCCGAACTCCGCGCTCGAACAAACGATATCCGGGCGGCGGATGATCAGTTTCTGATATTCCAGCAGTTCGCCGAACAGATCCGGAGGGATATCGAGCAGCGCTAAAAAAGGCTGTATCTCCTCCCAGAAGACATCCCAGGAATACACAAGCTCCAAAAAAGCGCCCTCGTCGAAGTACCAGCCGATTTTGCCGAATTTTTTATCGATATAAGTCCAGTCGCCCGTTTTCGTATCAAACAGCCGTTTTTCAAAATCCAGAAACAAGTTCTGCAAACTCGTCCCGTCCGCCCCGAGGATGAACGACAGCAAACGGTTATAAAACAAATCGTAACCGGTTGCCTGTTCCTGTTTCAGATAGATCGCGAAACAGCGCAGCAGACCCAAACTGTGAAACGCCTGCAGGACAAAAGAGAACAGGTTCGCTTTCACCCATTCCCCGTTGTTCATACTCGCCGTGCCGATAACGATGTCATAGTATTCCTGAACGCCGTTAAAGTTCGCCATATAGTGAATCCCGTGAATGGGGACCCTTGCCGTTTGAATGCCGTATTTTTCACGGTATTCTTTTTGTCCCATCAGCGCGTTGCTGTATATCTGACACTGGTAGACGGCGATGGAGTTGTGCTGGCCCGCGTCGAGGAGCCGGCAGAGGCCGCCGCAGAAACTTTCGTATGTCTCGCCGGGCAGGCCGAGAATCATCTCGGTGTAAGTCGGAATGCCTTCCTTAAAATACCTTTGCTCAAGCTCCGCGAAATTTCGGATGTTCAATTCTTTCCGCCCGATAAGCTCAAGCGTGGTTTCGTTGAGGGACTGGTAAGCGATGGTCACCCCTTTGTCGGCCCCGTTTGCGTTCAAAAGTCTGCCGGCTTCGAAAACAGTCTCGTTGCTGTTTTTCGCGTAGGTAGGCCGAAAAATTTTGGGGTATCCGTTTGTTTTTCTCGTTTCAATGACAAACGCGGCAATGTCGACGTCTCTTTTTGAGATGCCGAAGTTGGCGTCGGCGCAATAGCAGTATTCAATGCGGTTTTCCGACATCCATCGGATCTCGTTTTTTACTCTTTCAAGCGGAAAATAACGGATGTTTTTTGTATAGCACCACTCGCAGTAAGCGCAAAGGTAAGGGCAGCCGCGGTTTGTTTCAATAATGGCGTGAAACTCCATACCGGGGTATCGTTTGAATATGGAGTCAAAGATTCCGCTGAGGTAAGGCGAAGGATAATCCGCGATATCGTGGTTGTTAAACGCGGGGTTGACAACAACGCCGTTCCCGCCGCGGTAAGTTAAGTTTTCAATGCCGCCGAAACCGGCGCCGTTGAGCAGGGCTTTCAGCAAAGCGGCGAAAGGCCGCTCGCCCTCGCCGTATATAGAAAAATCA
>DAITOC010000208.1:0-1755 GCA_036834305.1 Clostridiales bacterium
GCTGATGACGCTTCTCATCGATGGCATCAACATGGGAAAAATCAATCTGCAGATGCAAAGCACCTATATCATCATGGGCATTTTTACGACGGTTGTCAGCGGCGGCCTCGCGCTGTATTTCCTGTTCGTCACGCGCGAGAGGGTTATGCAATCCATCGAACGACCGAGCATCTTACAGGGCTTAAAATCCATTATTAACAACAAGCCGATTTTATTAATGACATTATCGGATTTTCTCGGTTCCTTTTCCATCGGTTCGGGTATGTCCAACTACTACATCGATGTTCTCGGTTCCGCTTCCATCAAACTGATCGTGGGCATTCCCGGCGGGTTTGTGTCGACGCCGAGCTTCGCCTGGGTTCCCTGGTTCCGCCGCCATTTCTCAACGAAAGCGCTGTGGCTGCTCGGCAGTTATACCGGTGATATCCTGATGGTTCTGGTTTTCCTGTTCGGTTCCATCGGCGGCAAGAAGAACGGTATTTACAAAAAGAGGCTGCCCATGATTATTGCGATAATGATTCAGGAAACGCTGTTTATGTTTGTCTACGGCGTTCGCAAAGTCATCCCGACGGAAATGTATAACGAGGCGATGGATTACTGCGAGTGGAAGAACGGCTATCGTACCGAGGGCATGACCGGCGTGGCGAGAGGGCTCGCTTCCAAACTTGTTCGTATCGTGGGCACATCGGTCCGGTCCCTGTTAATGAAAGCGTTCGGCTATGAGCAGGGGAAAGGGTATCTGAAACAGACCGATTCCACGAAGTATTTCCTGTTTGCCATGGCTACGGTGATTCCGTTTGTTACGGGTTCCTTGAGCATCATTCCCAAGCTGTTTTATGACCTCACCGGCAAAAAGCGCGACCGTATGTATGAGGACCTGCTCGCGAGGCGCGCGAAAGTGTCAAAAGAAGCTTCGGCCGGCGACGCGGAGTCCGTGTCGAGAGCGGCCGAGTCGCAAAAAAACCTGGACGGATAATCTGAGGGGGGCATAACGCCCCCCTTTTCGTGCCCGCCAACAAAATCAGCGCGTTCGGCGGCGACTACCTGTTTGTCGACGGCGTTTTTGGCCATAGTTTAATGGCCTACCGAAATGTCAGCCGCGCGTTATCCATCAAAGTTGAAGACGGTACTTTCGATATTGATACGGCGAAAGAAACCGCGGAAATGCTCTTTATAAAGAATCCGGAACGAATCTTTAAACTGAAAGAAAAATACTATGACAAAGCGGTTGACGCAAAGTAGGCGGGGGAACCCATCGCAAAGTAGGGCGGGGGCTTGCTCCCGCCGCAAGCGTAAAACCTCACAGATACTGAAAACCAAAACAGCAACTGCCTTTTAACCGTTTTTGAGTGAACCCATCGCAAAGTAGGGCGGGGGCTTGCTCCCGCCGCAAGCGCAAAACCTCGCATATACTGAAAACCAACATGCGGTTTATATTCGCTTTTACTCAACATAATAAGCTTACGCTTTATAACCGTTTTCGGCGGGAGCAAGCCGCCCGCCCTACACTGAATTTAACGCATAATTAAACCAAAGCAGCAACTGCCTTTTAACCGTTATTATATCGATGTTCTCGGCATGGCGTTCATCAAACTCATCGTAGGTATTCCGGGCGAATACCGTAAAAGAAACCGGGGACGTGCAAAATGCCCGCTCCCGGTCGGTATCCATTCAACTTCATCATTTCTTTTTGTTCTTTACTCCGCGGAGTACCGCGCGAAGCGGAACCTTGACCGCGATTGCTTTTTGGGGGCA
>DAITOC010000208.1:1765-3203 GCA_036834305.1 Clostridiales bacterium
GCGCAGCTCGACCGCCCCCTGGGGGCACATCTCCTGGCAGCAGTAGCAGCGGATACACTTTGAGTAGTCGTAGACCGGCACGGAATTGTTCTGCTTATCCATGGCAATCGCTTTCTTTTCGAGTGGGCAGCTTTCAACACAAATCCCGCATTTGATACAGTTCTTCCTATTTATCACCGGACACTTGTCGGTAAAGCGGGAGAAAAAGCTTAATTGTTTCTGTAAGACGGGCGCGCGGTTGACATGAAACTTCGGGTTGCCGTATTGTTCAAACGCTTGTTCCGCGCTGATAACGCCGCCGGTGGTTACGATGTCAATATCTTCCGGTCTCCATTTGCCGACGCCGTAAATCTCCCCGTACACATTGGTGGGTACGAGCGAGGGGTTCAAGCCGACAAGGGCGCAGAATACGCTGTCCATCGCAACGGGGTCCGCCGAAACCAGAATCAGGCCCATATCCACCGGGTCGCCCGAACCCGGGCCGTTGCCTTCCATAGCCGTTACCGCGTCCATGATATGAAGGCGCGGCTTGAGCAGCAAATTGAGGTCCGCGAGCATTCTCGCGAAGCTGTCGGGGTCGGAGTGCAGCGCGTGGCCCGCGCCTTTATTGAAACCCCAGACACAGCCGTATGTGTTCTTCACGGCGCCCGTTATTCTCTCGAGAGCGTGGGTTTTCATTTTGCACAGGTTGACAATCGCGTCCGATTCAACGGCGCCGCGGCACAGGAAAAAACCGTTGGCGGCTTTCCCCGCGGGGAAGTCTTTCCGGACACCGGTGCCGAAATCGGCCGGCTTGACGCCCAGCGCCTCGGCTTTCTGTTTGATGCCTGCGGCTTCCGCTACTTTCAACGGGCTGATAGCGGTCGGGCCCGGAGAATCACCGTAAAAAAGGTTGTCAAAGCCGTTTTCGCGCAGAAGTTTAGCGGCCGCGGCGAAAACAGCGGGATGGGTCGTTACCGCCTGCTCGGGGGTTGCCTTTTTCAAAAGGTTGGGTTTAAGCAGTATCTTGTCATCGCCCTTAAAAAGCCCGTCTATGCCCCCGATAAGGCCGGCTCCCGTTTTGACGGCTTCATAGACTGCCGGTTCATCGTAATTCGGACAAGGTATTAAAGCAACTTTGCTTTTCTCCGAATGATCTGGCTTCATCGTTGTCGTTCCTTTCGCCGAAGAGTATACCAATAAAACAATCTTAACACAGAACCATTCATTGTCAAGAAAAGGAGATGCGTGACATGGAAAATTTCTTTGATCTGATTGCCAAAAGAGAAAGCTGCCGGAACTTCGCTGAGAGGGAAGTGGATTCGCGGTTGCTGCGTCAATGTGTCGAAGCGGCAAGGCTGTCTCCGTCCGCGTGCAATTCACAGCCCTGGAGTTTCACCGTCGTCAACAGCGGCTTGTCGCCGGAAGTCGCCAAGAGCACGCAGGAGCTCGGTATGAA
>DAITOC010000209.1:0-3191 GCA_036834305.1 Clostridiales bacterium
GACGAAGAGGTTCCCTCGGGCTGCGCGGTGAACTCACTGCCGGTGGGCAGATTGACGGCGTAACTGTCAATTTCATACACGGCGGTAACCGTCAGATTGCCCGTCACGCCGGAAAAGCTCTTGTTCCACCCGACAAAATGCCAATATGGCCTGTTGTTCGGTTCGGGCGGCGCCGTCGCCGGGCTGCCGTGCGGTATGTTTTGCTGCACTTTCAGCGTGGTGTTGTTATAGTCCTTAAAGATAACGGTATACAGGTTGATGGAGAAGGAGGCCGAGAACGCGAGGTTGTCGTTTGCCTGCGCGCCGACCGGGTTGGCGTTCCAAGAGACAAAGTGGTAACCGACATCGGGGGTCGGCGCCGGAACATCGGCCGCCGTTAAAACATACCCCTCGTCAACCTGCAAATGTGTCTTGCCTGTCAATACGCCGCCGGTGCCCGTGACGGAATAATCCACCGCTTTTTCGGACAAGCCGGCGCCGGTGTACTCGACCGCCAGCGTGACATAGTCGCGGTTGGTGACCGGGTTTTTGCCGATTGTGAATGTGTAGGAATACCCCGGTTCAAAGACGAAGTCGTTGTACCGGCCGGGGCTTGAGGCGGAGGTATTGACAATCCAGACCCTGTCGCCCGGTACGGGGTTCGTGATGCAATAGTCATACGTTCCGGCGGGAATCAGCACCGAAACGGCGGCGTTAAACACGATGTTCGTTGTCGTCAGAGTGCCGTCGGCGTTTTCGGGTATTTTGCTTTCAAACTGGCTATAAACCGACGCGGGGACATTTCCGCTTGCGTTGAGTCCCCCGCTTTTTTGGAAGAGGGTTCCGTACGCTGTCGCGTCGGCGTCAAGAAGCATTTGATAGCCGGTGCCGTCGCCCCAGATATCACCCGCGATAAGCGTGACCATGGCGCTGTTGGAAACGCTCGATTGAACAACCATGACCGAGCAGGTGTCCGTTTTGCCGCCGTCGACGGTCGTTACCGTAATAACGGCGTTGCCGATTGCTTTGCCGGTCACCGTTCCGTTCGCGCTGACCGTGGCGACGCTTGTGTTGCTTGAACTGAAGGTGACTCCTCTGATTTCCGCCGCGGCCGGTTCAATGGTATATCGCACAGCTTTTGTCTTGTTGAGCCCGACGATGATGCCGTCGGTGTTGCAGGCTACGGAAGTGACGGGCGTATAGGTCACGTTGACAGTGCAAGTGTCCGTAAAACCGCCGTCCACGGTCGTAACGGTGACGGTCGTCGTCCCCGGTGAAACACCGGTCACCGTGCCGTTCGCGCTGACCGTGGCTATGCCGGTGTTCGCGGATGAAAAGTTGACGCCTTTAAGATCCGCCTCAGCGGGCAAAACGGCATATTCCAAAACAATGGTTTTATTTATAGCAACACTCGCCGTATCGCCGGCAAACGCCACACCGGTTACATAAACCGGCGGTATTTGTGTGAAATGAAAGTCAAAGGTGCCGGCGGAACTTGTTGAATACCCGCTGACAAGGATGTAATAGGTGCCGGTGTAAGGAGCGGTGTAGTTCTCAATATGGCTAAAGCTCGCCTCTCCCGAGTCGTCGTCATAAGCAAGCTGCGCGAAAGAGGAGTTGTAAAGGTTCAGGTATGTATCAACAAGGAGCGTTCCTTCGGTTTCGAAGTTGTATACCCTGCCCGCCTCGAGCCAGACGCTGTAGCCTTTGCCTGTCGTCAGGGTCATGGTTCCTTCCCGGTCGTAATGCAAATAATCGGAAATATTCCAGCCGAAAGTAACCGGAGTCGTTGTGTTGACGGCTTTCGGGGTATAGGAGTATGTGCTCTGGTCAGGAATCGAGGACAGCGCCAAAACGGTAATTTCACAGGTGTCAGCGAAGTTGCCGTCCTGGGTCACCGCTGTGATAATCGCGACGCCCGGGGACACGGCCGTGACGGTCCCGTCCGTGACCACGGCGATATCCGTGTTGCTTGACGACCAGCCAATGTTCCTGTTGGAAGCGTATTGCGGCGCAATTGTCGCCGTCAATTTGCCCGACTTCCCGACAGCGAGCGTCCCTTGACTGTAATCGATACTGACGCCGGTGACCGGAACCGCCGGAGGTACGGTCACCTCGCACGAGCCGACGAAATACCCGTCAACCGAGGTGGCGGTAATCACGGCCGTACCCTGCGAAACGCCCGTTACAATGCCGTTTTCGTCAACCGTCGCGACGGCGGTGTTGTCACTTTCCCATAAAACATCCTGAATCGTCGCGTTTTGCGGCGTGATAACCGCTTCAAGCTGCTGCGCGAAGTTTATGTAAACGGTTGTTTCCTCGGGTAATATGGCGACATCCTGCACATAAATGAAATTGGAGATTTTAACATTGTCAACCCAAGCGCAGTCCTCGCCGCTGTTGACGGCGTAGTCTTTGCTGTAAGTCCAGCTGAATGTATAATTGCCCGCCTGGGGCGTTACATACACATATTCCGCCCAGTCGCCCGACTGGCCGTTGATGTACTGCCTGGGTGTGCCGTTGACAATGAAGTAAAGCGAGTCGTGCCCGGTTTCGCTGCTGACATTCCAATCAAAACTCAGAACTTTGTTGGCAGGCAGAGCGCCGGCGTCCAGGGTAAAGGTGGTCATTCCCTCGGCTATTCCCGCGATATCCGACCTCGCCGAGATCCTGCCGGGGTCTGTCTCACTGTCCGTCACCCAGGGGTGCGCCGCGTCGTTGACAAAGGAAAGCGAGCCACCCGGCGCGTTCAGCGCGTCGTTGAGGCTTGCTCCCGCGGCATTTACCATCCATAAGCCGGTAAAAACCGTTACCGCCACACACAACAGGGCAAATATCGAGCCGAATTTATATCGTTTCATTACAGCCTCCGTCGAAATCGGCTGCAACCCGTAAGCCACAGCCACGAATATACTATTATACACAGTGAATTATAAGGCATATCCCTTATAAAAACAACTGTATTTTTGCATAAAGCGGTGACGCTTTTTAATTGACTTTTCAGTTGCCCGATGTTATGATTATTCTGTGTAAATGTGTATTTCGGGAGGCGAAAACCTTGAAATATATCCGTAAAATTCTTTCTGCCGCCATCGCTTTGACCCTGGCGGTCAGTTTGTTGCCTGCTCAACCTGCCGTATCGGCGCAAAGCAAACAACAAACAGGCGCGGCTTCCGCTTCTGATCCCTGGCCGGAGGAAATCTCCAACAACG
>DAITOC010000210.1:0-3188 GCA_036834305.1 Clostridiales bacterium
TCGACGACCGCTATGAAGACGGCCTGCTCGATATCGATATCACGCTGCGCAACTTCACGGGCGGGGTTAAAGAAGCCGCTGTGGAAGCCTGGCTTTTCGACGGGCATGATAAAGAACGCGTTGGCGCGGCCGAAGTCGTTATCGGGGAGGGTCGGAGCCATTTGTGGCTGCGCCATGTGGAAAAGAACGCGAGGCAATGGTCCGCCGAGGCGCCCAACTTATATACCCTTGTGTTGTGTTTGACAACCGCCGGGCAACCGGTTGTCTGGAAAAGTGTAAAAATCGGCTTCAAGTCGGTCGAAATCAAAGGGAATGTTCTGACCGTCAACGGCAGGCGCGCCATTATCAAAGGCGTCAACCGCCATGACTTCGACCCCGACAACGGCTGGGCCGTACCGCGCGAACGCTATTACCGGGACCTTTACCTGATGAAGCGCGCCAACATCAACGCGGTGCGCACAAGCCATTACCCCGACGATTTGCTCTTTTACGACCTGTGCGACGAACTCGGCCTGTATGTCATGGACGAATGCGATATGGAAACCCACGGCGCCCGCCGCAAAAATGTGCCGGGCGACAATCCGCTGTGGAAAAACGCCGTGGTGGACCGCATGGAACGAATGGTTCTTCGGGACCGGTACCGCGCCTGTGTGTGCTTCTGGTCTTTGGGCAACGAGGCGGGCGACGGCGATAACTTTAAGCACATGCGAAAGGCCGCCCTCGCCCTCGACGACACGCGGCCGATTCACTACGAGGGCGATTTCGACCTGACAAAATCGGATTTCATCAGCCGGATGTACCCCACGGAAGGCATTGTACGCAAACTGCGCGGCAAGGAAGAAATCAAAACGAGCCTGTACGACAACATCGCCAACGTCTTGGCGGCGGACAACAAGCCCGTTCCGGCGGAAGCATACAAAACCAAACCGGTCATTTACTGCGAATACGCCCACGCGATGGAAAACAGTTTAGGCAATTTCCGCGAGTATGTCGAGGATTTCGAGAAAAACGACCACATGTGCGGCGGCTTTATCTGGGACTATGTCGACCAGGCGATACGCGTTAAAGAAAGCGGCAGGGAAAAATGGCTTTATGGCGGCGATTTCGGCGAGGGCGCGACGAACTATTATTTCTGCGCCAACGGGATTATCGGCGCCGACCGGGAACCCCACCCCTCCTATTATGAGGTCAAAAAGGTGTACGCAAACATGGCGGCCAAAGCCGTGAACTTAAGAAAAGGCATAGTTGAGATTATTAACAAAAATCTGTTTGTGCCGCTCGACGGCTATCGGCTGAAATGGGCGGTCACCGTCGACGGGGTAACGGCGCAGGAAGGCCTGCTCGATGAACTCCCGGCCGGACCGCTGTCTTCCTGTCAAGTTACGCTGCCTTATCGTTGGGAGGAGCTGCCCGCGGGCGAGGCGCTTTTGACGGTCTCCTTTATAACCGCGCGCGACACACCCTGGGCTAAAGCGGGGTATGAGCAGGCCTGGGACCAGTTCCTGCTGCGGAAAACCGCCCCCGCGCCGGCGCCGCAATCTGCCGGAAAGTTAACGGCGTCCGATTCCGGCAGGTCAATCCAAATCACCGGCGAAGGCTTTCGCGCTGTCATTAAAAACGGCGGGCTGTGCTCCCTTTGTTACGCCGGAAAGGAAATGCTCGAGAAAACGCAGCCTCTGCGCCCGAACTTCTTCCGCCCGCTGACAGACAACGACAGAGAGTATTTGAACTTCGCGCCATTTTTATCCGGCGTCCATCCGCTCTACCAATGGAAGAGAAGCAGTAAGATCGTAACCCCCGTCAAGCAGACCCTAACCCGGCTGCCCGGCGGGGAAATCGAGGTGGAGGTCACCTGGTTCGCGCCGTTCGCGAAACATATCCGGACATTGTACCGTTTCCGCGCCGGCGGCGCGGTCAGCGTCAGCCACACCGCGGCGGGCGTTTTGCTGCCGGTGTTGAAGATCGGCTTGCGCGCGGGGATATCGAAATCCCTTGAGAATGTCACCTGGTACGGCCGCGGCCCGCACGAAAGTTACCGGGACCGCCTTACCGGCGCGAAAATCGGCCGTTACGCCATGAAAGTCGCCGAACTCGAGCACCGCTATATGCGCCCGCAGGAAAACGGCAACCGCTCCGGAACGCGCGGTGTCAAATTCGCCGACCATACAGGGGCGGGAATCCGAATTGACGCCGATTTCGGCCGCAGCTTTGATTTCTCCGCGGGGTATTATACCCAGGAGAAAATCGACGAGGCGAAGCATTTGCACGAACTGAAACCGGATAATTTTATCACCCTGAATCTCGACGCCGGCCAGCGCGGCGTAGGGGGCGACATGCCCGGATGCGCGACCCTTCACGAGCCGTATAAGATGAAACCCGGCAAGAAATACACCGTGCAATTTATAATAACGCCGTTGGTGCCATAACCGACAGTCGGTATCCGGCTCTCCTCACAGTCTCAAGACGGACAGTTATGTCCGTCTTGTTTTATTTGTAGCAAGGAATGATAAAAAAGCACCCGGAACCCTCTTTAAAGGGATTCCGGGTGACTGTTATTTCCCGACTGTTTATTCGGCTTTGAATGCAAGCGTCAGCGGTTTAGAAAGCATATACCAGGCGTCCGCCGCCACGACGGTCGCCGTGTAAGTCTTGCCGCTCTCAAGCTGCCCGATATTGAGGCTGTAAGAAGCCGGCGCCGGTGTGTAATAGTAATCCGAAAGGCGCGTCTCGTGATAAACGATACCGCCCCACTGTTCTTTGACGAGAATCTCATACTGCCGCACGATCAAATCGTCCGCCGCGGCGGGAAAACCGAGCGAATAACTGCTGTCCGCGTTTTTGGTGGCGGTCAGGCAGGCGTCTTCGCCGAACGCCGGGTTTTCCGACTTATCTCTTCTGTTGACGGTGTTGTAAGCGAATGTTGTTTTGTCCGCCGGCGTGGCGATGTAGTAGGTCTCGCCGATGAATTCGCCCGCCAGCAGGTCGTATCCGCGGATCTTCACGGCGCCGTTCGCGTCGGCCTCCACCACATACATCTGCGCGGCGTTGCGGTTGCCCTCGGGGAACTGCCCGCCCGTCAGCGGGAAATATTCCATCTCGTAATAACTCAGCGTCGCCGTGCCCAGCGCCGTGAAAGCGCCCTGCCAAATTGAAGCCGGGTCGTTAAGCGGGTAATGCGAATGGCCGCT
>DAITOC010000211.1:0-816 GCA_036834305.1 Clostridiales bacterium
TGCGATTTCGACGACGCGCTTGGCGATGAGCGGCCGCGCGAAGGAGGTGCCCAGAAGGTATTCGTTCTCATAGACGGCGCCGGCTTTGAGCGTCGGGAATATATAGTTCTCGACGAACTCCCGCTTCAAGTCTTCTATGTACAGTTTTGACGCTCCTGTTTTGAGCGCCTTTTCTTCCAACCCGTCGAGCTCCGTGCCCTGGCCGACATCGCCCGAGACGGCGATGACTTCGCAGTTATCGTAATTCTCTTTTAACCACGGAATGATAATTGAGGTGTCGAGCCCGCCGGAGTACGCCAAGACCACTTTTTGAATCTTTTTCATTCGGAAACCCTCTCGTCTGATAAATAATAAACGCTATTATACACCTTTTAT
The DNA here is from genome assembly GCA_036834305.1 of Clostridiales bacterium. Taxonomy (GTDB): domain Bacteria; phylum Bacillota; class Clostridia; order Oscillospirales; family Acutalibacteraceae; genus UBA1447. The sequence goes on from DAITOC010000211.1 coordinate 376, forward strand.
ACAAAAAATCAAGGTGGTTTTTGTATAATTATTCAATTTATTTTTGATATAAGCCTATTTTATGCATAACCTTCTCGAGTGTCCGGCCGGAAATCCGTTCGGCAGCCTCGGCGCCTTTGGCCGCGCATTGCTTGAGATAGGCTTTGTCCGCGACGAGCGCTTTGAATTTTTCCCTGACGGGGCGCAGTTCCTCAATAACCGCCTCCGCGACCGCCGCTTTGAAATCGCCGTATCCTTTGTATTCGAAATCGTGTTCGATTTTCGCGTAGTCCGCGCCGGTGCAGCACGAATAGATGGCCATGAGGTTGTTGATGCCGTCTTTTCCCTCGCCGTACCGGATGGATGCCTCGGAATCGGTGACAGCGCTCTTGAACTTCTTCATGATGACATCCGGTTCGTCGAGCATCGAAACCGACGCCTTGGGGTTTATGTCGGACTTGG
>DAITOC010000211.1:826-3181 GCA_036834305.1 Clostridiales bacterium
GACATTTTTTTCGCCGGCTCCTGAAGAGACATAATCCTCGCGCCGACCTTGCCGATAAACGGTTTTGGAAGGGTGAAGGTTTTGCCGTAGATGCCGTTGAACCGCTCGGCGATATCCCGCGCGATTTCAAGGTGCTGGCGCTGGTCTTCCCCGATGGGGACATAATCGGCTTGGTATATCAGGATATCCGCCGCCATTAAAACCGGGTACGCGAACAGGCCGACATTGATGTTGTCCGCCTGAGACTGCGACTTATCCTTGAACTGGGTCATTCGCGACGCCTCGCCGAACTGCGTGTAGCAGTTGAGAATCCAGGCGAGCTGCGCGTGCGTCGGAACATGGCTTTGCACGGCGACAACGCTCTTGTCCGGGTCGAGGCCGATAGCGAGAAGGAGCGCGAACATTTCCGCCGATTGTCTTCGCAGAAGAGCGGGGTCGGGCCGAACGGTCAGCGCGTGCAAGTCGGCGACACCGTAGATGCAGTCGTAATCCTCACTCATCGCCTTCCAGTTTTTCAGCGCGCCGAGGTAATTGCCGATGGTCGGAACGGCCGTCGGTTGAATAAGGCTGAGGACCTTCGGTTTCCTATTCGATGTTTGCTGAGTGTTTTCTGCCATGTATACCTCTCCTTAGGGACTGAAAACCCGTCCCTTACATTTTCTGAAATTGATTGGCGACTTTACCTAAAATCCTCATGCCTTTGACTATATTCTCATCCGTCGGGGTGGAAAAATTCAACCGGAACGCCTGCGTTTTTTCGGCCGGGTCCACCAAAAACGCCGTGCCGGGGACGACAGCCACCTTGTTGTCGACCGCCGCCTTGCAAAACGCGGGCATATCCACGCCGGACGGCAGATGGCACCAGACGAACAGGCCGCCTTCCGGTTTGTTGTAAGTGACAAAGCCGCCGAGTTCGCTGTCAATCAGGCCGCACATCAAATTCAGTTTCGCGCGGTATATGCTTCGTATTTTTTCTATATGCGCCTCAAAGTCGTATTTTTCCATCCATTCGTCGACGAGCAGTTGGGAAAACAGCGGCGTATGCACATCGCTCGCCTGTTTGCCCACGGTCATTTTCGCGACGACCGGCGCAGGGGCGACGGTGAAGCCGACGCGGATGCCGGGCGCTAAAATTTTTGAGAACGAACCGGCGTAAATCACGATGCCGTCCTCGTCCATGCTCTTGATCGACGGCAGATTTTCACCCTCAGCCCTCAGGTCGCCGTAGGGGTTATCCTCCACGATGAGCGTGCCGTACTGTTTGGCCAGCGCGTAAACAGCCTTTCGCTTTTCGAGCGACATCGTCGCGCCGGACGGGTTTTGGAAGTTCGGTATGGTATAGATAAAGCGCGCTCTTTTCTCCTGTTTCAAAATCTGCTCGAGTTTGGCGATATCCATACCGTCCGCTTCCATATCGACGCCCGCGAGTTCGCATTTATACGAGCGGAAGCAGTTGAGCGAACCGATAAACGACGGCGACTCGCAGATGACGGTGTCGCCCTCGTCGCAAAGCACTTTCACCGCGAGGTCCATGACCTGCTGGGCGCCGCTTGTGATGATCACGGCGTCAAAATCCCGGCCGACGCCGTGCTTCGCTTTCATATACGCGGCGACGCGCGCGCGCAGCGGGGCGTAGCCTTCCGTCACGCCGTACTGAAGAGCCAAAACGGGGCGTTCGGCGAATATCCGGGCCGAAATCTCAGCGACTTCTTGAATGGGGAATGCCTCGGGCGCCGGGTTGCCGGCGGAAAACGGAATAACGTCGCTGTTGGCCGTCGCCTTCAATATTTCACGGATAGCCGAGGGCTGCAGCGAAGAAATCCGGCCGGAAAAAGCGTAATTCATACCAATCACTTCCGAAATCAAAGTTAAATCAGATTATAGCACACGAAGAAATAATTGTAAATTATAACCGGATATGATAGCATAGTCTCCGAGCGTAAAGATAAAGGAGACGAAAATGAGCAGATTTGACGCGGTGCTTTTTGACTTTGACGGGACGGTGGCCGACACGGGTAAGGGCATTTTCGGCGGCGTTTACCACACTCTCGCCCACATGGGTTTAGAGCCTCCCCCCGAGGAGAAGCTCCGTTACTTTATCGGCCCCCCGCTGCACGACAGCTTCCAAACGGTGTTCGGGTTTGACGCCGAAACCTCAGACGCGGCGGTCAAAAAATACCGCGAATACTATCGGGAAAAGGGTATGTTTGAGCTGACATTCTACGATGGCATGGAAGAACTTTTGGTCCGGCTTCGGGTAAGCGGCGTCAAAACCGGCATCGCGAGCGCCAAGCCCGATATATTTTTAAAGGAGATTATCGCGCGTTACCAGGTGGACGAATTTTTTGACACAAT
>DAITOC010000212.1:0-3181 GCA_036834305.1 Clostridiales bacterium
GTCAGCGCTTCCGACAAGCGGAATTGCACAGGGCCATAAGCGAGGTTCAGCGCGGCCGACGCGTAGGTCAGCCCGGCGTAGAGCGCGGCGACAAGGGCGCCGGTAACGAGGTATTCTGTTCGGGCGCTGCCGGTAAACATCTTCATGGCGTCATGATCCGATCGTTATAGAAATTCACACAACCCGGACAACCTCTCGACGACCGCGTCGGCGCGAACATCCGCCCGCTTGTATTCCTCAAGGGTCGTCACGCCTGTCAGCACAAGCGCCGACGGGATACCGTGCTGCGCGCCGATGGCGATATCCGTCGCGAGGCGGTCACCCACAAAGGCCAGCTCATCCCTTTCACAGCCAAGAAGGCGCGTCAGGTAGTCGACGGTCGAGGTCATCGGTTTGCCCATGACCAGCGGCCTTCTGCCCGTCGAGGCGGCGAACAGCTCGATCATCGAGCCGGTATCCGGCATATAGCCGTCTTCCGTCGGGCAATTCAAATCGGGATGCGTGGCTATGTAAAAGGCGCCCGCGTCAAGAAACCTCACAGCGTCCCACATTTTTTGGTAGGTAATGGTCGTGTCGAAACCGAGAACCACAATATCGGGCTTGTCTTTGACAAGGTTGATTCCGGCTTTTTTAAAATCCGCTTCCAGCAGCTCGTTGCCGAGCAAAAACACCGATTCGCCCGGGCGGTTTCTTTGAAGCCAGTCAATCGTAACGTGCGATGAAATGACGATTTTGTCATTCGGTACGGCAAACCCCATTTTCGCGAGCTTGCCGGCGCATACATCCACATTGTTTGAGGAGTTGTTGGTAAAAAACAGAAAGTCCCGTCCCGTCTCCCCGAGCCTGCCGATGAATTCAAGGGAGCCCTCGATCAGGCTCCCGCTGAGGTAGAATGTGCCGTCCATGTCGATTATGAAATATTTTGCCTTTTGAAACACCGCTTTATCCGCCATTGTTGCCCTCCGGTCGTTTAATGTCAGAAATTCTACCATATTCGTCGCCGCAAGACAAGCTGCCGGCATTTGCACGGGCGGCTAATCTGTCGTTTCTTCATGGCCTCCGACGCCTTTCCGGAACAAATGCGGCGAGGTCCCTTCCGCCCGGCTGAACACTTTTGAAAAATAGTTGCTGTCGTTGAATCCGCAGCCGAAAGCGATTTCCGTAATCGGCAGCGCGGTGGTTTTCAGCAGGATTTTCGCCTGCTCAATCCGGATTTTGTTTAGGTATTCGTTAAAACCGCGCCCGGTTTTCGCCTTAAACAGGCGCGACAGATAAGAGCGGCTGACAAAGAATTGCTGCGAAACGGTTTTTAAGCCGATTTCCTCGGCGTAGTGCTGCGTAAGAAAGACGATAATTTCATCGATTACGGTCGCTTCTTTTTCAAACAACCGGTTATTTTCAATGTTGCGTGAGAATGTGACAAAAAACTCGAGAACACAGCTTTTCAGCATGTCTTGCGAATACTTGTCGTTGAGCGCGCATTCACCGCAGATTTTTTGATAAACGCTTTTCGCGAAACGCGTTTCGTCAAGGCTGAGTTTTAATGCCCTGGCGAAGAGCAAATCATTGAACGCCGGCGCGAGAAAAACATGAATGTAATGAAGCGGCAGAGCCACAAACAGCTTGCGGCATTTAGCGGAGGAAATTGTCCTGTGCTTTACCCCGTTCGGGATGATAATCATATAGTTCCTGTGCAGCCGGTACATCTTTTCTTTGATAAACAGCTCGCACTCGCCGGCGAGGACAAACAGCGCTTCGACATACGCGTGGCTGTGAAGGCCGCCGGCCTCTTCCGATTCGGCCGCGGTTGTCTCTTCGCTGATACAAAATTCATCGTGCCGGCACAATATCACAAAAAACACCATCCCGAAAACATTATAGAGGAACGGTTGAAAAAATCAAGAAACAGGGAGATTTGAGCAAAATAATCAAGGTTTGCCGCCGCCGGTTCCCGTATACTGAAACCAAAACCGGTCAAACCGGCAAAAGAGGTGTTTTGTTTGAAAAAAGAGCCTTTCTCAAACGAGTGCAGGCGCCAGCTGATGGTCAATAACAAGAAAAATTTTTATGTCACGCTGACGACAGTCTTCGCGGACTCCCTGAGCAATATCAGCATCGCTTTCATTTTTAAATATATAACGGAGGCGATGGAAAAAACCGATTTTTCCCTGCTGAAAAAAGGCATCTCTCTCGCGCTGCTGACCATGGCCGTTTCCCTGACCTTCAATATTATTCAAAAAACCTACCGCAACAGGTATCTGAAATGCGGCCTCTCACAGTTCAAGAAATTTGTTTTCAACAACATTCTCAACAAATCCGTCGGTGAATTCGGTGAGACATCCTCCGCGAAGTTCATTTCGGCTTTTTCAAACGACCTCGCTCAAATCGAGTCCAATTACCTCGCGGCCAACATCAGCTTGTTCTACCAATCCGCATTGTTGCTCGGCGGCGTCATCGCCATGGCGTTCATTAATGTGAAGCTGATGGCCTGCGTCATGGCTGCGACGCTCATACCGGCCTCCGTATCCATGATATACGGCAAAAAAATGACCGCCGTCGAAAAGCAGGCATCCTCCAAAAACGAGGGATTTGTCGACCAGATGAAGGATCTTCTCAACGGTTTCACGGTTATTAAAAGTTTCAAAGCCGAAAAAGAAGTGATGAGCCTGTTTGACAACAAGAACTTCGAGCTCGAGGAAGTCAAGCGAAACCGGCGCGAAACGCACGACAAAGTGTCGATTATCAGCGCGATATCCCAAGTCCTGGTCAGTATCGTGCTGGTCTGCCTGGGCACCTATTTTGTGTTTCGGGGCGACATGACAATCGGCTCCGTGCTCGCCTTCATTCAGCTTCAGAATTACACGATAGGGCCTGTCACAAGATTGGTGCCGCTGCTTGTCAACAGAAAAGCGGCGGCCGCGCTGATTGAAAAGCTCGCGAAAGCCGTTGAGAAAAGCCGTCAACCGCTTGGCGCCGGCGTAAGCGTTGACAGTTTTGAGGAGGGGATTTCGCTTGATAATGTCAGCTTCGCTTATGAAAGCGATAAAGAAACGCTCAGGAATGTATCGCTTCGATTCGACAAGGGCAAAAGCTACGCGATTGTCGGCAGCAGCGGCAGCGGCAAATCCACGCTGCTGAGGCTCCTGCTCGGCCATTTTCGCAATTACGCTGGCAAAGTGCT
>DAITOC010000213.1:0-3134 GCA_036834305.1 Clostridiales bacterium
GGTTCTTCTCGGCACAATGCTTTTCGGACCCGGTGCCGGTTTGATGATTCTGCTTGTTGTCAGTGTTATTCAAGGCCTCACCATCAGCGCGCAAAGCGGATGGGTCGGGATTGTCATGCATTTTTGCGCTTCCGGGGCTTTGGTTCTTGTGTCCGGCCTTATCAATAAAAAATGGAACAACTGGCGGGGGCTTGTTGCCGGGCTTGCTTTGGGTGCGCTGTCAATGACGGCTGTCATGATCCCTTTGAATTTAATCTTTACGGTTCACTTTCTCGGCGCGCCGCTTCAGGTTGTCAAAGATATGCTCGTCCCGTTTATCATTCCTTTCAATCTGATAAAAGGCGGGTTGAACGCCGCGATTTCCGCCGCGCTCATTTACCCCATTAAAAACATACTGAAAAAACTTCGCTTGATCTAAAAAAATGAACAGTATATAAACTTTACCCCGCGTATCTTGACGAAAAGAAACGGGCAGGTATATAATAGGTACAACAATTCAATATTTCCTTATAAAGAGCGGCTGAGGGACAGGCCCTGTGAAGCCCGGCAACCTGTATTTATCAAGGTGCCAAATCCTGCGGTGTTAACCGAAAGATAAGGTGTTAAAAGCGCCCGCCGGTTAAGCCCGCGAGCGTTATTTTATTAAAAAAGGAGAAATACTGCCATGGCGCGCCATTTGTTTACATCCGAATCCGTAACGGAAGGGCACCCGGACAAAATCTGCGACCAGATATCCGACGCCGTCCTTGACGCTATTCTAGAGCAGGACAAAACGGGGAGAGTCGCCTGCGAAACCTGCTGCACCACCGGCATGGTGCTTGTGATGGGTGAGATTTCGACGAGCTGCTATGTCGATATTCCGAAGATCGCGCGGGAAGTGATCTGCGATATAGGGTATGACAATGCCGAAAAAGGCTTTGACGGCAACACCTGCGCTATTTTAACATCCATCCATGAGCAATCCGCGGATATCGCCTTGGGTGTTGACCGGCAGGGAGCCGGCGACCAGGGCATGATGTTCGGGTTTGCCTGCAACGAAACCGAGGAACTGATGCCTCTTCCGATTTCACTCGCCCACAAGTTGGCCCGCCGCCTGACCTTGGTCCGAAAGAACGGAACGCTGACGTATCTCCGGGCAGACGGCAAGTCACAGGTCACCGTCGAGTATGACGAGAATGACAAACCGTTGAGGGTCGATTGCGTCGTCGTTTCCTCGCAGCACAGCGCGGCCGTCGAACTCGATACGATTCGGGCCGACATTATCGAGCATGTTATCAAGCCTGTTATTCCTGCTGAACTTATGGATGAGCATACCGTTATCTATATCAACCCGACCGGCCGTTTTGTCACAGGCGGCCCGCAGGGCGACAGCGGCCTGACGGGGCGCAAAATTATCGTCGATACTTACGGCGGCTATTCCCGCCACGGCGGCGGGGCGTTTTCCGGAAAGGACCCGACCAAAGTGGACCGCTCCGCGGCCTACGCGGCGAGATACGTCGCTAAAAATGTAGTCGCCGCGGGTCTTGCCAAAAAATGCGAGGTGCAGCTGGCATACGCCATCGGCGTTGAGCAGCCGGTCAGCGTCATGGTCGACACATTCGGCACAGGCGTCATTGCCGACGAAACTTTGGGAAAAATTATTACCGAGCAGTTTGACTTATGCCCCGCTTCCATTATCGAGTATCTGCAGCTCCGGCGCCCCATCTACCGCGCGTTGGCGGCGGCAGGGCATATGGGCAGGACCGATATCGGCGTTACCTGGGAGAAAACCGATCGTGCCGCCGACCTTCGGAAGGCCGCCGGTCTTGCCGAGTAACCGTCTTTTTTGATTTGCGCGTCAGCCCTCTTTTATTTTAAAGGGGGCTTATCCTTTTTTTACCCGAATCAGGTATATGGCGACCTCCCTCCGGCATAGACTTTTATAAGAAGCGAATGGGGGGACAGCGGTGGAAAGCGAGAAAAGTTACACAAGGGCGGGCAGAGACGAAAGGAATTACAGCCGCCGGCGAACCGGGGAGAGAACGCGCTCCGGCGCGCGGGTTGCCGAGCCGGATTATCTTGTCCGTCTGATCGTTGTTCAATCGGTCGTTTGCGCCGCGGCTCTCCTTGTCGTGTTTCTGGTGGGGAAAGCAAGCCCGAATTCCCTCAAACAGATCAAAGAGCGATACGATAAAATCATGCTCACCGACATGACCGCCGGCGAGGTAGTGGCCGCTTTGAAGGAAATGTCGGGCTTTGTGTTTCTGCCGGCTGACGAATGGAAGACAGGCGCAAACCAAGAAAAAACCGGCGCGAAGGCCGATGATGACAAAAGCGGCGTAACCGGCGAAAGCGAAGTTGAGAGTACCGGGAGTGCCGACGAACAAGAGCAAGAGACGCAAGCCGCGGAAAATACCGATGAAACGAAGCAGGACGGGGCGGGCGGTGAAGATGAGACCGTCTCCGCCGCGTCCAAAAACGCGTCGTTCGCTCCGTATTACATAACCGCTTCAATCACGACGCCTCTGCGGGGGAAACTGACATCCGGTTTCGGCTACAGGGTGCATCCCGTTACCGGCGTATACGGTGTCCACACGGGTATCGACATCGCCGCGGACGAGGGAGAAAAAATAGCCGCGGCGTTTTACGGAACAGTCAAAGAAACCGGTGTCGGTAAACTTTCCGGCAAATATATCATTCTTGAGCACAAGGACGGGTTCGAGACGGTTTACCTCCACTGCTCCGAAATCATCGCCCGGGAAGGCGAGCGAATCCGGCAGGGTGAGACGATCGCTCTTGTCGGCGCGACAGGCGAGACGACCGGGCCGCACCTCCACTTTGAAATCCGGATTAACGGTATCCGCTGCAATCCATCCCGTGTTATCAGCGCCGATGATATTCAGGTATGAAAACCCCCGCGTTAAAGTCGGCTTTTCGTTTGCCGCCGCTGTGGCCCTGCTGTTTGTCTTCGACAAAAGCGGAACGGCGCCCATCGCTGTCGCCGCCTGTATCGCCCATGAATGCGGGCACCTTCTTCTCCTGATGATTTTCGGTGAAACGCCCGACGAAATATCCTTTGAGATGTTCGGCATGGCCATCAAACGCTCCGGCAACTGCCGTCTTTCCTTGCGGCAGGAAGCGGAGACTGCGTTAGC
>DAITOC010000214.1:0-3117 GCA_036834305.1 Clostridiales bacterium
CGCAAGTCTGCGGCGCTGCAATGACGAATACGGGATGAATGTTTCGATTATCGCCGGCACGGACCACACCATCGTAACGGGGCTGAAGGTCAATTCCGACGGCATCATCCCGGTCACTTCCTCGACCGGCGCGACAGTTGCGCCGGCCGGCTCACGTTTTCCCGACGGGTACATAGCCCTGAACGGCGACAGCCGGTATATTTCCCCCGCGATGACGGTCGACGCCTCCACAGCCTATCTGCCGGACAACACATGGTTTGTCGAAGGGCTTTTCCACGGGATGGAATACAAGGACGGCTATTCCGCCCGCCTGCTGATGAAACTGCTGCTCACCGACGACATCACCGATGTGTATTCGGACCCGGCTTATCCGCGTTTTCACGCGACGACAAACAACTCGTTGGGCGTCTTCGCCGCGTTTGACAGCAGCGCCGAGGGAACCGTCTGTTCCAAAGACACCGCCTTGACGGTCACCAACCTCTCAAAGAAATACCGCATGAAAATCCTGGCGGTCACAAGCGCCGGCATGCGCCTGCGTTTTTATCCGATGAAAACCGGCTTGCTCGAGCCCGGTGAAAGCGTTTCCCTGCCTTTTTGGGGGAAGGTTCCCGCGGTCAACAGCGTCTGCGCGGGCATAACCGTCACCTATCTGCTCGTCGGCTCGCCGACGCCGCTGGGCCAAAGAACCCTGAATTTCACCGTGATGAACGGACCGTGACGGTAAAAACGCGCACAAGCCGTCTTTCGACGGCTCGCACGCGGAATGAGGGTAAAAAAAGAAGTAGGTAATTGAAAGGCCGCCTGCACGGCGGGCTATCCGGTCGGCGGATACATCCGATTCTCGACAGAATATGCTATGTACTTTCATTATATACGCCGCGTTATTTATTGCAAGGTTACAAATGTCACATTTTTCAAGTAACGGCTTTTGCAAACTTCGTCTTCATGTATGGCTGCCCCGGCCTTCACAGCCCCGCTCTCGCTCCCCAAACCGCCAGTTCCTTGCTGTTGCGAAGCCCGAGCGCTGTCCGGATATGGACAAGCTGGTTCCGCAGGTATCCTTCATCGATAAAAAGTTCTTTGGCAATCTCGCTGTCCCGTTTGCCCGCGGTGATGAGGCTGATAATCGCTTTCTGCCTCTCCGAGAGTTTTTCAAGGCCGTCGCTTATTGCCTGCATCTCCTTTTTGTCCATCATTTGGTCATGTATCGTTTTTCTGACGCCGTTGTCGTAAGTCGTCAAACCGTTCATGGTGCTTTTAATAATGGCCAGCATTTCGTCGCCGCTGTGCCCTTTGTAAAGATAGCCGTCACAGCCGCTTTGAATAGCGGCGATTTCGTTTTCCTTAATTTGATAGAATGTCAAAATGAGTATTTTAATGCACGGGTCGCCCTGTTTGACGCGCCGGCAGACTTCGATGCCGTCCATTCCCGGCATTTGGACATCCAGCAGCACGAGGTCCGGCTTCGTCTTCAGGCAGTTGTCAACGGCTTCCTCCCCGTTTTCAAACATCCCTTCGACGACGACGCCTTCTTTGCCGTCAATGACCCTTTTTAACGCCTTTGCCGACTCGATATCGTCGTCGACGATGATGATTCGTATCATACGCTCCCCCCCGCCCCGAGCGGCGCCGCGCTTTTTTCGGTGGCAGCCGGCGCCGGCAGCGTCGCTTTAATATTAAAACCCCCGCCGTTCGGCGAACCGACGTTGAACTCACCGCCGTGCGACTCGACGCGGCTTTTCATGCTGTTGAGGCCTTTGTTCGGCACAATGAGCTCGCAGCCGGCGCCGTCATCGGTGATAAACAGTTTCAAAACACCGCCGCCACTGAAAAGCGTAACCGTGATATTCTTCGCCCGGCCGTGCACAATGGCGTTGTTGATGGCTTCTTGGCAGAGGTAATAGATCGTGTCGCCGATCTTACTTTGGCTCAGCAGGCTGTCGTCTCTGATGTTGTGTGAGAAATCGACATACAGGCCCTTGACCCGCAGCCTGTAAAACAGGGTATCCAGGGCTCTTAGCAAGCCTCTTTGCTCAATATCGATCGGCGTGAGTTCCTCCACGATTCTTCGCAGCTGCACAAAAGCGCCAACCGCCCGGTCATGCGAAACCCGCAGGCATTCCCGGACCTCATCGGTGTCGGCAAAATTGTTCATCACATATTCCAGGTTGGAACTGATAACGTTGATGCTGTTGCCCAGGCTGTCATGCAGCCTGTCGGAGACGCGGTTCCTCTCGCTGACGAGCGTTTGGTTTCTGTACTCCGTCATATCGTTGACAACAACCAGTTTGCCGATGAGCTTTTTTCCGTTGGTGTAAATCGGCGAAATTCGCACCGCGTATTGCCGGTTGCCCGACGGCGGAAGACGCAGCGCCAATACGTCCTCATAGGAGCCGCCTCCGTGTTCACCGACCCGGCTTTTCAGTTTCGTCAGCTTGCTGTTATCGTCACTGTACCGGGCCAGCGCGTCAATCACTGTTGTGAAATTCATATATGGCTTGTATTCCAGGACGTCTTTCAAGTATAAGCCGGCGGCATCGTTGGCCTCCATGATTCGGCCATCGGCGTCGAGAATAAACACGGCTTCGTTGAGAATAGTAAAAAGCTGATGCGAGGCCTCTGGCACGATTTCGATCAACCGGTGTTTCAGAACATAAACCGTGCAAACCACGCTGAATACCGCAAACCCCGGTGGCGTCAGGTAAATACCGAGATCCGATAACGGTTTGATTGTAAACTGCAGCACCTGTATCAGCATAGGGACGGCCACGGCAACGACAAACAAAGAAACATTGCTCGTTCCTCTGCTGCGAAGCTTCTTTGCGATGATCACAACGGCGGCAATGACATAAAGGTATGTAATCACTTCGCTGACAAACATCAGGATGCCCCAAACATCCTCATTTCCGCCGAATTTTTTGGATATCAAAACAAGATAAAAATACTTGTTTGTGAAAAGCGGCCAGACGCACAGCAATTCCGGCAGCAGCACAAGGGAAATGATTTTCATTCTGTTACCGGGTTTGATGATGCCCGCGTAGTAAAACGCGAAAATCAAAAAAAGCGCCCCGATAAACATCGTCGGCACCAGCGTCAGCCGGACATTGAAATACATTT
>DAITOC010000215.1:0-3053 GCA_036834305.1 Clostridiales bacterium
ACCGGCTTGAGCGTTTCCGTGGCCGGTGTCAAAGAGTATATTTCAAAGCATCTCAACGAGCGAATCTCTGTCGCGGAGGCAGCCCGGAGCCTCGGTATGAACGCGAGCTATCTCAACAGCAGTTTCAAAGAACAAACCGGCTTGTGTATTACCGATTACATACAAAAACAAAAGACCGAAGAAGCCAAGAAACTGCTTGCCGACCCGGAAAAACCTATTTCCGAGATATGGACCGCGCTCGGATACTATGACCAAAGCCATTTCAACAAAAGTTTTAAGAAATGCGCGGGATTGACACCGAAACAGTTTCGGGCAAAAGAGCAAAGCCGTCTTACCGAAAGCAAAGGGCTTGATATAGAAAGCTTTTAAAGGAATTACCGTTTTTACCATTTGACTTTAATGAGGAAAAGTAATAGAATACAATTCGATTATATTGTGAAAAATCGCCTTTTGTGTGACAACGCGGTTATATTTCGGGAGGGCGTGTATTGAAAAAGACATTCCGAAAAATTAATAAGCTCTCAAAACAGCTTGTGCTATTAGTCTTTGACGCTGTTTTTGTCAATTTGGGCTACTTCCTGACCGCGTATATTTTGTTCGCCGGCGATATTCCGCAGTATTTAATGAATCAACTGCTAAGCCGCGCTCCGTTCGTGACACTGGCGTATTTACTGGTTTTTCGCATGTTCGGCCTTTACAGCAGCATTTGGCAGTATGCCGGTATGCACGAGTTGATGCAATGCGCCGGCGCGGTTTTAACCGGCAGCATTTTAGGTGTCGGTATCGACGCGATAGGGAAAAACTTAAAAATTCCGCGATTACCCATTTCCACGCTGACACCGGCTGTTTATTTTACCGGAACGCTGACCATCGCCGCGCTTATCGGCGGTTTGCGGCTGTTGTACCGCGCCGCTAGGCGAAAGCAAAAGCATACTTCTTTGGAATTGGTAACCAAGGAAAAGCGCGTTATGATCGTCGGCGCGGGGACCATGGGTATGATTATCATTTCCGAACTTGAGGCCAACGGATTCCGGCTCGGCCGCCCCGTGGTGGTGGTCGACGACAACACAGAGAAACAGGGTAAGCGACTCAGAGGGGTGCCCGTGCGCGGCGGCTGTGAAAAAATACCTGAGCTGGCCGTGAAGTATGCCGTTGACGAGATTATCATCTGCCTGCCGTCTGCCGCGGCGGAAAGGCAGACCGAAGTGATAAAAATTGCGCTTGAAACCGGCTGCGTTTTGAAAACCTCACCCTCTCTGCATGAAATGCAAAACGAAAAACCCAATCTGAGTACAATAAGGCATGTCGAGATTACGGACTTGCTGCCGCGCCCCGAGGTGGAACTTGACAGCGATATATGCTCGTATCTGAAAGACCAGGTTGTGCTTATCACGGGCGGAGGCGGTTCCATCGGCAGCGAGTTATGCCGTCAGGCCGCGTTGTACGAGCCGGCCGTCATCGTTATATTTGACAATTACGAAAACAACGCTTTTTCTCTGAAAAACCAGCTTGACAACAAATACAAAGGTTCCCCCGAAATTGTGATCCGCATCGGTTCCGTGCAGGACGAAAACCGTTTGAAAGAGGTTTTCGACGAATTTAAGCCGACCGTCGTCTTCCACGCCGCCGCCCATAAGCATGTCCCGTTAATGGAAGAAAGCCCCTGCGAAGCGGTAAAAAACAACATCTTCGGCACATACAATACCGCGAAGGCGGCACTTAAAGCCAACGTCCGGAAGTTTATCATCCTTTCCACCGACAAGGCTGTCAACCCGGCCAATGTCATGGGCGCGACAAAACGGGTTACCGAGCTGATTATCCAGTATTTTGACCGCCATTCGGAGAATACCCGTTTCGCGGCCGTTCGTTTCGGCAACGTTCTGGGCTCGAATGGCAGTGTCATTCCGATCTTTAAAGAGCAAATCGAGCATGGCGGCCCGGTGACGGTCACCGACCCGAACATCACCCGGTATTTTATGACCATCCCCGAGGCTGCCCAGCTTGTGGTGCAGGCAGGCGGGCTGTCAAAAGGCGGGGAGGTTTTCGTTTTGGATATGGGCGATCCGGTGAAAATTCTTTCCCTCGCCGAAAATCTCATCCGGTTATCCGGCTATACGCCATATCTTGACATGGATATCCGGTTTACCGGGCTGAGGCAGGGAGAAAAACTGTTTGAAGAGCTGACGCTTGCCGAAGAGATGGAAGGCAGGCAAATGACGGCGAACAATAAAATTTTTGTCACAACCCCCGTCGAGGTTGACGAGGAACTGTTTATCAGTGTTCTTGAAAAATTGAGGGCTGTTGACAACGATACGGTTCGTCCGCTTCTGAAAAAAATAGTCCCCAATTATGCCGGCCTCAGAACGCATGAGGAGTTCGCGGCGGCTGAAATGGCGTGATAGTCGAAAGGTGAGGTCCGGGTGTACATAAGAATTAAAAGGTTGATTGACTTTTTTGCCGCTTTAACGCTTCTGTTGCTTTTCTCGCCTCTGATAACGGCCATTGCCGCGTTGATTTTACTGACAGGGGGCGGCAGGCCGGTGCTTTTTCGGCAAAAACGCCCGGGCAAAGGCGGCAAGGTATTCACCATCAACAAATTTCGTACCATGGCCGTGCATCCTGCGGAAAGTTCCCAACCGCTTTCGGATATGGAGCGAATGACCCGCATCGGCAGATTTCTCAGAGCAGTGAGCCTCGATGAATTGCCGCAACTTCTCAACGTCATAAAGGGGGACATGAGTTTCATCGGTCCGCGCCCTTTGCTTGTCGAATATCTGCCGCTGTATTCCCCACGCCAGGCCCGCAGGCATGAGGTTCTGCCCGGAATTACCGGATTGGCCCAGATTTACGGCAGAAACGCGATAACCTGGGAGGAGAAGTTTGAATACGACGTCGCTTATGTCGAGGGCATATCGTTTACCTTGGATTTCAAAATCCTCATGCGGACCGTCATTAAGGTTATAAAACGCGAGGGAATCAACTGTGACGCCGATAATACCATGCAGGCTTTCACCGGTTCGCCCGATACGGTTCCCCTGAACACCGTCCGGTAA
>DAITOC010000216.1:0-3052 GCA_036834305.1 Clostridiales bacterium
ATTTGAACATCCTGTCGGCGGCTACGAGCTATACGGCGACGATTGACCAAACCAACCCAAGCGGAGTGTGACCCGTCAACCCTACCCGAGCGGCGGTCCGACAAGGGCCGCCGTTTTTCTGTTTGTTATTAAACAGCTTGTCACCGTTTTCCGTGTGTTGTCATAAATTGATAACGCGAGGTGACAAAATGAAAAGCAAATTCAAACTATCCGTCACATTGGGCGGAATATGGCTTTTAGTATCAACCATTCTGGCAGTGTTTTGGGCATGCGCCGTTTCTGTCTGGCTGCCCGCCTTTTATGTCTGGTGGGTGATTATCGGCATAGCGCTCCTGCCGGGTTATCTGGTCAGTACGGTATTCTTTTCAAATCTTCTTCATAAAAAACTTTACCGCTACCCCAATACCTGTGCGGACACAACGGTTATCATGTGCGCCCTGAACGAGGAAAAAGGTATCGCGAAAGCGATCGAATCCATTCGCGATCAGGATTATGGCGGAAGCATACGCCTTTTGGTCATTGATAATGGCTCAACGGACGCAACGGCTGACATTGTTAAAAAAGAGGCAGCCAAAAGTTGCGAAAAACGAAAGATTGAATATATATACTGTTCCGATATCGGCAAAAGAAACGCGTTGAACCTGGGGCTGAGTATGGTAAAAACCGAACACTTCATTACGGTTGACGCCGATACGTTCCTCCACAAGAGCGCGGTGCGCAGAATTATGAACCATATCGTTTGCAAAGGCAGCGCGTGTGTCGCGGGCAATCTGTTCGTTCACAACAGCGGCAAATCGATCATCGCCAAGATGCAAATATACGACTATCTGCTGAGCATCGCCGCGATTAAGAGGTTTCAGGGAAGTTACCGCTCGACTTTAGTGGCGCAGGGGGCTTTCAGCGCTTATTCGACGCAAGCCGTCAGGGAGTGCGGGGGATGGACCGACAGCGTCGGCGAAGACATCGTCCTGACATATCAAATCCTCGAAAAAGGCCTGGCGTCCGGCTATGAACCGACGGCCGTCGGTTTTACGACGGTTCCCGAAACCCTCCGCGGATTATACAGGCAGCGAAAACGCTGGGCAATCGGTATGCTTGAGGGCTTTCAGCGCGTGAAACCCTGGAACCAGGGCTCGTTTTATTCGAAGTATATGGCCTATGTTAACCTGTCCATTATTTATCTTGATTTGGCGTATGTGTTCGGCTTTATTCCCGGCATCATCCTGGCGCTGTGCGGCTACTACCTCTTTGTCGGCGTTTTAACACTGCTGACTCTCGTTTTCTCGATCATCTGGTTTTGGAGTATGTACGCGTTCCAGGAAAGAATCAATATACCGCTGAGAAACAGTCTGGCAGGGTTTATACTGTTTCTCCTGTTCTTCCAGATTTTTCAGAGTGTCGCGTCCATTGACGGTTATGTGACAAAACTATTCGGACGGAAGAGAAAACGGGAATGAGGCGCGCGTCTCTTCTTGCCTTAACTGCTATGACGTTCTTGATAACAGCCATTGCTGTTTCGGCATTCTTCCGAATGGAAGGCGGTTTCCCGAAAAATACAAGCGAAAAACCGGCGTACCGGGCCGTCGTTTCCTTCACCTTTGATGACGGCCCCGGCGAAAACACCGTTGAAATTCTGAAACTTTTAAAACAATATGAAGGCACAGCGACCTTTTTTATAAACGGTAAAAACATCGCGGGCAGGGAAAACACCCTCAAAACCGCGGTCGCGTGGGGCAATGAACTGGGAAATCATACTTACGGGCATATTGCTTTAACGGGCCTGACCGATGAACAAATAAAAGAAGAAATCTCAAGAACGCAAAAAGCCGTAAAAGCGGTTTTACCCGATTATAAGCTGCGATTCGTCAGGCCGCCCTATGGCAGGTTGAACGCGAAGACGGCAGCCGCGATAGAGTACCCCATCGTATTGTGGACAATTGACAGCGGCGATTGGCGCGGAATCGGCCCCGGGGAAATCAAAAAAAGCGTGTTAAACGACATAAAAGACGGCGACATAGTGGTGTTTCATGATGACGCGAGCGGGACCGAGCGGGCATTGCAGATGATTCTGCCTGTGTTGAGGGACAGGGGGTTTCGTATTCTGACAGTGAGCGAACTCATGCGAATAAAAGGGTATCGCCCGCTTCCCCGGGAAATAATCAGACAAGTGTATTCGTAACGGTTTGTTGTTCCGCCGGCGCTTAAAGAGCGCGGGCGGAATTCTTTCTTATACAAGACGCGCAAACACATTGTTTTATGGTATAATAATAGAAATGCGGGCTGAAGTGTTTAAATAGGAGTATAAAAGAAAAGGGGAATACCTTATGCCGGTCACGGGAGCGTTTGTTATGCCGCATCCACCCGTTATTTTACCGGAAATTGGGCGGGGCAGGGAAAAAGAAATACAAGCCACTATTGACGCGTGCAGAACCGCGGCTAAGCGGATTGCCCGCCTGAAGCCGGATGTGATCATTCTTTCCTCTCCTCATTCGGTTCTCTATGCCGATTATTTTCATATCTCGCCGGGAGCGGCCGCGAGCGGGAACTTCCGCGGCTTCGGTGCTCCGGGGACCGTTATCCGTGCTGACTACGATACCGCGTTTGCGAACGAACTGGCGCGGCAAGCCGAAGCGCAGGGTATACCCGCGGGCACTCTCGGCGAAAGGGACAAAACACTTGACCACGGAACGATGATACCGTTGCGCTTTATCAACGAGTTTTATGCGGGTTATAAACTTGTCCGGCTCGGGCTGTCTGGCCTTTCGTTTGTCGACCATTACCGCTTCGGAAAATGCGTCGCGGAAACAGCCGAAAAACTCGGGCGCTCCGCTGTTTTTGTGGCCAGCGGCGATATGTCACACAAACTTCGGGACGACGGTCCGTACGGGTTTGACGCGGCGGGACCCCGATTTGATAAAGAAGCCGCCGAAGCCCTGGCAAACGGCGATTTTTTGAAGTTGCTTGAACTCGACGAGGATATGACGGAATCCGCGGCGGAGTGCGGCCTTCGGTCTTTTCTTATTATGGCAGGCGCCTTGGACGGTAAAGCCGT
>DAITOC010000217.1:0-3050 GCA_036834305.1 Clostridiales bacterium
GCACGGTTTCCCCGGAACGCTGACGGCTGAGGTTCTCTACACGCTGACGGACGGCGGAGAGTTGATTATCGATTATTACGCCGTTTCGGATAAAGACACGGTCATCAATATCACCAACCACGCCTACTTTAACCTCGGCGGGTTTGACGCCGGCTCTGTTTTGAACCATACGCTTCAAATCAACGCGGAACGCTTCACGGTCACGGACGCGGACAGCATTCCGACCGGCGAACTTCGGCCCGTAAAAGGAACGGCGTTTGATTTCACCGCTGCGAAACCCATCGGGCTCGATATCAGCGCGGACGATGAGCAGTTGAAAAACTGTTTAGGGTACGACCATAACTTTTGCCTCAACGAAAAAAACACCGGCGAACCGGCGGCGAGCGCGTATGAACCAGCAACCGGTATACTTATGGAAGTTTTCACCGATATGCCCGGCGTGCAGCTTTACACGGGCAATTTCCTCAACGGCGCTCCCGGAAAAGCCGGAACAAAAATGACCAAACATAAGGGGTTTTGCCTCGAAACGCAGTTTTACCCCGACACCCCGAACAGGCCGGAATTTCCGCCCTGCTTTTTCGCTGCGGGTGAGGTATTCCGGTCGCGTACGTCGCTGCGGTTCTCGGTCGTTTGACCGTATGCCAACTTTTGTTATGCTCGCGGTGTATTGACTTCATAATCCGAACGGGATATTCTGAATATAAATCAATAAATGTCTCTGCATGAGGTGAGGTTTTAACATGAAAGCAAAAAGGCTCGCGGCGGCGGCTTTGGCTGTGATAACGGTTCTGTGCGCTTCGCAGGGTCTGACAGCCGGCGCCAAAACGCAGGCTATGAATCCCCGGAACAGAAGCTACGCCTGGCTTGAGGATATTTATATCCGTGAGACGGCCGAACAGTTCGTTCTCACCTCTCCCATCCCCATAACCGACTACCCGTATTCAAGGACGTTTGCGGAATTCACCGAGGAGACCGAGGGTTTTATTAAGGATTACCCGATGGACGCCAAGACCGTCAAAGAGGAATACTACGAGTTTCTGTCAAACGCCAACACCGTTATGACGGCGCTGGGGATGACGGAAAACTATGAGGAACAACGCCAATGGCTGGAGAACGACGCAGGCATACTCTACCCCGAAACCGATGGCGAATACACAAAGATGTACACAGCCGTCGTGTACGGCGCCCTGAGATACGGCTTGTTCAAACGGTTGTATGGGAAAGACATCGCCATAGCGCCGGGAACCGGTCTTGAAGAGGCCGTTGTGCTGTATTTGGACGCGTATTTTGACAAAAACAATGAGGTTTCGGCCCAGGGTATCGATACGGTCGATGATTACGCGCTCGAATTCCTCAGAAACACGCTTAAAAAGAACGGTTTTGATGTCAATGAAAGCACAAGCGAAGAGGAACTGTACCGCTACGCTTCAATTCTGTTTATCCGGGAAGCGGGTTATGAGATTGACAACGACGCCACACAGGCGGAGATCAGCGCGTACTATTTCGTGTCGAGAGTCTATCGCGCTTACGGGATAAAAATTCAGCCCTCCGAAATGTCAGCGGCGCTCGAGAAACCCGAGAGCATTCGCAGCGAGGCCGTTCGGCTGTTGATATTGAAAACCATGGTTGAGGAGAAAGGCGGCCGTCTTTCGGAAGGCGCCACTCCGGAGGAAGCCTTTGAGAAAGCGCTTAAGTGCGGCTATTTTAAGTTGAAAAACGGGTTTTACTCCGACATATTCCGGTACAATGTGAAACTGGGATACAAACGAAGCAGCGTTTGGCTCACGCCGGTCAGTTTCGCCGACCAAATGCCGGGCGGCTCGGGCAAGTCGGCGGTTATCAAAATCAACGGCTCCGCCTGCGGCAACAAAACGCCGTTCGAGCTTCCGCTTGACAGTTCAAAACCCTCCCAGACGATCCATGTGCATGTCGCTTACAAGGCGGGTTCCATAAACCAGACCAAGGATTATGAGCTAACCTTCCTGCAAGGCTCCGGTGCGGCGCCTAAGCCGCGGGACGACGCGACGGACGGATTTCAGCTGACAACCTACGGCAACGCGACAACCAAGCGCTACGATAATCTCAGCGGTTTGGAAACGCTTCCCGGCGTCATGGTGACCGAAACCGGCGGGAGCCTCCCCGTAACCGGATTCTACCCGTACGAAACAGCGACGGCCGGCAGCAGCGCGGCCGGCCAAACCGGCGGATACAGCGAAGACGCCGAAAGCGCGGATGTTGGCGCCTTTTCCTCTCTTTTCAAAGAACCGGATTGGAAAACGGCTCTGGCCGGCGGGGTTTTGGCCGCTGTTGCGGCGGCAGCCATTGCCATAGCCGTAAGAAAAAGAAAAACGACGAGCGGCAGAAAAAAGAACCGGGTTTAACAAAAGTTTGATTTTTATTCATAAAACGGTTAAATATACCATGTAAAATCGAATTGTGCATAATATGGTTGAAGGAGATGGTCGGGTGTCGGGTGAAAAAATTCTCGTCGTCGACGATGACATCAATATTTGCGAATTGCTCAGGCTTTATCTCGAAAAAGATTTGTACAGGGTTTTTATCGCCAACGACGGCGTCGCGGCTTTAGAAGCGTTTCAGGAACACCAACCCGATTTGGTGTTGCTCGATATCATGCTGCCGCAGCTTGACGGCTGGCAGGTCTGCCGGGAGATTCGCAAGACGTCGGAGAAGCCGATTATTATGATTACCGCCAAGGGCGAAACATTCGACAAAGTCCTCGGCCTCGAGCTCGGCGCGGACGACTATGTGGTCAAACCGTTTGATGCCAAAGAGGTTATCGCCAGGGTGAAAGCCGTTATGCGGCGTTCGACGGGCGCGACGGATAACCGGGTGAAGGAAGTCCGTTATGACAAACTGACGATTAATTTAACCAATTACGAACTGAAAGTTGACGGCAGAAAAGTGGATACGCCGCCCAAAGAGCTTGAACTGATTTATCACTTAGCCAGCAACCCAAACCGGGTATATTCCAGAGACCAGCTGCTTGACGAGGTATGGGGCTTTGATTATTACGGCGATTCCAGAACCGT
>DAITOC010000218.1:0-3035 GCA_036834305.1 Clostridiales bacterium
ATAATCGGCCCGAGCGTATAAACGGTTTCCCCTTTGTCAAGCAAGTCGTAAACCATGTTGACGGCGCGGTCGACGCCGAAGCAGAATCCGGCCGTTTTCGCTTTCCTGATCAGCAATGCCCTTCCTCCCAGAGTTCGGTTATCTCTTTCATAATTAAAGCCGAGGCCGTCCGGAGTTCAGACGCTTTTTTGGTTTCACCGAATCCGAGGTCTTCAAACGCGATGGGTTTGCCGAAACGAACCGTGATTTTTGAAAACAGCTTGACTTCTTCGGAAGCGTAAACGCAAGCCGGTACGACGGGCACGCAGGTTTCCCTCGCGATAAGAGCGGCGCCGGTCTTCGGTTCCTGCGGGGTTAAATCCGCCGACCTTGTTCCCTCGGGGAAAATGCCGACGATGTGCCCCTCTTTGAGCAGCCTGACCGCGTACAAGACAGCGGTTTTATTTGACAGCCCCCTGGCAACGGGAAAGGCGTTGCAATGCTTGTAGAGAAAACCGGTAAACGGATTATCAAACAACTCGGTTTTCGCCATAAAATGGACGTTGTGCATCCTGCTCATCATAATAAACGCGGGGTCTTTTGAGGTGATATGGTTCGAGGCGATGATATACGGCCCTGTTTTCGGCAAATTCTCTCTTCCGGCGTAACGGATTCTAAAAAGAATGAGGGACAGCAGCTTAATCATCGGCCATATGATCTTAAACAACTTATACACCCGAACGCTGCTGTAATCGAATTCCTTCATCAAAGCCTCTCCTTAACCAAGGCGGTCATTGCTTTTATTGACTCTTCAAGGCTCAAGCCAGTGTTGTCAAACAACACGGAGTCTGCGGCGGGTTTCAAAGGGGCGATTTCACGGTGGGAGTCGTTGTAGTCGCGTTCCTTCATCTCGGCAAGCACCGTTTCATACTCGACAGGCATTCCTTTTTCTTTGAGCTCGTTATACCGGCGCCTGGCCCTTTCTTCGAGCGAGGCGGTTAAGAACAACTTAATTTGCGCAAAGGGCAGTACGACCGTACCGATATCCCTGCCGTCCATCAGGCAGTTGTTGTTTTGGGCGATATTTCGCTGCAAATCAAACAGAAAATCCCGGACAGCGGGAATCGCCGAAACCTTTGACGCGGCCATGGAGGCCTCGGGTGTCCGTATCGCTTCGGAAACATCCTCGCCGTTTAAGAACACCCTTTGCTCGCCGTTGACGAACTTTAATTCAATCACGGTGCCTTGCAGGGTCGACGCGACGGCTTCGCGGTCGGACGGGTCAACCCCGCGGCGCATGGCATTGAGCCCCACCGCGCGGTAAAGCGCGCCGGTGTCGACATAGATGAAGCCGAGCGCTCCGGCGACGCCGCGGGATATCGTGCTTTTGCCCGCTCCGGCTGGACCGTCGACGGCGATATTGACAAACATAAATTCGCTCCCTTTCCTCAATTGTGTTGGTCAGATGCGGATAATCCCGCGAGAAAGCCTGTCGAGAAAGCAATTTGAAGGTTGAAGCCGCCGGTATAGGCGTCGGCGTCGATGACCTCACCGGCAAAATACAGGCCTTTGACCAGTTTGGATTCCATGGTCTTTGGGTTTATTTCGCTGACTTTGACGCCCCCGGAGGTCACGATTGCCTCTTCAACGGGACGAAACCCGTTGACGGTAATCCGAAAAGCCTTGAGCAAAGCCGCGAAATCCGAGCGCTGCTTCGCGGTAATACCGTTGGTCTTGGTTCCCGGCGCGATGCCGGAAAGCCGGACCATAACAGGCACAAGTTTTTTGGGCAGCAAGAGGTTAAGCGCATTGATAAAGTTTTTGTTGGGGTTTTCGGTGAAATCTCGCAATATGCGCGCGTCAAGCATTTCGGGCGTTAAAGCCGGCTTTAGGTCGACAAACAATTCATATTTGCCCTTGGCCATATCGCGCATGTGGGAACTCGCGCTTAAAACCACCGGGCCCGACACGCCGAAATGGGTAAACAGCATTTCGCCGAAATCTTTGTAAACCGTTTTGCCCGTTTGCGTATCGACAACCTTCAGGGCGATGTTTCTAAGGGAAAGGCCCTGCAAGTCGGTACAAAACCCCTCGTGCGCGGTCAGAGGAACAAGAGAGGGTTTCAGTTCAACAATCGCGTGGCCTGCCCGGCGCGCCAATTCATACCCGTCCCCGGTTGAGCCCGTCGCGGGGTAGGAAACACCGCCGGTCGCGACGATAACGCGGTTCGCGGAAATCCTTTCGCCCGCCTCGGTAACCGCGCCCTTCACTTCGGCGTTTTCAATGAGAAGCCCGGCCGCCCGGCCTTGCACCATTTGGGCTCCCGCGGCCGCTTTTCGCAAGGCGTCGACAACATCGGAGGCTTTATCCGACACCGGAAAAACACGGTTGCCTCGTTCCGTTTTCAGTTTCACGCCCCTCGATTCAAAAAAAGCAATCGTATCCGCTGGCATAAACCGCGAAAACGCACCGTAAAGAAACTTGCCGTTAACCGGAACGTTGGCGACGAGCTGCTCGACACCCGTAACATTGTTTGTCAGGTTGCAGCGCCCCTTGCCGGTAATCATCAACTTTCTCGCGGGCTTTTCGTTGCGCTCGAGCAGAATTGTTTTCAACCCGCGCCGCGAGGCTTCGGCCGCGGCCATCAAACCGGCCGGACCGGCGCCGATGACAAGCAACGCGTTCAACGGTTATTATCCTCCTCTTCGTCATTGAGGGTCTGATAGACTTGATACTCGTTCCAAATGATTTCGAGAGTCTTCAGGTTTTCGTAGACTTCGTCGCTTCGGACGCGCGCGGCGGCGGCGATGAGGGCGTTGATGAGGCTCAGCGGAGCCACGAGGGAATCGACAAACGACACCATGTTGCTGCGCGCGATGAGCAGATAGGTGGCCAAGGGAGCTATGGGCGACGAATCGCTGTCGGTTATGGAGATAACGGTGGCGCCTCTGTCCCTGACGAAACGCAGGGCGTTGACCGTCTGCCGGGAATACCGCGGAAAACTGATGGCAACGCAAACGTCTTTGTCGGTGATTTTATACATTTGCTCAAAAATA
>DAITOC010000219.1:0-2998 GCA_036834305.1 Clostridiales bacterium
GGACGAGGATGATTTTATCCGGGTCGCGATAATCGGCAAGCCGAACGTGGGCAAATCCTCCCTTGTCAACGCCATCGCCGGTGAAGAGAGGGCTATTGTTTCGGATATCTCGGGCACGACCAGGGACGCGACGGATACGCGGATCGAAAACGAACACGGTAAATTCATCTTTATCGATACCGCCGGTTTGCGAAGAAAGAGCAAGGTCGAGGAAGGTGTCGAAAAGTATTCCGTCATCCGTGCCCGCATGGCGGTCGAACGCGCGCAGGTATGCATTATCATGATAGACGCTCTGGAAGGCTTTACAGAGCAGGATTCCAAAGTGGCGGGTATCGCGCACGAACTCGGCAAAGCGTCCATTATCGCCGTCAATAAATGGGACGCCGTCGAAAAAGACGGCAAAACCATGGACACATACCGCAAAGACCTGATGGAGGATTTCTCTTTCATGGCGTACGCGCCGTTTATTTTCATATCCGCGAAAACAGGCCAGAGGCTTGAGCGGCTTTATGGGTTGATAAAATACACGGACGGCCAGAACGCGATGAGGATATCCACCGGCAAACTCAACGATGTTTTAGCGGAGGCGACGGCTCGCGTCCAGCCGCCGACGGACAAAGGCAAACGGCTGAAAATTTACTATATCACCCAGGCCTCGACACGCCCGCCGACCTTCGTCTGTTTTGTGAACAAAAAAGAACTTTTTCATTACAGTTATCAGCGATATATCGAAAACCAGATACGCGGCGTTTTCGGTTTGGAAGGCACACCGGTGAGAATCGCGATTCGTGAGAGGGAGCAGAAGAAATGATCATTCTCGGTGTCGATCCCGGTTACGCCATAGCGGGCTACGGAGCGGTCGAATACAAAAACAACCGCTTCAGGGTTCTGTGTTACGGGACGGTAACGACCAAAGCCGGTGTTCCTTTCAACGAACGGCTCGAAACCCTTTACGACGGGTTATCCGATATCATTGACCGCTGTAAACCGGAATCAATGGCTGTCGAAAAAATATTCTACAACAGCAACGAGAAAACCGTAATCGACGTCAGCCAGGCAAGGGGCGTTTTGATCCTGGCAGCCCAAAAGAAGGGCATGAGCGTCTTTGAATACACACCGCTCCAAGTGAAACTCAGCGTCGTCGGTTACGGTCGGGCGGAGAAAAACCAGGTGCAGGAAATGACAAGGCTGCTTCTCAACCTTGACGGAATCCCGAAGCCGGACGACGCCGCCGACGCGCTTGCCATAGCCATTTGCCATGCCCACAGCGCCGGGCCGCTGATGAGGTTTAAAAATGCCACGGGGGAATTGTAATGTTTTACAGCCTGACAGGCGAAATTTTATTCACAGACGAGTCAAGCGTAGCATTGGAATGCGCGGGCGTCGGTTTTCACTGTTCGACATCTTCCTACACATTGGGGCAGCTTGGCCCCAAAGGCAGCCGGGCAACGCTGTATACCCACCTCAATGTCCGCGAGGATGCCCTAGACCTTTTCGGGTTTATTGACCGGCGCGAACTTGAATATTTTAAGTTGTTGCTGACCGTAACCGGGGTCGGACCCAAAGCGGCGCTCGCGATACTCTCCGCGCTCAAACCCGAAAGCCTTGCCCTTTGTGTCGCTGCGGGCGACATAAAAACCATCACGCAAGCCCAGGGTGTCGGCGTCAAACTTGCGCAGCGCGTTGTGCTTGAACTGAAGGATAAACTGAAAGCGGACACCTATCTGCCGGCGGGGCTGCCGGGAGAAAGCGGCCCCGGTATTACGGGTCGTTCCGGCCCTCTCGGGGAAGCGGTCAGCGCGCTGGTCATGCTCGGTTACAGCCGCTCGGAAGCCGCCGCGGCGGTCAGCGGACTCGATGAAAACCTGTCCCCGGGAGAACTGATAAAACAAGCCCTCAAGAGCCTTGCGAGACAATAACGCGCCGGAGGTGAACGGAATGGAAAAAGAATACGAAGGCCGTTTCATGGCGCCCGATTATATCGGCGAAGACGAAGAGACGGAAATCACGCTGCGCCCGAGGGTCCTCGCGGAATACATCGGCCAGGAAAAGGTCAAGGACAATCTGGCCGTGTACATGGAAGCGGCCCGCAAACGCGGCGAGCCTCTCGACCATGTCCTGCTTTACGGTCCTCCGGGCCTTGGCAAGACGACGCTCGCCGGCATCATATCCAACGAAATGAGCGTCAATATGCGGGTTACGTCCGGCCCGGCTATCGAAAAGCCGGGCGATCTTGCCGCTCTGTTAACCAACCTCAATGAGGGTGATGTGCTCTTTATTGACGAAATACACCGGCTGTCACGAAGCGTGGAAGAGGTGCTTTACCCCGCCATGGAAGACAGCGCGATTGACATCATCATCGGCAAAGGCCCTTCCGCTAGGTCTATAAGGCTGGATTTGCCGAAATTCACCCTTGTCGGGGCGACGACGCGGGCCGGGCAATTAAGCGCCCCGCTGCGCGACCGCTTCGGCGTCATCTTCAGGCTCGAGCTGTATACACCCGAGGAACTCGCGAGGATTGTCAACAGAAGCGCGAACATTCTCGGTATCGTTATCGTGCCCGAGGGAGCCGTTGAAATCGCTTCGCGGTCGAGGGGAACGCCGCGGATCGCCAACAGGCTGCTGAAACGCTCAAGGGATTTTGCCCAGGTGATGGGGAACGGCGTCATTGACCGGGAAATTTCAAAAACCGCCCTCGACAGGATGGAAATCGACGAACTCGGCCTCGACGCCATCGACCGGCTGATTTTGACCTCCATGATCAAGAATTACGGGGGAGGGCCGGTCGGGCTTGAAACTCTCGCCGCCGCTATCGGCGAGGAAGCGATTACCGTCGAGGATGTCTATGAGCCTTTTCTGATGCAAATCGGCTTTTTAAGCCGGACCCCGCGCGGAAGAACCGTTACCCCGGCGGGATACGCCCATGTGGGAATTCCGATGCCCGGGCAGCAGCAAATGAGTTTGTAAAGCGGTATAAATCCTGGTAAAGGAGACGGTT
>DAITOC010000220.1:0-2950 GCA_036834305.1 Clostridiales bacterium
CCAACGCGTTTTCGTTTGTCGGCAAAAAGCTCGACTATTATCATTGAGCAAAGAACGGTTCGGGCAAAACCGTGAAAGGACGGATATACAGTGAGCCACGGCAGCGGCAAGCTACTTGTCATCAACAATCTTTACAAAGCTTTCGGCGGCGAGACGGTTCTCAAAGGCATCTCGCTCGAAGTTAGCCGCGGCGAAACCGTCGCGGTCATCGGCCCGTCGGGCTCGGGCAAGTCCACGCTGTTGCGGTGCGTGACCATGCTCGAAACGGTGGATTCTGGCGATATCATCGTCGACGGCAAAACGATGACGGGCAACGACGAAAACGGCAAAGCCGTGTATTCCGATAAAAAGCAACTCAAGGCCATCCGCCTGAACTGCGGCCTCGTCTTTCAGAATTTCAATCTGTTCCCTCATCTTTCCGTGATGCAAAACATTACCGAAGCGCCCATGAGTGTGCTCGGTCTCGACAAAGACCGGGCGCGGGAGACCGCGCGTGCGCTTCTTCTCAAAATGGGCTTGAGCGGCAAGGAAGACAGCTACCCGTGTCAGCTTTCCGGCGGGCAGCAGCAAAGGGTGTCCATCGCGCGCGCCATGGCCCTGAACCCTCAAATTCTTTTCTTTGACGAACCCACCTCCGCACTCGACCCGGAATTGACGGGTGAAATCCTGAAAGCCATACGCGGCCTCGCGGCTGAAAAAATGACGATGGTGATTGTCACCCATGAAATGAACTTCGCCCGGGATGCCGCCGACAGGGTCATCTTTATGGACGAGGGCGTTATCGTTGAGCAGGGCCCGGCGCGCGAGGTGATCAACAACCCGAAATCGGAACGAACAAGGGCATTTTTAAGCCGGGTGGAATAAGCGGCCGACGATAAAAGGGACGGATATCATCCGCCCCTTTTTTTGTGTGCGCTCGGCATGTCGGCCCGTTGATTAAAGAATCTCGCTGAAACCGCGGGGTCCGTATTGTTCCCAAAGCTTGTCGCTGGTAAATTTGAAGGATTTTTCAAGGATGGTGTTAAACAAACTCGGTTTGGCGGGCGCCTGATAGACGCCGGCTGCCACGAGAGCGTCGAACAGCGCGGCTTCAACGGCGTCGCATTGCGCGTCATCGGCGACGGTGTTCGCGAGCATCGCTTTCGCCTCATCGACGGCCGACTGCAGCTGAGCCCTGACGTCATCCGCGAGGTCGGTCCTCAAAAGCGCTTCCTCGGCCTTCGGCAGATAGTCGCGGATAATTCGCTTGACGTTGCGCGAACCGTTGAACTGCGGGAAACGCGGGTCGGTGTGAACATCGTTGATGGTGTCGGTGCTCATCAGCAGGCAGGCAAGCGAAACGATGACGTCGTTATAAGCCGACTCATGATGCTGCCCGGAGAAATACCAGGTGCGCTCGGGCAGATAGCTCGTGGAAGCGTCAATCATCCGGTCGGGGGAAATGTGATTGTGGCCGGGTACCTTGCAAACCGTATTCTGTTGAACATAATCCCCGGGGAACTGCTCGCCCGGCGCGCAGCTGTAGGTGCCCATGCCGGTCGAGGCGACCTGAATGACGCCGTCGGTGTTCACATTTTCGGCGCAGGCGAAAAATTGGAAATACTGGTAGTCACTCCAGCCGTGGCCGATGTTGAAACCGTAACCGCAAATGTTGTAAATATCCACGCCGTCGGCGACAAGGGCACCGACGTTCGCCTTGAGGTTGCTTTGATACGCGTAATACTTGTCGGTCAGCGTGCGCAGATACGCGTGGTCGGCATCCGCCAGATAAATGTCCGCGAGTTCCTCATAGCGTTCGGCGGGTACGATGGACCACATCGAGGGTGTGTTGACGAAGAAATCGTTTCGAATGACCTCGAACGCCGCGTCAAGGATGTTGTTAAACACCTTTTTCGGCAGAATTCTGCAAGCGATATTGACCAGGTAGCCCGTATAGCCGTCTATGAGCTGCGGCCACATGTCTTTGTAGAACAGCTCGGCGGAATTGCTCGCGTAGTTTTGGCTGACCAGGTCGGCGAAGACGAGGCTGCCGTCGGAGGCGCCGACGATACGGACCACTTTTTTGACATCGTGGTTGTCGGCGTACTCGTCAAAATACGCGTTCGTGACCGTCGCGCCGAGGCTCAGCGGAACAAGGTTCACCTTATCGCAGCCGGTTTGCTGCTTGACGGTCTGAATAAAATCGTTGAGCCTGGCCGCCTGGTCGTATGTATTGCAAAACGGCGGGAAGTTAAAGCAGTAAATCTTGTCCTCCCCGATCAAATTTATATAATTTTGCATCGGCATCATATTGAAAAAATTGGCGCGCGCGTCCTCGTCATACATCGAAAGCGGGTAATTGCGATCAATGGCCTTTACATTTTCGATGGATTTGCCCTGCAGGTCGTGTGAGGTGTATTTAAACATACCCGGCATGTAATCCCGTACGATATCGCTCAAGCCGATGTCTCTTTGCAGCGCAATGGATAACAATAACTTCGGCACAAGCTTCCAGATATCGCCGAGGATTTCATCCGTGCACAGGTTGAGCACGCGCCACCGGTTTTTAAAGGTCCCTTCGTTCTCAATCTCGTTGCCCTCGTCGTCAAACAGCGCCACGTCGGACATACCGATACCCGGCACGACGATGATGGGGTTGACTTCACCCCGCGAACCCGCCAGCACCTGCAGCGTCACCTTGGCGGCGCTGTCGAGCGCCGCTTCCTCGGCGGCGTTTGCCGACAGCGAACAGGTAAACAACGCGGAAAGAATGATCGTGAAAGCCAAAAACGCGGACAATTTTCTCTTCAAAGAAATACGCATGGATTTTCATTCCTTTCATTTACTTTTCTTAACCAATCATACCACAGCGCCGCGCTTTTTTCAATGCCGGGCGCCCGGTTTTACGCTTGACTTGTGTAGGGTTACAATACATATTGGACAGTCAGGAGAAAAAACGAGCAGGAATAGA
>DAITOC010000221.1:0-757 GCA_036834305.1 Clostridiales bacterium
AGCGTGGTGGCGTAGCCGAACATGTTCGCCAGAGGCATGCTCACATCGATTTGCGCGATGCCCGTTTTTATCCCGGTGTTATGGATGGAACCTCTGCGCGCGTTCAAATCGCCGATGACATCGCCCATATACTCCTCGGGTACCGTGACGGTAACCTTCATGATCGGCTCCATGAGAACGGGGCTCGCTTTCCTCATGGCGTCTTTAAACGCCATCGAAGCCGCGATCTTAAACGCCATTTCGGACGAGTCCACTTCGTGGAAAGAACCGTCATACAAAGTGGTTTTCACATCGACGACATTGAAACCGGCAAGCACACCCGACAACATCGCGCCCTTGATTCCCGTTTCGATAGGGGATATATACTCCTTGGGTATCGTGCCGCCGACAATGCTGTTGACAAACTCAAAGCCTTTGCCGGGGTTGGGTTCAATTATGATTTTAACATGGCCGTATTGGCCGTGGCCGCCTGTCTGTCTGGCATATTTCGTGTCGGACTCAGCCGGCTTGGTAATGGTTTCGCGGAAAGCGACCTGCGGCTTGCCGACATTCGCCTCCACGCGGAATTCGCGCAGCATTCTCTCGACAATAATCTCGAGATGCAGCTCGCCCATGCCGGCGATAATGGTTTGGCCTGTCTCTTCATCGGTGTAGCATTTGAATGTGGGGTCTTCCTCGCCGAGTTTTTGAAGGGCGATGCCCATCTTCTCCTGCCCTGCTTTGGTCTTCGGCTCAATGGCCACGCGAATGACCGGTT
>DAITOC010000221.1:767-2930 GCA_036834305.1 Clostridiales bacterium
GGCTTGACCCACAGCGTGTCGCCGGTCTTGGTATTTTTCAGGCCCACCGTGGCGGCGATGTCACCCGCGTAACAGCAGTCGATATCCTGCCTGTGGTTGGAATGCATCTGCAGAATCCGGCCCAGGCGCTCGTTTATCTCTTTGGTCGAGTTGTAGACGGAACTGCCGGTGATGATTGAACCGGAGTAGACTCTGAAGAAGCACAGTTTGCCGACAAAAGGGTCGGTCGCTATCTTAAAAGCAAGAGCCGAGAACGGTTCTTCGTCCGATGAATGGCGAAGCTCTTCGTTGCCGGTTTTGGGGTTGATTCCGTTGATTGCCGGAACATCGGTCGGAGCCGGCATATAGTCGACAATCGAGTCAAGAAGCAGCTGAACGCCCTTGTTTTTGTAAGATGTTCCGCAAGTGACCGGAACCATCAGGTTCGCCAGTGTCGCTTTGCGGATGCACTTCTTGATTTCGTCAACCGTCAGTTCCTCGCCTTCGAGATACTTCGCCAGAAGGTCGTCATCCTGCTCCGCGACATGCTCGACGAGCTCAGCGCGGTATTTTTCGGCCAATTCCCTCATATTTTCGGGTATGTCTTCAACGGAAGTCTGAATGCCCATTTCGTCGCGGTAGACGGTAGCCTGCA
Source organism: Clostridiales bacterium (assembly GCA_036834305.1). GTDB lineage: Bacteria > Bacillota > Clostridia > Oscillospirales > Acutalibacteraceae > UBA1447. Next base: position 1,402 of record DAITOC010000221.1, read on the forward strand.
TGCGGACCAGATCAACGATGCCTCTGAAATCCGCCTCGGCGCCGATGGGAAGCTGAATCGGAACGGCGTTGCATTTCAGCCGGTCCTTCATTATATCCACAACATTGTAAAAATCCGCTCCCGCGATGTCCATTTTATTGACATACGCCATTCGGGGAACATTGTATTTGTCGGCTTGCCTCCAGACGGTTTCGGACTGGGGCTCGACGCCCCCCTTGGCGCAAAGCACCGTAACCGAACCGTCAAGAACACGCAGCGACCGCTCGACTTCCACGGTAAAATCGACATGACCCGGGGTGTCGATGATGTTAATGCGGTGTTCTTTCCAAAAACAAGTCGTAGCCGCGGAGGTAATGGTAATGCCTCTTTCCTGCTCCTGGTCCATCCAATCCATGATGGCAGCGCCGTCGTGCACCTCGCCGATCTTATGCGTCTTACCGCTATAGAAAAGGATACGCTCGGTCGTGGTTGTCTTGCCGGCGTCAATGTGTGCCATTATTCCGATGTTTCTGGTCCGTTCAAGCGGAATTTGCCTAGGCATAAATACCTCCGTAAAAATAGTACCGGAACGGCAGCCGCGTCAGCGGCTTACCATCTGAAATGAGAGAAAGCCCTGTTGGCTTCCGCCATTTTGTGTGTGTCTTCGCGTTTTTTGAACGCGTTGCCTGACGAGTTGACCGCGTCGATGATTTCGTTGGCCAGCCGTTCTCTCATCGTTCGTTCCGAACGGGCGCGGCTGTAAACCGTCAGCCACCGCAGACCGAGTGTCTGCCTTCTTTCGGGCCGGACATCGATGGGTACCTGATAAGTCGCGCCGCCGACACGGCGGGCTTTGACCTCAAGCATCGGCATGACATTTTCCATGGCTGCCTCAAACATCTGAAGCGGGTCTTTGGATGTTTTTTCTTTGATGATGTCAAACGCGTCGTACACAATTTTTTGCGCTACGCCTCTTTTGCCGTCATACATAACGCTGTTAATCAGGCGCGTGACAAGTTTTGAGTTGTAAAGCGGATCGGGCAAAACATCTCTTTTTGCCGTTTGGCCTCTTCTTGGCACTTCGCTTCCCTCCTTCATAATAATGAACTCATAGGTACTCGAGTGACAAAATTCCCGTGGCGCCAATGACGAGGCGTATATCATACACTCTCGCATTGTGAAGAATTAAACGCTTCCTATGCCTGCAAGAAGATTCTGTCTGTTGGGGATTACTTTTTCGCGGTTTTGGGCCGTTTGGCGCCGTACTTGGAGCGGGCCTGCATTCTTCCGCTGACACCCTGTGTGTCGAATGTTCCGCGGACGATGTGGTAACGGACGCCCGGAAGATCCTTGACGCGGCCGCCGCGGATAAGGACAACCGAGTGCTCCTGCAGGTTATGACCGACGCCCGGTATATAGGATGAAACTTCGATACCGTTTGTCAGCCGCACTCTCGTGATTTTCCTCAAAGCCGAATTGGGCTTTTTGGGTGTCGCTGTTTTGACCGCCGTGCAAACGCCGCGCTTTTGCGGGGACTCCTTGTCTGTCAT
>DAITOC010000222.1:0-572 GCA_036834305.1 Clostridiales bacterium
TTGAAATCCGTCAGGGCGAGAGAGTCGGCATTATCGGCAGGAACGGAGCGGGCAAGTCAACGCTTCTTAAAATTCTCTCGCGCATTACCGAACCCGCGGAAGGGCGTATCGAGTTGCTCGGCAAAGTGTCCGCGATGCTCGAGGTTGGCACGGGTTTCAACCCCGAATTGACGGGACGAGAGAACATATACCTCAACGGCGCGATTCTCGGTATGACAAAGGAAGAGATCGATAAAAAGTTTAAAGCCATTGTCGATTTCTCCGAGATCGGAAAATTCATTGACACACCCGCCAAGCGCTATTCGAGCGGGATGTACGTGCGCCTCGCGTTTTCGGTCGCGTCTCATCTTGACCCGGACATTCTCATCATCGACGAGGTGCTCGCCGTCGGCGACCAGAGATTTCGCCAAAAGTGCCTGGATAGAATGAAAGAAATTTCCCGCTCTAACAAAACAATTCTTTGTGTCAGCCATCAGATGAACGTCATCCGTGAACTGTGCGACCGGGTGATTGTCCTGCACAGCGGTAGGGTGGTATATGACGGTAACGTTGAAGGCGGCATTAAAGTATAT
>DAITOC010000222.1:582-2919 GCA_036834305.1 Clostridiales bacterium
GAAATAAATGCTGATTTTTACGATCTTTCAAGTGTAGCCAGAGCGGTTGTAGCCTCCGGCGAAGCGAGGCTGTTGAGTTTTGAGATTCTCAATAACGAAGAAAGAAAACTCGGACTCAGCGACGAGCTGAGATTTCATATCAAATGGAAATCGGAAACGCAAGCCGAAAAAGTAAAACTGCGGGTAATCATCCGGGATGAGGAAGATGCAGCGGTAGGGTTAGCGCTTTCTCCGCCGCTTTGCGACACGAAAGCCGGCGGCGAATACAGCCATACCCTCGTTTTTGACACAAACGCTCTTTTCCCGGGCGAATACAGGGCCAGCCTGGCCCTGTTTGTGAGCGACAGTTCCGGCAAGTCGACTGTTTTTGACCATTTAACGAGCGTAATCACTTTCATAAAAGTCGAACCGAGGAATTTTGACAAATCCATCATCTACGACAACTATTATTGGGGCAACGTAAGGTTTCCCGATTTGCGGATATATTAAGCTATTAAAGGAGCATCCGAATGGACAGAATAACGCTTAATCAAATCGTTGTCGACGGCTCGACCGTTCGGTATGAATACACTGCGCAGGGAGATGTCGGGCGATATTTCAAACCGGCAGATCCCTTTTTCGTTCAGTATGACGAAGACATGAGCGGCGTTCCCGAAGCGATTCTCGCGATACCGTTCCTTTCAAACGTGCTGCCCGTCGCCTGGATAACCGGCTCGGTTGTCATGGTTAAAACCGCCGACAAATGTTTTTTTGAAACCATGGAGACGGTCAGGCAGAATTTTTCAACCTTGTATGCCGGTACCGGCGTTTCTTTTACCGGCGGATTGGAAGCCGGATGCTTGGAAGACTGCTGTTATGAGGACACGGGCAAAGCCGCGGCTTTTTTTAGCGGCGGCGTGGATTCTTACTGCACGTTAATAAGGCATGCGGAAAAGAAACCGGATTTATTGACTGTCTGGGGTTCCGACATCTTTTTGGATGACGAGGCAGGCTGGGAAAACGTGAAATCATCCACACTGGAAACGGCGCAAATTTACGGTCTGAAGGCCTCGTTTATCAAAAGCAGTTTTCGTAAGTTCATAAACTACGAAACTTTGGACAGGGACTTTTCAAAAGCACTGAACAATATCTGGTGGGGAGGCGTTCAGCACGGCATCGGCATTGCCGCCCACGCCGCCCCTTATGCCTGGAAAAATCAAATCGGCACGCTGTATTTTGCCGCGTCCTACTCTGTTTTGGATAAAAACCTCATATGGGGCTCGATGCCGTCTTTGGAAGGAGAGATGCGGTTCGGTTCCTGCGCCGTGCACCACGACGGGTTTGAACTGAGCCGGCAGGATAAAATTATGGAAATTGCCCGCTACCGTGAAAAAACCGGGATGCCCGTCAAACTCAGGGTGTGCTGGCAGTCAAAAGGCGGATCAAACTGCTGCTCATGCGAAAAATGCTACAGAACCGCCATGGGATTCCTTGTGTCCGGCTTCGACCCAAACCACTACAACCTGAATATGGATTTGAGCGTTGAGAATCTTAATAACATAAAGAATCTGATTGTTTGGGGCTCTCCGTCCTATGTGTCCCACAAATTTTGGGACCCGATAAAAGACGTTGCCGTACGCAACAAGAGAGCATTGAAAAAGCTCTGGTACTTCCCGCATATCAAATGGATTTATAAAATCGAATTCACGGACTTGACAAACAATCCGATCAGGAAAAGGGTTGAACGTATAACCGGCATCAAGGCCAAACTTAAAAAGACCGTTCCCGAAGCCCTTTACCGGAAAATTAAGCATTAGATAGCCTGAGAAGGAACTGGTGACATGGAAAAAAGGTTAAACTTTTGGGAAGACCCGCGGATGATAGGCGAAAATAAGGAGCCGGGCCGCAACCCCGCGTTGCCGTACAACGACATCCAAACGGCGCGAGCCGGGGGGGAAAGCCCCTATAAAAAAAGCCTGAACGGCGTCTGGAAGTTTTATTGGCAGTTAGGCGTCGAAACGATGCGGAACGATTACCGAAGCGCCGGTTTCGACGACTCAGGTTGGGACGACATCGAGGTGCCCTCCGTCTGGCAGCTGAAGGGTTACGGCAAGCCCATCTACCTGTGCGCCTTTTACCCCAAAGCGTTGTCTGTCAAAAAAAGCGAGATACCGTCCATCGACCAAAAACAAAACGAGGTCGGCGTCTACCGCCGCCGGTTCACCGTGCCGCCCGAATGGGCAGGCAAAGAAATCTTCGTGCGTTTCGGCGCCGTCAAAGCCGGTTTTTTTCTCTACATCAACGGCAAACGCGCGGGGTATTCCCAGGGCTCAATGACACCCGCGGACTTCCGGATAA
>DAITOC010000223.1:0-2909 GCA_036834305.1 Clostridiales bacterium
CGATATGATACAGTCCCCCCACGGCCGGGCTCCCGCCATCGCCACAGGCGTCAAACGCGCCGTGCCCGGCAGCGTTGTGTTTACCTACCAGGGCGACGGCGACCTCGCCGCCATCGGTACGGCCGAGACGGTTCACGCCGCCACAAGGGGCGAAAACATCACCGTGGTATTTGTCAACAACGCCATTTACGGTATGACCGGCGGCCAGATGGCGCCGACTTCGCTGCCGAATCAAATAACTCAAACCACGCCATACGGCAGGGATGTGAATACCGCCGGCTACCCGATACGCGTCTGCGAACTTCTCTCGACGCTTGACGGCACCGCTTACGCCGAACGCGTAACGGTCGACTGTGTTAAAAATGTTCTGAAGGCAAAAAAAGCCCTTAAAAAGGCCTTTCAAACGCAAATCGACGGGCTCGGATTTTCCATCGTCGAGTTTATTTCCACCTGCCCGACCAACTGGAGTTTGACCCCGAATGAAGCCCTCGGCTGGCTGCGCGAGAATATGCTTCCGTACTATCCTCTCGGAGTGTACAAGGATAAGACGGCTGTTTCGCAACCGCCCGTGAAGGAGGAAACGAAATGAAGGATGTCAATCTGCTGCTGGCCGGTTTCGGCGGCCAGGGTATCCTCTTTATGGGTAAAGTCATAGCCCAAGCGGGGCTTTTTGATGGCCGGGAGGTCTCCTGGCTCCCATCTTATGGGCCGGAGATGAGGGGAGGCACCGCGAACTGCAGCGTATGTGTGTCCGACGAACCCGTCTGCTCGCCGCTTATCAGCAACCCCAATGTGCTTATCGTCATGAATCTGCCGTCGTTTGAAAAGTTCATCGGCGCTGTCACCACAGGGGGCACGGTGATTGTCGACAGTTCGCTGATAGCCAAAAAATCCGGCAGGGAGGACATTGAGGCGTTTTATGTCCCGGCGACCCGCCTCGCGGAGGAAAACGGCTTAAACGGTCTTGCAAACATCATTTTGACGGGCAAACTGCTCGCTGTCACTAACTTTTGCTCTATGGAGACGATGAGAAAAACGATCGAGAAGGTCGTGCCGGCCCGCAAACGATATTTGATAGAAAAAAATATGGAAGCCATCGAGCTTGGAATGAACAGCTGACAATGGCAAAACCCGCCGCCGGAGGGCGGCGGGTTTTTTTATAAAGCCGAAAAGAGGATAAGAATGAGAAAGTATCTGCTGCCCGAAGACGGGATGTTTTACAAAGCGAACATGCATTGCCACAGCACGTTGTCCGACGGGGAGTTCTCGCCGATGACGGCCACTATGTCCGTTGCTGCCATTTCGACGAGCTCAACGGCGGAGATATTTGATTGATACGCGGAGATAAACAAAGCAAATTCGAATTGCACAAAACCGGCTCAAGGGTTATAATAAGAGTATCCATCATGCCGGAGGTGATCGCATATGCCGGATGACCCTGATTTCGGCTTCTACGGCAAAGGCTTGAACGGTTATGTGCATTACAACCAGGACTTCGACGAGAACTTTCCGAACCGCGGCGGCGGAGGCGGCAACCGCGGGGGAGGGGGCGGCAGCCCTACTTGGCTGCGGGTCATCGTAGCCCTCGCCATTGTGTTTTTTATATTCTGGCTCATCGACGAACTCGGTAAATAAAACAACGGAGCGCGCCGCGGGCGCGCTCCGAAATTTTTAAATAGGGGAGGGTATTAATACATTCCGCCGCCCTGGGCAGCCATAGCCGCGGCCGCGGCGGCGTCTGCCTTCGGGTCGGGCTTCTCGGCGACGAGGCTCTCAGTGGTCAGGACCATCCCCGCGACGGATGCGGCGTTCTGCAGCGCCGAGCGGGCGACCTTCGTCGGGTCAAGAATGCCGGCTTCCGCCATATCGGTGTAAATGTCTTTGGCGAAGTCGTAACCGTAGCCGAGCTTGCCGGAAGTCGTGATCTCGTTGACGATGACCGAACCTTCCAATCCCGCGTTCGCGGCGATCTGGCGGGTGGGCTCCTCAAGAGCTTTGACGACGAGCTTGATACCGGTTTTGATATCCGTGTCGTCGGTGGTGTCGAGCATTTTCGCGACATCCGGAATAACATTGAGAAGCGCCACGCCGCCGCCGGCGACGCTGCCTTCCTCAACAGCCGCCTTTGTGGCCGACAGGGCGTCTTCGATACGGAGTTCCTTCTCCTTCATTTCGGTCTCGGTCGCCGCGCCGACCTTGATGACGGCGACGCCGCCCGAAAGCTTCGCGAGGCGTTCCTGGAGCTTCTCGCGGTCGAAGTCGGAAGTGGTGTTCTCAATCTGCACCTTGATTTGAGCGATGCGCGAATCGATGGCCGCTTTGTCGCCGGCTCCGTCGACGATAATGGTGTTCTCTTTGGAAACTTTGACCTGGCGGGCTTTGCCGAGCTGGTCAATCTGGGTTTCTTTCAGATCAAGGCCGAGGTCGGCTGTGATGACTTCGCCGCCCGTGAGGATGGCGATGTCCTGAAGCATTTCCTTGCGTCTGTCACCGAAACCGGGCGCCTTGACGGCGACGCAGGTGAACGTTCCGCGCAGTTTATTGACAAGGATAGTCGAAAGAGCTTCGCCCTCAACGTCCTCGGCGACAATAACGAGCTTTTTGCCGGACTGGAGGATTTGTTCAAGCAGCGGCAAAATCTCTTGTATATTTGAAATCTTTTTGTCGGTGATCAGCAGGTACGCGTCATCAATAATCGCTTCCATTTTATCGGTATCTGTCACCATATACGGGGAAATATAGCCGCGGTCAAACTGCATTCCCTCAACAACATCCGATACGGTGTCGGCGGTTTTACTTTCCTCAACGGTAATAACGCCGTCGGAAGTGACCTTTTCCATCGCTTCGGCGATGATGTTGCCGAGTTCCTCGTCGCTCGAGGAGATGGTCGCGATCCGGGCGATATCCGT
>DAITOC010000224.1:0-600 GCA_036834305.1 Clostridiales bacterium
AGGGATGGTGGTACATCCTGCTGCAGGTCACTATGAAGGCACATTGGTCAATGCCTTGCTCCATTATTGCGGGGACAGCCTTTCGGGCATAAACGGTGTCGCCAGGCCGGGCATTGTCCACCGCATTGACAAAGATACCAGCGGGTTGTTGCTTGTCGCGAAAAACGACTGCGCGCACAACTCGCTTTCGTCTCAGTTGAAGGCGCATACCATTTCACGGGAATACAGGGCAGTTGTCCTTGGGCGGTTTCGACAATTTGCGGGCACTGTGAACCTGCCGATTGGGAGGCATCCGAAAGACCGTAAAAGAATGTGCGTTACGGACAAGAACTCAAAAAACGCCGTTACCCATTACGAAGTCATTGAAGAATACAGCGAATATTCCTATTTGAGACTGCGCCTTGAAACCGGCAGGACTCATCAGATCAGAGTGCACATGGCTCACATCGGCCATCCTCTGGCGGGAGACACGGTGTACGGTGCGAAACGCTCCCCGGGCTTTTTCGACGGTCAGTGCCTGCATGCGTATTTGCTTGGTTTTACCCATCCGAGAACCGGTGAATATATCGAAAGAATCGCGGAACTTCCCGACTATTTTAA
>DAITOC010000224.1:610-2908 GCA_036834305.1 Clostridiales bacterium
TTGTCGGATTGGCTGATCGTTTCGGATATTGACGGCACCCTGAACAACAAACTGAGAATGCTGCCGAAAAGAAATTTGAAGGCGATTGAACATTTTGTTATAAATCGGAAAGGTCATTTTACCTTAGCGTCGGGGAGAAGTGTTGCCTCCCTTTCAAAACACTATTACCGTTTGCCTATCGGCAATACGCCTGCCATCGTTTTGAACGGCGCCGGTATTTATGATTTCAATAAAAAAGAAATGATAGGCTTCAACGGCATAAACGATGAGGGCAAAGAAGTCGTCCGAAAGGTACTCGATAAGTTTCCCGGTTTGGAAACGGTCGTATTTTCTCAGGATTATATATTTTTAATCAACGCGCTTGTTTTCGGTCCGGCACTCGTTCACGCGGATAATCTTCCGCATAAACGCTGCAAGAGTATTTCGGAAGTTTTATCGTATGACTGGGGAAAAGTTGTTTTTATGGCTCTTCCTTGGGTTACCAAAAAAGTGATCTCTTATACCGAGAGCCTCGGCAGCAGCGCAGTAGGGTATATGTCCTCTTCGATCGTGTCGTATGAAATGCTTTCAAAAGGGGTCACGAAAGGCGCCGCTGTTATGAAACTCGCGGAGATGTTGAATATACAATATGAACATACCGGGGCGATTGGCGATTATTTTAACGATTTTGATATGCTCCGTTCGGTGTTTCTCCCCGCCGCATGCGGCCAGGCTCCCAAGGAGGTGCGCGCGATTGCCAAGTATCATGCCTGCCACTGCAACAAGGGCGCGGTGGGAGATTTTTTAGAATATATCGAAAACACATATTTAAAGTCTTAGAAACAGGAGGTGGCGTTCTTGGACGCAATAATCAAAAAGCAGTTAAAGGTCAAAGCGTGCGCGGTCAGGATGGGAATCATCGAAAGTGTCTACAGCGCGAACTCCGGTCATCCGGGCGGTTCCCTGTCTATCGCTGACATTCTGACATATTTATACTTTCATCAGATGAATGTTGACCCGCAAAACCCGAATTGGGAGAAAAGGGACCGTCTTGTGCTTTCCAAAGGCCATGTCGCTCCCGCCTTGTATTCCGTTCTGGCGCAAAAAGGTTTTTTCCCTGTTGAACTGCTTAAAACCCTGAGGAAAAGCGATTCCATTCTGCAAGGCCATCCGAGTATGAAGATGACTCCGGGAGTCGATATGAGCACAGGCTCACTCGGGCAAGGAATATCTACGGCTGTCGGCATGGCGTTGGGCAGCAAAATCAGCGGCCGTGGATTCCGGGTCTACGCGATTTTAGGTGACGGTGAACTGCAGGAAGGCCAGGTTTGGGAAGCCGCGATGTATGCCAGCGCCAAAGGACTTGACAATTTGGTCGCGGTTGTCGATAACAACAACCTGCAAATCGACGGCTCCGTCGCGGAAGTGAACTCGCCTTATCCCATACCGGAAAAGTTCAAAGCGTTCGGCTGGAACACGCTTGAAATAACCGCTCACAGCTTCGACGAAATAGACGCCGCTTTTAAAGCAGCTTCGGAGTTCAAAGGCAAACCGACCGCTATAATCGCGAAAAGCGTGAAAGGGAAAGGCGTGTCATTTATGGAAAATCAATACAAGTGGCACGGCGCCGCTCCCAATAAAGAACAATATGAGCAAGCGATGTCGGAACTGACGGCCGAGCTTGCCGGTTTGGAGGCATAACGATGGCTGATTTGGTGAAGACGGCAACCCGCGAGTCCTATGGCAAGGCGCTTGTGGAGTTGGGCAAGACGAATGATAAAGTGATTGTATTGGACGCGGACCTCGCTGAAGCGACGAAAACCGGAATGTTTAAAAAAGAGTTTCCGGACAGGTTTTTTGACACCGGAATAGCCGAATGCAATATGATGGGGATAGCCGGGGGGCTTTCCACCGTCGGATTTACTGTTTTCGCGAGCACCTTTGCGATGTTTGCGGCCGGCAGAGCTTTTGAACAGGTCAGGAACACATTGGGCTATCCGCATTTAAATGTGAAAATCGGCGCTACGCACGCGGGCATGTCGGTTGGTGAAGACGGCGCCAGTCATCAATGCTGCGAGGATATCGCTTTGATGAGATCAATTCCCGGTATGGTTATTATCAATCCGGCTGACGATACGGAAGCGAGAGCCGCTGTTTTCGCCGCCGCGGAGCATAACGGACCGGTTTATCTTCGGTTTGGAAGGCTCCCCGTCGCCGCCGTCAACGGTGAAAATTACAAATTTGAGTTGGGAAAAGCCGTCAAGCTTCGTAACGGCAAAGATGTTACGATTATGGCGACGGGGCTCATGGTTGGCGAGG
>DAITOC010000225.1:0-2877 GCA_036834305.1 Clostridiales bacterium
TCTATTCCTGCTCGTTTTTTCTCCTGACTGTCCAATATGTATTGTAACCCTACAGAGATTGTTATTAACGTTTTTGCCGAATAAATTGACTATTGCGGTAACTTTTACTATACTGTTATCGGACTTTATGTCAGGGAAAGGAAAGAGACGAATGCGAAACACGGGAGTTACCGCAAGAGGGATTATTACTCCGATTTTTAAACAAGGGGACAGCTTGGCCGACAGCGTTGTGAACAGCGTGTTGGACGCTTCGATAAACGACAACTTCGCGCTCAATGACGGCGACATAATCGGCGTTACGGAGGCCGTCGTCGCCAGAACGCAGGGCAATTACGCTGACTGCGCTCAAATCGCCCGCGATATCCGGAACAAGTTCGGGGGGAAAGAACTCGGCATCGTTTTTCCGATTCTCAGCCGGAACCGTTTTTCCGTTTTGTTGAAAGCGATCGCCATGGGCACCGAAAAGCTGTATATCCAGCTTTCTTATCCCGCCGATGAAGTCGGCAACCTGCTCGTGAACCGGGATGTCTTTGAAACCACGGGTGTCAACCCCTATTCGGACAGTTTTACTCTGGACGAATTTCGAAAAATCTTCGGCAAAGAATCGACAGTGCATCGTTTTACGGGCGTGGATTATATAGAGTTTTATCAAAGCTTTGGCGGCCATATTGAGATTTTGTTTTCCAACGACCCGGCTTACATATTGAACGTCACGAAAAATGTCCTCAACTGCGATATCCACACAAGAATGAGGACGCAAAAACTTCTCAAAGATGCCGGCGCGGCGATTTCGTACCGCCTCGACGAAATCATGACCGAACCCGTCGATGGCAGCGGCTATAACCCGGAATACGGGCTTCTCGGTTCCAACAAAGCGACCGAGGACAAAGTGAAACTGTTTCCGAGGGACACACAAGCGTTTGTGAACGAATTGTCGGCAAAACTGAAAGAAAAAACAGGCAAAAGCATAGAGGTTTTGGTTTACGGGGACGGCGGCTTCAAGGACCCCGTCGGCGGCATCTGGGAACTCGCCGACCCGGTGGTGTCTCCCGCTTACACAAGCCGGCTCGAAGGCACGCCGAACGAACTGAAAATGAAATACTTCGCCGACAACGACTTCGCGGCGCTGTCCGGCGACGAACTGGCCGACGCGATGAAGGAGCAAATCCGCAAGAAAGACAGCAACCTTGTCGGCAACATGAAATCGCAGGGAACGACCCCCAGAAGGCTGACGGACCTCATTGGCAGCCTGTGCGACCTTGTCAGCGGCAGCGGCGACAGGGGAACGCCCGTTGTCTTGATACAGGGCTATTTCAGCAACTTCGCGAGTGAATAACGGAAATCCCGTCAAACGAGGGGAGGGTTGAGCGTTGGATATACTCGCTGCCGTCAAAGATAGAGTAAGGCGGTTAACGGCCTGTCTGCTGTCGGCAGCCCTGTTTATCTGCTCGTTGTTTATGCCGGATTTGGTGCCGCCAGAGCCGGAACTGCCGCCCGGGCATCCGATTCATACCCGTGCCGCCCGCCCCGACACCTACGCGGCGACCGACGCCTTGGGGAGGGAACTGCCGGGCAATGAAACGACCGGTGACGCCAGAGAGAACCGGTATGTCGGCTTGTTTTATTGGACCTGGCATGTGGCGCACGCCAAAAGCGTTCCGGTTCCCGTCAACGTCAACCGGACAGTTACGGATTTTCCGTCCGCGGCCAACGACCTGAACTTCCCGGGTTGGGGCTTTTTGGGGATGCCGCATCATTGGAACGAGCCGTTGTTCGGCTTCTATGACACAGACGACCGGTGGGTATTGCGCAAACACGCCGAGATGCTCGCGAACGCCGGCGTGGATGTGATCGTTTTTGACAACACCAACGGGACGATGACATGGAAAGATTCTTACGAAGTGTTGTTTGAGGTTTTTGCCAAAGCGCGTGAACTGGGTGTCAACACCCCGAAAATTGCCTTTTTGCTGCCGTTTTCGGCGGGCGAGAACACGAACGCGCAATTAAGAGAACTTTACAAAGACATCTATCAATCCCGGCGGTATCAGGACCTTTGGTTCTATTGGAAGGGAAAGCCGCTGATTATGGCGCACCCGGACGATTTGGACTTAAAAGACAAACTTGACCGGGAAATTCGCCTTTTCTTCACCTTCCGGCCCGGCAACCCCGATTACAAATCCAAAGGTTCGCAAGGCGAATGGGGCTGGCTATCGGTTTATCCGCAGGTTGTTTACAACAACTGCGACGGAACGCCGGAACAAACTACCGTCGGCGTGGCGCAAAACTATTCGGCCGAGGCGGGGCTGACCGCTATGAACGGTGTCAATGTTTTCGGCAGAACCTATACATCCAAAGGGTATGACACCCGGGAGAACGCCAAACTGTACGGCGCCAATTTTGCCGAACAGTTCGAGTACGCCTTGAAAGTCGATCCGGAGTTCATCTTCATAACCGGTTTTAACGAATGGGTCGCCGGCCGTTTTGAAAGCTGGCAGGGGGTAACCAACGCGTTTCCGGACGAATTCAACGACACATTCAGCCGCGATATCGAGCCTTCCAAAGGGGATCTGGGCGACAACTATTATTATCAAATGGTCAGTTTCATCCGGCGTTTCAAGGGGACCGGAAAGGTTGAAACGGACACGAAAAATACCACCATTGACATTTTTTCGGGCGCCGGCGCCTGGCAAAACGCGGGCATAACGTATTACGCCTATGAAGGCAACACCTTCGACCGGGACGACACCGGCTACGGGGGTATCCGGTACACGGATACAACGGGGAGAAACGACATCACCGTCTGCCGGGTGGCGAGCGATGACGACAACGTATATTTCATGGTGGAATGCGCGCAACCTATTTCACCGTATGACGGCC
>DAITOC010000226.1:0-2875 GCA_036834305.1 Clostridiales bacterium
GAAACTTATTTCCGCTTCTTGCCCTAAAAGTGGAATTTAACTTTGCAAGTTACTTTAAAAAGCGTAAAAGCCGGTTTCTTTTAGTGTGAGCGCAATCCGGCTTTTTAATCTAAAAAAGGGCACAGGCTTCACAGCCCATGCCCCGTTTTCGGTTTCGTCAATAGCATTCAAATTTCGAGATCGTCGCGAAACAGCGGGTGCTTTCGATGACGAGCTTTATGCGCTGCACCCGGACTTCATCAAAGCGGCAAATGCGCTTATAGCCGATAACCGTGCCTTCCGCGAGTTTTTTCCATTTGCCGCCGATCTCGCCGTACAGTTTGAAACTTTCAATTTGCTGCCCCGTGCGGATATGCTCACCCAAGACGACTTTGTTAATGTCGTAATCATCGCCCAAATCAATCATAAGCCACGGCTCGTCCGGGTTCATGCCGGAATGCCAGTACTCCTCCGGGTCGGTGCTCAAAGCGTTTTGGGCGTCGTGCGCCTCGTCGAGCCGGCACGAGGCGGTCATGACGGAATCCTCGGCAAGGTTTTCGTTGAAGTCGATTTTCAGCTGAGCGCCCATCGCCGCGAGCATCTCGACGTCGCGTTCGTGAAACAGCCCGTCTTTGTTCGGCGGGATGTTGAGCAAAAACGCCGCGTTGGCGCCGACCGAGTTGTAATAAATCTGCAGCAGCTTCGAAAGGGGTTTGACATTGATGTCTTCGCTCGCGTGGTAGAACCAGCCGCTGCGGATGGACACATCGACTTCCGCGGGGTACCAGATAAGGCGGCCGGCGTTCTTAATCGCTTTGCGGCTGCCGATGTCAAGCTGTGTGAAGTTGATGTTTTTGGGGATTTTACCGTCCTCTTTCTGTGAGGCGGAGGCGACGACCTCATGGGTGCTGTAATAGTAGGGGACGACGCTCCATTCCGACCGCCGGCACACACCGGCTTCGTTGCCGCACCAGCGCACGTCCGGCCCGCAGATAGAAATGACCGCGTCGGGCTGCAGTTCGCGGACAACCTTATAGTAGGCCTCCCAGTCGTATTCCTGCTTTCTGCCCTTTTTGCCTTCGCCGCACGCGCCGTCGAACCAGACGCAGAAAATGTCGCCGTAATGCGTCAGGAGTTCGGTGAGCTGGTTGATAAAGTATTTGTTGTATGCCTCGCCCTCGCCGTAGCGTGGGTCGTGCTTGTCCCACGGGGAAAGGTAGACGCCGAATTTCAGGCCATACTCGCGGCAGGCGTTCGCCGTTTCACGGACGACGTCGCCCTGGCCGCCCTTCCAGGGGCTGTATTTGACGCTGTGGTCGGTGTAGGCGCTCGGCCACAGGCAGAAGCCGTCGTGGTGCTTGGCGGTTAAAATGATCGCCCTCATGCCCGCGGCTTTGACCGACGCCGCCCACTGGCGGGCGTCGAGCTTTGTCGGGTTGAAGATTTCGGGCGACTCATAGCCCGAACCCCATTCGGAGTTAGTGAAGGTGTTCACCCCGAAATGAATAAAGGCGTAGAATTCGAGTTCCTGCCATTTCAACTGCCGTTCGCTGGGCACGACGCTTGCCGCCATTTCAATGAGATTGTCGTTTTTCATGCTGCATCCTTCCAGCGCATCTTAAACAATTTATTGTATATTAAGATACCATAATAAAAACAGCATGTAAATATTGAATAAATTGTTGAAATAATAAAGGGCGGTCAGCCGCCCTTTATTATCTTTAATTATAACGGTCAATACACAATAACAGAATCGGAACCTAAAAAATCACCGGTTTGCGCGTTGTAAAATTTCATAGTTAATTTACCGGTTGGATTGCCATAATAACTATATTCATCAAACCAACCCCAATACATACCGCCACCGTCGGAAACTGTAAAATCAGTTGTTCTGTTATGCGTGTCTCCGTCTGGATAAATAATTTTTATCTTAATTTTAATACTTTCACCCGGTTTACCGCCTGACAAAGTTAAGTGAAAGACAATATCGCTATAGCTGGCTATTGAATTCATGTCGGTTTCTTTATCATCGGTGCTGTCGTTAACAATAACCTTCGCGACCCATTTCGTCAGTTGATTATAAATCGCCTTGCTGTCCTTATACCCGATGGATGATAAATCCTCTAAAAAAACCATAGTTGTGAAATCGGATCTTGATTTATTGATGATTACATAATTATATTTTGCGCTGTTGCATTTACTCTTGCTGTCCTAATATTTGCCGAGTCCGGAATACTTAAATGCGGCTTGCTCATACTGTTTTTCGGTAACTAAAGCGCCGGCGTATAGGTAAGTGCTTTCTTTCTCTTTGTCCTTACTGTCCTTATAGTCGCCGAGACTCGAATATACCGATGCTGCTTGTTCGTATTGTTTGCCCGCAAATAAAACGCCGGCATGTAAATATCTACTTTCATTCGCCTTGTCCTTGCTGTCCTTATAATCGCCGAGACTCGAATATACCGATGCTGCTTGTTCGTATTGTTTGCCCGCAAATAAAACGCTGGCATGTAAATATCGACTTTCATTCGCCTTGTCCTTGCTGTCCTTATAATCGCCGAGGCTCGAAAATACCGATTCTGCTTGTTCGTATTGTTTGCCGTCAAACAATACGCCGGCGTTTAAATATATACTCTCAGTCACCCTTACTGCGCTGTCTTTGTAATCGCCCAACTCTTTAAAAGCTTCTTCCGCCTGAGCGTATTGGTTTTTTTCAAACATACCGTTTGCTCTGCTGTATTTAATTGAAGGAATAATAACAGCATTCAACAAGATTACGAACAAACCGGTGACGCAAATTGCCGGCAAACCCACAGCCAATATTTTTTTTATCCGTTTCCTTGCTGACTCGGCGGCTCTTTCTCTTTCGATTATTCTTTGCTCGGCTAACTGCTCGCAC
>DAITOC010000227.1:0-2849 GCA_036834305.1 Clostridiales bacterium
AAAAACGAATACCCGGCTGTTCGACAAGCATTGTGTCAAACAGACCCGCTTTGTAAGGAGAGGGAAAGTCCGTGCGGGTAACGCGAACCGACTGCGTTTTCACGCTGTTCCCGCGGCTGTCCCGGTAAGAAGTGTTCGGAATACCGCTTAACGGTTCCCCATTGTGCAGCGCTGTCAGGATATCCCGGAAGGCTTCCTCACCTTCACCGTGAATCAGGATGTCAATATAGGCGCACTCGTCCAGAAGCGAGTTGTCGGGAGGAATATTATGGCCGCCGAATACGACTTTGCAACCGGGGCAGCCGGTTTTTATTTGCGCGGCCAGCGCTTTGTTGTATTCAAAATTCCATATATAGTTTGAAAAAGCGGCCAGGAAGGGTGCGTCCAAGCCGGCGGCTGTCTTTTCTATGGCTTCGCGCAAATAGTAAATCCCTTTGAGGGTATAATTTTGCCTGATGACCGCGTCCTCCCAGGCGAAGGCGGCCAGAACGCCCGCGGTGTAAGGAAGATACATTGTATTTTCATACCGGATGCTTGATTGGAACAAATAAATATTCTTTTTTGCTATCGCGAACAACCCCTTTGCCGCGGAGCCGCAAACTGCCTTTATTCGGCGCCATAGTCTATGTCAACAGATGTCGGTTTGCTTGTAAACAGTGTTTTCGATTCCCGCTTGCCGTACCACACATATTGGATGCCGTATTCGCACCAGTTGGAAGGAATATTGTCATCCGTTAAGGTTACTTTGTTCGTTTTCTTCAGCAGAGGCTTTTGGTTATTCAACAACGCTGACTGAAAGTATCTATAGAAATCGAAGTTCAGCGTTAAGGTGACTTTGGTTTTGCCGGGCACAGCGATAATGCCTTTCTGGTAGGAAAGCAACTCTTTGTACAGTTGTTCCTCCAGCGGATAGCGGCGCAGAAAATCTTCAATCTCGGCATAAAACTCATCGAGTCCGAAGGCAATATTTAAAAACATACCCTCTTCAAGCGCCCAGAAAAGCTTGCCGAACTTGTCCTCTTGGTATAGCAGTTTGCCTTGGCCGTCAAGGAAGGCTCTTAAACGGCCGGTCACTTTTTCCAGTGACCTTTTGCAGAAAACGCTCTTTGTTTGAATCCAGGCCATCAGGCCGGAATAAAACTCATAATATGACACAGATTTTTCGTTGTGTAAATAAATCGCGAAACACTGCAACAGCCCGTAGTTGTGAAATCCGACTACACAAACGGTAAACAGGTTGGCCTTTATCCAGTCGTCCCTGCTCATGCTCCCCGTTTCCACAATGATACGCGAAGTGCCTGCGGCGGACAGGTCGTCCGCATTGTCGCAATGCGGCTGGCAGAGAGGGGAGGATACGGTTTTTATAGCGAATTTTTCGATATACTTCGGATTGGCCATTTCCGCGTTTGGCAAAACCTCACAGTGGTGAACATTGATCGAGTTGTGCTGACCGAGTTCGAGCGCTTCGCATAAGCCTTGGGAAAAGCTTTCATAGGTTTCCCCGGGCAGGCCCAAGATGATATCCGAATAAACGGGTATGCCGGCTTGGTGGTATTTATCAAGCAGGCGGACAACGGCGCTTCGGTCACTTGAGCCGCGCCTTCCCACATTGGCCAGAACTTCGCCGGAAAGGCTTTGAAACGGGAGCGTCGCCCCCTTGCTTAACCCGGCTTCATTAAGTTTTTTGTTTATCTCGAAAACAAAATCATTTCGGCCCTCAAAACAAGCCACTTCAAACTTCAGCGGATATCCGTTCCTCCGCTTCGCGTCAATGACAGCGTCGACAAAAACGGCGTCGCGGTCGAACATGCCGAAATTGGCGTCGGCACAAAAACAATACTCAATTTTGTGTGATGAAATCCAGTCGATTTCCCGCAATATTTTTTCTTCGGGCATCTGCGTTACTTTCGGCGCCACCCAGCAGCAATAGGCGCAATGGTTCGGGCAGCCCCGGTTGGTTTCAATCACGGCGTCCAACCGGATATCCTCATCTTTTTCATCGAGGATTTGATCGAAGATGCCCTCGAGATAAGGCGAGGGACTTGTTTTCAGCGCGGTTCTTTTTCGCGGTGTTTTTACGATACCGCCTGCTGGAGTTCTGCAGGAAATATTGGGGATCGCCTCGACCCCCGAACCTTCAGCCAAGGCGGTCAATAGTTGTGTGAACGGTTCTTCGCCTTCTCCGTGAATTAAAACATCAATAAAACCGTATTTCTCCAGGCAACCGGTGTCGTCCGGGATTTGGTGCCCGCCGAAAACGATAACGCATTTCGGATAGTTGTTTTTTAACTGCCGTGCCAGGGAAAGGTTGTATTCAATGTTCCACATGTAATTGGAGAAACCAACCAAGAACGGGCTTTCTATTTCCGCGGCGATTTTGTCAATCGGATCTTTTTTATAAAACAGCTTGCCAAGGTGATAGTTTTCACGCACAGCCGGAAACTGCCAGGCGTAAGCGGCTATTACGCCTGCCGCGTACGGAAAAGATATCGTGTTGCCTGTCCGGCTGTTTGGTTGTATTAGGTAAACATTTTTCTTATTCATCTGAAAGAACGGTATCCTCCGGTTTTGGACGCCTCATGAAGCATATTAAAGTATATAATATAGCATTTTATGTTATCATGAAACAGGCACCGTGTCAATCCTTGCCAAGCCTTGCCAAGCGCGCAAATCAGAGCAAACGCCGCTGGTTTACGGAAGGGGCATTTCGAACGCCTTATCGTATTGAATGTTAAAAAGGCCGCTGTCGTTCGTGATCATTGTCAGCCCGAGCCTCCGGCCGTACCAGACAATTTCTCTGGCATAGTCCGCCATGGCCGCACTGCCGGGAGGCAGCGTTAACGCCAGTG
>DAITOC010000228.1:0-2847 GCA_036834305.1 Clostridiales bacterium
TGCACATTCCCTTTTTTGTGGCCACAAGCAAATCGTCGTCGCCGCCGGTCAGTTTTACCCAGGCGAGGTCGTCGCCCTCGTCGAGGCTGATCGCGATAATGCCGTTTTTCCGAACATTTTTGTAGGCGTCGAGCGGGCTTCGTTTGATAATGCCCCGCCGCGTCGCCATGCAGATGTATTGCCCGTCGCTGTCCAACGGTACCCGGATCATCGCGGTCACTTTTTCATCGCCTTCAATCGGCAGAATATTGACGATATTCATGCCTTTGCTCGTGCGCGAGCCGACGGGAATCTCATAGCCCTTCAGGCGGTAAGCCCTTCCGTGTGAGGTGAAGAACATGACATAGTCGTGCGTGGAGCAGGTAAACATGGTTTGCGCGACATCCTCCTCACGGCGCGTCATGCCGGAAATGCCCCGGCCTCCACGCCGCTGAATATGGTAGGTGTCGACAGGCGTGCGTTTGATATAACCGAGGTTGGTCAGAGTGAAAACACAGGTTTCCTCCGGAATCAAGTCCTCGACGTCAACCTCGCCGCTGACATTGACAATTTCGGTGCGGCGTTCGTCGCCGAACTTTTCGGCAATCACGCCCGCCTCTTCTTTGATAATAGAATAAATCCGGGTTTCGTCCCCGAGAATGGCGAGATATTCCTCAATTTTCAATTTGAGGGCGGCGGCTTCCTCCTCTATTTTCCGCCGTTCAAGGCCTGTGAGCTGGCCGAGGCGCATTTGGACGATCGCCTGGCTTTGGATATCGTCAAGGCCAAAGCGCTCCATCAGGGCGGCTTTGCCCTCGGGTATGCTTTTGGACGCCCGAAGGATGGCGATGACTTCGTCGATAAAATCAAGGGCGATGAGAAGGCCGTCGAGGATATGAGCGCGTTCGCGGGCTTTGTTCAAATCGAACTGCGTCCTGCGCGTGATGATTTCTTTTTGGAATTCGATATAGTGGTGCAGAACCTGTTTCAAAGTCAGAACCTTCGGCTCTCCGTTTACCAGGGCGAGCATGATAACGCCGAAGGTGGACTGGAGTTGGGTGAAGGTATAAAGCCGGTTGAGGACGACCTGCGGGTTTGCTTCCCTCTTCAGGTCGATGACGATATTCATGCCCTCTCTCGAGGAATAGTCGTTAACATCGGCGATACCCTCAATGCGCTTGTCCTTGACGAGTTCCGCGATGGTTTCAATGAGTTTCGCCTTGTTGACCATATACGGCAATTCGGTCACCGTGATAGCAAAACGGCCGTTTTTGTTTTCGGTGATTTCGGCGCGCGCGCGAACGGTGATTTTACCGCGGCCTGTGCCGTAAGCCGCGCGTATGCCGGCCTTGCCCATAATGATGCCGGCTGTCGGGAAATCGGGGCCCTTGACATGCTCCATCAGTTCCTCAAGCGACGCGTCGGGGTTGTCAATGAGGCAGGTCATGCCCGCGATGACCTCTTTGAGGTTGTGGGGCGGGATGTTCGTGGCCATGCCGACCGCAATACCCGTCGAGCCGTTGACCAGAATGTTCGGGAAACGCGAAGGCAAAACCGACGGTTCTTTAAGCCTGTCATCGTAGTTCGGCGTGAAGTTGACGGTTTCCTTCTCTATATCGGTGAGCATATCGAGAGATATTTTGCTCATTCGTGATTCGGTGTAGCGGTAGGCGGCAGGCGGGTCGCCGTCAACGGAGCCGAAGTTGCCGTGGCCGTCGACGAGCATATAGCGCATGGAAAAATCCTGCGCGAGCCTGACCATCGCATCATAAACGGACGCGTCGCCGTGGGGGTGGTAACGGCCGAGAACCGAGCCGACCGTGTCGGCGCATTTCCTGTACGCCTTGTCCGGCGTCAGGGAGTTTTCGTACATCGTGTAGAGGATGCGCCGGTGGACGGGCTTCAGGCCGTCGCGCACATCCGGCAGCGCGCGTGAAACGATAACGGACATGGAATAGTCAAGGAAAGACTTGCGTACCTCCTTGCTGATTTCCACGCCGATTATTTTTTGGTTGTTAAGGGCTTCTTCAAAGCTCATCTGTATCTGCCTTTCGTCGGAGGTTCGCTATATGTCGAGGTTTTGAACAAACTTCGCGTTTTTCTCAATAAACTCCCTGCGCGGTTCGACCTTGTCGCCCATGAGGATGGAAAAGGTCTCGTCGGCCCGGGCGGCGTCCTCGAGGGTAACCTGCAGCATTGTGCGGAACTCGGGGTTCATCGTCGTTTCCCACAACTGCTCGGCGTCCATCTCACCGAGGCCTTTGTATCGCTGGATGTCGCAGCCGCCTCCGAGTTCGGCGGCGTAAGCGTCCCTTTCCGCGTCACTGAACGCGTAATGATGCTTCTTGCCCTTGCTGACCCGGAAAAGCGGAGGCTGCGCGAGATAGATGTTTTTATTGTCGATAAGCGGGCGCATGTACCGGTAGAAAAACGTCAGCAGCAGCGTACGGATATGCGCGCCGTCAACGTCGGCGTCGGCCATGATGACGACTTTGTTGTAACGCAGCTTGGCGATGTCAAAATCCTCGTCGATACCGGTGCCGAGAGCTGTTACGACGGGCATGAGCTTCTCATTGCCGATGACCTTGTCGAGCCTGGCTTTTTCGACATTGAGCATCTTGCCCCACAGGGGAAGAATCGCCTGGTAGCGGCGGTCTCTGCCCGCTTTGGCGGAGCCGCCGGCCGAGTCGCCCTCGACGATATACAGTTCCGTGTAAAACGGGTCTTTTTCGGTGCAGTCGGCGAGCTTGCCCGGCAGCGAGTTGCTTTCAAGCGCCGATTTGCGCCGGGCCAAATCCCTGGCTTTGCGCGCGGCCTCGCGCGCCCTCGACGCGTCGAGGGCTTTATTGAAAATCGCGCGCGCCGTGG
>DAITOC010000229.1:0-2844 GCA_036834305.1 Clostridiales bacterium
GACTGGCTTTTAATAAACCCGACAACATTTTCAACTTCCTGTTCGGAAACATAACACCCCTGAATTCTGACCGGTTTCGATATCCCTACGGGGTTGAACAGCATATCGCCGTTCCCCACCAGTTTTTCCGCTCCCGCCATATCAAGAATCGTACGGGAATCGACCTGAGAGGAGACCGCCAACGCGATCCGGCTGGGTATGTTGGCTTTGATAATTCCCGTTATTACGTCAACAGACGGCCTTTGCGTCGCGATAACCAGATGCATTCCCGCGGCCCTGGCCATTTGCGCGAGTCGGATGATCGAGTCTTCCACCTCGTTTGGCGCCACCATCATTAAGTCGGAAAGCTCGTCAATGAATATCACAATGTGGTGCATTCGTTTCATATCGACAATTTTATCAGCGAGTTTATTGTATCCGGAAATGTCTTTAACACCTTTTTCGGCGAGAAGCTTGTATCTGTTTTGCATCTCCGAAACAGCCCAACCGAGAGCGCCGGCCGCCTTGCGCGGATCGGAAACCACCGGCACTTCCATATGCGCTATCCCGTTATAAGCGGAAAATTCCACCTGCTTCGGGTCAATCATCAACAGTTTGACCTCGTCAGGCGTCGCGTTGTATAAAATGCTGACAATCATAGCGTTAAGGCAAACCGATTTGCCGGACCCGGTCGTCCCGGCAATGAGCAGGTGGGGCATTTTTACCAGATCGGTGCAAACGACATTGCCGGTGATGTCTTTCCCCAAAGCGACATTCAGTTTGCTTTTTGCCGAACGGTATTGCGCGGTGTCAATGATTTCCCGAAGGGATACGGAGGCCTTCTTGATATTGGGCACTTCGATGCCGATAGCCGATTTGTTCGGTATCGGCGCTTCGATTCGGACACCCGAAGCGGCCAGGCGCATAGCGATATCGTCGGCAAGATTCGTTATCTTGCTTATCCGCACGCCGGCGTTCGGCTGAAGCTCGTAACGGGTTACGGACGGGCCTCTGCTGATCATCACGATTTTCGCCTGGACGCCGAAACTTTGCAGCGTTTCGATGAGTTTCTGGCCGTTTACCTTCAATTCTTCTTCGGCGCCCGACCCGTCAAAAGTCCTTGGTTTCGCGAGGCAGTCTATCGGCGGAAGCCGGTATGTTTTGAACACTTCAAAAATGTCATCGTCGTGTTTCTCCTCGGTTTGTTGGACAGGCTTGGGTTCGCTTTTCTTTTTGGAGGCCGCCTTATTCAAAATCGCTTCCAGGCCTTCCGGTTTTAACACGTCGGCAGCCGGTTCGGGTCTATGTTCCCCTGCGAAAAACTCGTAGGTTACCGGAATCGGGGTTTCGGAAATAGCCGGTATAAACTCCGCTTCCTCGTCAGCCGTATCTAACTCATCGTTCGATAATACTCTCGGCGGGTTAAACGGCTTTTTCGCATCCTCGCCGTAAGCTTTCCCTGCCTCGGCTTCCTCCCTTTTTCTGTTTCTCTGTTCTATTTTCTCTTCGGTAAGTTTGTTAACCTTTTTAACCGGTTTTGACAGAACATGAAAGACGCCGTAAAGCGTGGTTCCCGTCAACAGCATAGCGGTGACAATCAAGAGGATAACAACGGTGATTCTCGCGCCGGTCTGCCCGAACAAAATGGCCAGAAACCCGCCAACAAGCGCCCCAAAAGCGCCGCCGTCATCTTGCGAGGACCATGCTTGTTGTATCTGATCCCATAATCCCACGGTTTCAATGCTCTTGGTTCTGAATATATGTATTGAGCCGCCGATTAACACAATGAAAAAAGCGATGCCCACTAAATTCGCCGTTATACTGCCCAACGGTTTGTCCAACGCGTAAACGATAGCCATATAGATCAGCATAACCGGCCATACGTAAGCGCAGTAACCGAAAAGCCCGAGCAGCGCGTCGTGCATTAGAGTCCAGACATTACTGCCTTCAAACAAGGAAACGCATATGAGAAAAATAGCGGAGGCCATCAGTATAATGGCCGCTCTTTGTCGCTTGGCGGCCGAAGTTCTGACAGAATCCGTGTTTTTTGACGGGCTGCTTTTTTTTGTGCTATTGTGCTTCGGCTTTGCGCTTTTCGCTTTTGTACCCGCGCCGGACTTTGAATTCGCCATATCATTTCCCATCCTTATTAATGCATATCAACCTTTATATTTGCTGCCCGGCCTTAGACCGGGGTTTAAATAATCATAGGGATTCGTGGAAAAAAGCGAGTTTACATACAGACACCCGGAGATGTTTACGAGCGATACAAAACCGTTTTTTCTGTTGGTATAATGCAATTCCGTTTCGCTTTCTTTGAAATATATATCGTGATACGAAATAACGGTGTGCAGAGTCATGACTAACCCTCCGTTTTATTATCCGAACTGCCGGGTTCCTGTTCAACAATCATATCGTACAAGCAGTCAAGAGCATCCGAAAGGCTCCCGAGCGTATCGATAAGGCCTTCTTTGACCGCTTCCTCCCCCGCTAAAACCGTTCCGACATCCATAACCAGTTTGCCTGTTGCCAGCATCAATTCTCTGAAACGGTCACCGCTCATCTTGCTGTTGTCACAAATAAAGCGAACGATTCTTTCCTGCATCTGTTCGAAGTAGGACAGCGTTTGAGGTATTCCGAGAACCAATCCGTTTAATCGGACCGGATGGATGGTCATCGTCGCCGACGGCGTTATAAAGGAACGCCTCGCGGAAACCGCCAGCGGTACACCGATGGAATGGCCGCCGCCCAAGACCAGCGATACGGTGGGTTTTTTCATGCCGGCCACCAGTTCGGCGATAGCGAGCCCGGCTTCTATATCGCCGCCAACTGTGTTGAGAATGATGATTAGGCCTTCGATATCCT
>DAITOC010000230.1:0-2834 GCA_036834305.1 Clostridiales bacterium
ATATACTGTTTGAGGATGGCGAGGTAAGCGGATTCATTGACTTTGATTTAAGCGAGGTCAATATCCGCTTATGGGACGCTTGCTATTGCGCGACCGGCATATTATCCGAGAGCAGCGATGAGGCCTATGAGAAATGGCTTGAAGTTCTCGGCGGGATTCTGCACGGATATGACAGCGAAAGCAAGCTGATACAGGAAGAAAAGCAAGCTGTATTTTATGTGATTTGCTCAATCCAGATGATTTGCATCGCTTTTTTTAAAAGCTATGACAAGTACAAAGAACTTGCGAAAATGAGCCGCCGAATGATGCAGTTCATCATCCGTTATAAAAGGCAAATAGATACTATATTTTAAACCGGAATGCCAAACAGAAAGCAATCCGCCTTATAGGGGTGGATTGCTTTTTGTCATCGGTATTGTTCGTATAATTTGGAATTCAACTCCATTATATACGAAAATGTTAAAGGTTAAGTGGTTGGAGCAAATCGCCGCCGTTGTCAATTAAGACCATGGGCAAACCGAGCAAATATATTTCCGTCTCGGTGGAGGAGTATTCCTTCAGCGGATGGGAGGGCGTGTACAACGACTGCGTCAAAGGCAAAGGACAATGTGCTTGTCAAGCTGGGGTAAAGCAACCCGAAGACCTTTGAATGAACCCGAAAGCCGAATAAAATCGAAATCTACCGTTCGCGTTTTAAATAAACCATATCAACAAGCTGTATTCCGTTGTCAAACATCGGATGGTCATAGTTGTCGGTAAAAAAGTTTTTTATCCGATGGGACTGAGTAAAGCCGCACTTTTGATAAAAAAGAATGGCCGAAGGAGTGTCACCGGTGCCCACAAGCATCGTCCTACAATCGGTGTAATGGGTGAATACAAAATCTATCAGCGTTTTTCCATAGCCTTTTCGCCGGCTGTCCGGCTTTACCGCGATGTTCTTGATTTCATAAACGCCACCGGCTTCTTTCGTCACCACGCATTCGGCTATGACCCCGTTGTCATCGAGAACAAACATTTCGCCGCGCTCGAGGTATTTGTCGATCATACTTTCCTGCTCGTCCGCCAGCAGCAGCAAATCCATATATTCTTTTTTGTCGCCCGTGACTTTTTTGATATTCATCAAAAAGTTTCCTCTGCATTCAACTGTTTCCGGCGTTCATCTTCTCTGACGGCTTTAACGCGAATTCCTGCGCTCGCCTGAGGTCGGCACTGTCCGGCCGGCCCTTGCGAAGCAGATATTTCATGCGCCGCCCAGGGTTTGGTTCATCAAATCCGTAAAATTCGTCCATACGACACGGTCCGAAAGGTGTTTGTTAATCCGTTCGGCCAGCACGCGCAGGGCCTTCAGGCCGGTGCGGCGGCCGTTGGAAAAAAGCGCCTGCCAATGCGTCAGTATGACCGGCTGCGAGCCCCGCTCAAGGGCATCGAGGACCACCCCGGATGAACCGCCGGCGGTCAGGTAATAATCGGCCATATGGCGAATCCACTCGTCGTCCGCGCGGACAGAACCGAGTGAATCCCCGAAACCGTCGCCGGTGGTGGCCGGGATGGAAACGACACGCCTGTCGCCCTCCGAAAAGGATACGGCCGGGCGGACATTGTCCTCGTCTTGCCTGATGTGAAGGAAATACCAGCTTTCCTTTTTACCCAGCACCGAGAAAAACGCGTCGCTGACGGCGGCGGCATAGTCATTTTCAACCCTGATGCCGAAGAACCAGGGGCTTGTCACCCCGGTGGCAATAATGGGGTAAGGGGCATGGACAGGCCTCCTTATGCGTCAGATGGGCGAAGACAGGGACGGTTCATTTATCTTAGATCTTGTGTGTTATCAACAGACATTTTTAGTATTTGAAATCGCTTGGGATGAATGGCCGGAGTATATCGGAGAATCCGCAGCCGCCGAAACAGGTGTACAGCGTGTCACTCACAAAGCGCAGAATAACGGCGGCTGCAGCGGCGGCGGCGCTGTCTTCGGGAGCGGGAACAAAGCCTATTTTGACCAGAATGCCGTAGAGCCTGTCCTGCGCCGCCCGGTAGGCGGCGGTGTCAACGACGGTATTGTTCATCACCGCTTCCGCCTGCTCGATTGCCGCCTGCAGTTCGGCCGCGTCTTCGGGAGCCAGGGCGCTTTGGTCAATGGTTTTCGCCCGGGTGATATCGTTGAGAAAACCGTCGGTTACCCGGCCGTTATTAAAGTGCGGGAAGCGGGGATCCGAGAAAACGGAGGTTATGGTGTCGTTCGTTAATAATTGAGTCACCAGTTTAATAATGACATCGTTGTCGGGGGATTGCTCGTGCCGCTGCCAGCGGAAATACCAGGTTGTGTCGGGGAACAAGCCGGTGGAGGCGTCCACGATCCCGTCCGGTGAAAGGTGGTTATGCGAAGGGTCGGAACAATGGGTGTTTTGCTGCGCATAACCGGCCGGCAGCGGTGTGTTGACATAGCCGCAGGTCGCGCCCATGGAGGTTGAATACAACGGAATGGTGCCGTCGCTGTTATACTCTTTCCAGCTTCTGGCGATGGTGTACAGCGTTATGTCGTAATCGACGATATCATAAAACCGGATGCCTTTGGCGGCAAATGAAAGAAAATTGTCTTTCGCGTCCGCCTGAGCCCGGAAATACCGGTCGGTCTGTTTTTTAATTTCCGCCGTGCCGGGGTCATTGAGCCACCTCGCGCAGCTTTCGGCGTAATAGGAGGAGGGGCAAAGCGCCCACATGGTTGTGCACCGCGAAATCATCGCGGTCAGTTTCCCCAAGGCGGTGTCAAGAACCGCCCGCAGAACATCCTCCGGCAGTATCCGCAGGAGAATGCTGATGAGGTAACCGATATA
>DAITOC010000231.1:0-2826 GCA_036834305.1 Clostridiales bacterium
CGCTTCCTGATCCGCCGTAAGCGGCATGATGGCCATCAGCCCCTCGACCGACAGGCCGGGGAGCTTCGCGGCGGACTGGATGAACGCCTCGATCTCCTCTTCGACGACGCCGGCCTTTTGCGGTTCCCGCGCGATGTTGACCTGCACCAGCACCGGCATGACGAGTCCCGCCGCCTGCGCCCTTCGATCAATTTCCTGGGCAAGGGCCATTCTGTCCAGCGATTGCATCATTTTTGCCATGCCCATCAGATATTTTACTTTATTCGTCTGCAAATGCCCAATCAAATGGGCTTCACGGCCGTTCATATCCAAAAACGGACGCTTCTCAAGAAATTCTTGAACCCTGTTTTCGCCCATAAGACGAATACCGCACTGAAAAGCCCGGTTAACCAACGCGGGGGGAACCGTTTTGGTTACCGCCATCAGACGGATATCATCGGCGTTTCTCCCCGCTTTCACGGCCGCTTCATTGATGGCATTCCGCGTGTATTTTATGTTTTCTTCAACAAAGTCCAACGAATCAATCGATGATTTTTCCATCATACAGGTCTTTTCCTTTCACCAGAACCTCATCAAATAATTTGACATGCTTATACTTCTTTTCGGTGTCGGTACCTTTTGCGCTTTCGCTTGCTATAACAAAATCAGGCTCGGAATATATGATATTCAGTTTTCTGAAACTGATGATATTGCCGCGGCGAATAAATACTCCTTTTAAGCCGTCTTGGACTCTCAACGCTTCGGTGTTGATTTTTAAACCGGTAAACTCGCTTACTATAAGATGCGCGCTTTCAATTCTTAAAACAGAAAGGTCTTTGTTCATCATGTTGCACCGGAAAACAACCGCTGTTTTCCCTTCTCCGGACGGACGGATTGAATGGACTTTAACATCAATCTTATTATCTTCTGTTTGGCCAAAATACAGTTTCAAGGTTTGATCGGTTTGAAGTTGAGCCGCGTCCCTGTCCGTGAGTGAGGCAAGCAAATACCAGTTGTAATCCCCGACGAGTTTTCCGATCACATCGGCCGGGATGTCCGAAGGGGCGGACTCAACGGCGGATTCTATCTGTTGCGCTGTCACCGTCCCGATATTGCTGAAAGGAATCGTTTTTTCATAACCGTCTGTTTTTCCGATGAAATATCCGGGTTTTTCCGTATCGACATAATACACGCCGGCGACTTGTTCCTCGAGCAGGGCAAGTTTTTCTTTTACGGCAGTCATACCGGTATTATAATCAACATTCGCTCCCACCGCAATCTGTCTGCCCGTCAGTTTATCGCGCAAAGCGCCGGTTTTCGCGCCCAGAAGTTCCAACCGTCCGGACGATACCGACGAAAGGACTTCATTGAACAGCAAGTCAATTTCCCCGTCCATTTTTTTCACATCAAACGCGTTGACTGACCGCAGGCTTGCAAGCTGTTCGTACCTTTTGAGATCCTCCCTGCATTTTATCAGTTCTTTTAAGGCGTCGGCCTGTACGGAATTCGCGCAGATAGCGGCGACGGCATTCCCTTTCGCCACCCTGTTTCCGTCTTCGATCAGCGGCACGGGTATACCGGAGCCGTTTTGAACCAGATACTCTTCGTCTCTGACGGCAAACACATTGATTTCGATTGTTTTAGCAGCCGTTTTTTGGACTACCGTCTCTGTTTTTATTCGCGCGAGATCGTTAAAAAAGAATTCATAAACAAAGAACACCGCCATTATCACCGCGATGGCCGGCAGAAACACTTTTAAAAATAAACTTCTTTTTTCCATATGCTACCCCGCAATCAAACCGCTTTCCGCAACGATACGAACGGCTTCTTTCACCACACCGTTAAAATCCGCGTAATCGTCAACATAAATTCTGTTTGTGTCTTTGTTCTTCCCAAACCATGTCAACTGCCTTTTGGCATATCTTCTCGTTTCCCGTTTCAGTCTTTCCACCGCTTCGTCAAGGTGAATTTCACCACGGTAAAAAGGTGCGAGTTCTTTGTATCCTATGGCTTGCTGCGAAGTCCCCGGACAACCGTTTCTCAGAAACGCTTCCGCTTCTTCGAGCAGTCCGTTTTTCATCATCGTATCAACCCGCTTGTTTATCCTGTCATATAAGTTCTGCCTGTCCCTGAAAAATAAACCGAGCAAGCAAACTTCATAGGGCGAGGGGGACATTCTCGATTCACGGTTGCGTTGTTCCATTGTTTTGCCTGTCGCGTTAAACAACTCGATCGCTCTGATAATCCTGCCCGTGTCGTTCGGATGAAGCCCCGCAGCGGCGGACGGATCAATTTTCGCCAAATCCGACAGCAGGCCAGCGTTGCCGTCGTTTCGCGCCCGGGCTTTGAGCCTGTCGCGCAGCGCGACATCGGCTTTTTCAAGGGAGAATTCAATGTTGTTTATCAATGAGTCGATGTAAAGCCCTGTTCCGCCGGCCACAACGGGCAGTTTGCCCCGCCCGGCTATATCGGCGATGATCGGCGCTGCCTTTTCGCAATAGTCGGCTACGCTGAAACTTTCCGTTACAGGTAGGAAACCGATCATGTGGTGCGGCACATTGCCCTGCTCTTCCGTAGTCGGTTTCGCCGTCGCGATATCAAGGCCGATATATATCTGCATGGAATCGGCGGAAACGACTTCACCGTTAAATCGTTTGCACAGTTCAACGGCGAGTTTGGTTTTTCCGGCAGCCGTCGGGCCCACAACGGCGGCAACGGGTATCTTTTTCATTTGCCCTTGCGTGTCAAACACTCTTTTCTTAGAGCCTGCCGAAACTTTTCTCCAGATCCTTTTTTGTCATTTCTATTATAACCGGTCTGCCGTGAGGACAGTTTCTGATTTCCGGC
>DAITOC010000232.1:0-2816 GCA_036834305.1 Clostridiales bacterium
CGGCGGCACTTCATCCGCTTGATAGCCGGATATATTCAGCACCAGGCTGACCAGCAGCATCCCGACAGCCGAACCGAATTTTTGAAAAAACTGCGGCAGGGCGGTAATGACGCCTTCGCGCCTGCGGCCGCTGATGAATTCGTCCACCTCCACCAGATCGTAAGCCATGGAATAGAATACCGTCCAGAAGCAGGCGGCGCCGACCGCCATAAAGAACGCGACATAAATCACCGCGGCCTGTGCTCCAAGGCGCATAAAACGGCCGGCGGCGAGGCCCGCGAGCGAGATGCTGAAGAACAAAATCGCGGCGAAGCGCCGGTCTTTTATCTCGGCAATTTTGGTGACCACCGGCGTCAGCAGGGCGATCACGCCCACGAGCACAACAATGATAACCACCATCTTGTCTTTTGCCTCGGTCTCGGTTTTTAATTGGAAAACCAGTTTGATAAGGTACACAAAATTGGTTTGCAGCATCGAGGAGGATATCAGAAAAGCGAAAACAAATAAAACAAACCATTTAAACGGTTTAATTTTCAGCACCTCGAGAAACGAGCCGAAAATTTCCCGGACGCTTCTTTGGCCGCCCGCTTCCGCTTCCGCTTTTTGAAGCGTTACATGCCGTAGGGAAAAAACCGCGATGACCGCAAACAGGATAGACAGCAGGCTCATGAACACGACGGTGCCAAGCCAGCCCGTTTTAGCCGACAGCCCCAAGCCAAGAATAACAGCCGGCAGCACGGCGGGCAAAGCGTTCCCGGCGAAAATCCCCGCGGCGTTGATCAGGGCGCTTAAGCCGCGGATATCGGTTCGCTCGTCATAATCCGGCGTTATTTCAGCCACCACCGCGTAATAGGGGATGGTGTAAACGGTATAAGCCAGCCAAAAAAGCATGGTAAACGCGAGGTAATAGAGGAACTTGAGGGCTTGGCTGTGAAAGCCGAAGTCGGCAAAACACGCCACAATCAGGATCGCCATCGGAAAAGCCGCGCGGAACATGAACTTGCGCTTATCCGCGCCGTCCTTATCCGAAAGGGCGCCGATAATCGGGTCCGCCACCGCGTCCCAGAATACCGAAACGAAACTGATAATACCCGCGAGCAGCGGGGTTAAGCGGACGACGTCGGTTAAAAAAACCAGATAATAAGTAAAAAATAAATTGTACAACAAAGATTCCGCGATGATGCCGCTGCAATAGCCGATCTTGTTTTTTGTCGGCAAACTTTTCACCTTTGCCATGCCGGTCCCCCTTATGAATTATTTTTAATTTGATTATACTTTCTTTTTTAACGAAAATCAATTGCCGCGGCCATTGTTGATTTTTTGATTTTTTATCTTTCATTTATTTCATCTATTTGTTATAATTTTTTATATACAGACTCAAACCATATATCGGAGGTTCCTCATGAAATCTGCGCCTGTTTTGAAAACTTACACCAAAAAGGAACGGAACTTGTACCTGACCGGATTAGCCGGGCAAAACATCATCTATAACATCATCGGCGGCACCCTGTCGTATTACCTGCAGTTCACCATCCTCATCCCTGCCATGGCTGTCTCCTACATCATGGCGTTCGCCCGGGTTTGGGACGCGGTCAACGACCCGGTGATGGGAACTCTTGTCGACAGGACAAGGACCAAATGGGGCAAGTGCCGGCCGTTTTTGATTTTTTCACCCATCCCGATTTACATATTCACCGTAGCCTGCTTCACGAACTTCGGCTTTTTTGACCCGCACGCCCAGCATTTGTACGCGGGCAAAAACCTGCTCATCGTCGCTTGGGCGCTCCTTTCCTACCTGATCTGGGAAATGGCCTACACGGCCGGAGATATCCCGCTCTGGGGCATCACGGCCCTCATGACCGAAGACCAGAAGCAGCGCGCGAAACTGCTTTCGCTCGCGCGGATTTTCGGCGGCATCGGCGGCGGCATCGCGATTTTATCCATCCAGTCGGTCGCGCTGGCTCTCGGGAAAGCGTTCGCCCCCATGATGGGCGGCGCGCCGCAGGGGGAGCGTATGGGCTTCATCATGGCCGCGGTCATTTACGGCGGAGTCGCCACGGCGGCGTACCAGATGGTCGGTATCTTTACCAAGGAAAAAATCGCCGCTTCGCCGGAAAAGCACACGATGAAAGAAAATTTCGCCCTGATGTGGACGAACAAACCGTTCCGTCAGGTTCTGCTTTCGGGGATTCTCGGCAGCCCGAAACAGCTTATCGCCCTCGCCGCCATGCCCTTGGTCAGTTACTACTACGCCAACAAAGACCCCAAACTGACCATCCAATACATCGCTCTTCTCGGCGGATGCCTGATGATCGGCCAATTTCTGGCGATGGGATTTACCCCGCGGCTCCTGACGAGGCTGTCGAAAAAGGACGCTTACAATTATTCCAATCTGCTTTCCGCCGCGCCGTATGCCGTGGTTTTCTTCTTGTATAAATTCTTCCCGGACAATCTGACCGAACCACTGTTCCTTGGTATCAGCGCGCTGCTGTTTTTTGTCAACGGCGCGTTCCAGGGTGTGGCGTCCGTTATTCAATCCCTGATGATCGCGGACGCCGTCGACTATGAGGAATACAAAAACGGCATCCGGCCCGACGGCGTGTTTTTCGCCGGCCAGACGTTTATCGCGAAAATCACGACAGGCATCGCGACGATTATCAGCGGCATCGCTTACAAAACCGTAGGCTTTTCGGACAAGGTGGTTGAAGAAGTCAACAAATTTATCGCAGACGGCCACGTCGCGAGGACGGAGCCGAAATACGCTTCTTACATGATGATCCTGTTTTTCCTCGTCTCCATTCCGCCGATGATCGGTT
>DAITOC010000233.1:0-2794 GCA_036834305.1 Clostridiales bacterium
TCGCAATGAAAATGTTTAATATAATCGGCGAAAGTTGGATGGTTCTTAAAATCCAGCGTTATATCGTACCGGTCAAGAAGATCGCCTAGTTCCTTTGAATTGAGAAACTCGTTGATGGACTTGTAAAAATCGGAGGACAAAAACGCCGCTTCTTTCAACTGCCTCTTGTTGTCAATGTATTCGCCGATTAGGTTGCAGCGCCAGGACGGTGAAAAGAGAATTTTCGGTTGCGGCGGGGTCTGTGTGTCAACCTTGTCGTACCGCGGCATCCCGCAGGGAATCAGGTCCTTTGGGTAGTAGCCGTACTTTTCGGTGAAGTTTTTCATTTCAAAGCCCGAAGAAACGACGATTCGGTCGGCTTCGCACCGCTCTTTCGAGTACATCAGCGGCAAGCCAGCGTGCAGCACGCCGTGCTGCAGGTAAATGACCTCGTATTTCAGCAAATCAGAAATCCATTGAAGCGTAATCGGGTCAAACGTGGTAACAATGCTGCTGCTGGCAAAAGAGGTTAAAATTTTATCACAGTTGATATACAGAAGCCTGTGCTTCAGGCTCTTGAATTTGACGAGCCTTCCGCGTTCTTTCCGGGTAAAATATGCCTCTGGATTCTTCAGTTTGTCGGTGATATAGTATCTTTTTATGCCGTCTTTTTTTAAGAAGTCGTGTTTGAATTGAATGTAGGCGTTATCAAAAATGTCCTGCCGGTCACAGTATATCCATATTTTCCGACGTGGTTTAAGAATAGTGGCCTTTCTGTAAATAAAGATCTTCAGATTCAATTTCAGATAAAACTTATCCAAAGCCAGCAGAGTCAGCACTTTGTCTTTTAAACCGGCCTTTTTTATCGACAGCAGGCTGTTGCCGTTTGCGCGAACTGTATAGCCGTTTTGATAAAAAAACCTTCTGTTGCGGTTTATTTGCGCTTTTTCCAGAAAGATCATCATAACCTTATATCTGACACCGTTAATTTGCGCCTCAAATCTTAATTCGTTACTGTCCGACAACTTGAAAGAATATTCGAAACAATAGAAACGGTTTGTTTTTATCTTGCTTTTGACCCGGCTGTATGACGATTCCTTTAATGTCAGTTCTTCCGTTGACGCCGGTTCTTCCGCGCCACTACCGAGATGTGCGAACAGCCGGGGTTCAAGCAATTCTGTCGCGGGGCTTGCCGTAAATCCTGTTATGAAGAGGCGGTTTTTGTCGACGCGCACTTTTGTTACGGTGACCCTGAACGCGCCTTCCATATAACAAAGCGTGCCGTCCCCGGCGGTGATGCAATAGCCGTAGCGGTTCTGTGTCAGTTTGAATTGCTCATGTTTCTTAAGACCGATAAAAAATAGCCGGTGAAAATAATCCACGTACGGTGAGTTAACAATGATCAGGTTGTCAATTTTTTCCATCAGCGAGAAAATTCTGTCATAAGCGGCGTCCTTCGGCGCGCCCTCCAGATGATAGGGAAACAGCAAGTCGCTTTTTATCCGCCAGGACAAGCCGTATAATACAATCGCCTGAATATACGGGTGGACACCTTTTTCTGTCTTATACTGTTCAAAAAGGCCTTCGTAATAATTCATAAAATTGTTAAACGAATAATACGGATGGTTTTTGTTCCGGCTTGCGCTCCCTGCGTGGCGGGTATAATAGTAAGCCGCCCTGTGGCAATAGCCGATTTTCCGTTTTTGCATGACAATCGTGTTGTTGCGTTTCTCGTCCTCGCCCATCTCCATCGCGGTATCAAAAAGAACATTTTTTTTGCCGAGGTTTTTCACGCAAACATTGATATTGGTTTGGGACATATAAATGTCCTCGTCGACGTTGTAGACCCGCGTCTGCGTTATCAGCGGATTACGGATGTGGGGTGACAACACACCGTCCGTGTCGTTGAAAATGGGGCAGCTGGCAATATCCACTTCCTCATAATGGCTTTCCATAAAGAGGAAAAACTCTTCAACCGCGTTGTCCGACAGTCTGTCGTCCGCGTCGAGAAAAAGTATGTATTTTCCCCTTGCGTTTTGAATACCGAGGTTTCGCGCCGCGGACACGCCCGCGTTCACCTGCTCGATAACCTTCAGGTTTTTGTATTTTCGCTCAAGAGCGCGGCATATCTCGCCGCTGCCGTCGGTCGAGCCGTCGTTGATCATCAGGATTTCAATGCGGGCGAAAGGATGCGTTTGGTTGAGAAGCGACTTCACACACCGCTCCAGAAAGGAAGCGGCGTTGTAAACGGGTATGATAACAGTCATATCGTAGTCAAACAATGTGTTTTCCATGCGTATCCCCAAGCCAGTTGATATGAAATACATATTATTCCAACAGCGCTTCAATTTATGTCGAATTATGAGCTTTATCCAATAATTTCACTGCCCGAATTCATTTTATGTTGCAATCTACAATTCCCCGAATCGTTGGACGCTTTGTATTGACAGCAATTATTCATTATGATATTATAAATTGATGAAATCCGATAAAATCGACGTTTTTTTACGGAGTGTTGCTTATGAGCTCCCGTTCTTCGCCGCATAAAAGTTCATTTAAAAACACCTTTGAGAACTGTGGCAAACGGGTTGTCTTTCTTTCAAGAGACCTTTATTCTATACAAAAGATGACCGTAGTAACCCTGATGAATCACCTTGCCGGCAACGGATACCATGTAACCGTTATTACAAACGCAAAAAACCATTTTACGGACTACCGGTACGATTACAGGATTAAAAGGCTCGCCTTAAATGCCCTTGTCAAGGGTTGTTATACGCGTAAGGAAGTTTTCTCCAAATACGTCTCCGAATCGGAA
>DAITOC010000234.1:0-2749 GCA_036834305.1 Clostridiales bacterium
TCGGCGCCTCAGCAATGAAATCGTCTGTTCCCGCCTCAACGGAACAGCGCGGACACCCCGCCGTTTTTAAAGCATTAAGGAAAGGCGAAAAGTCAAAACCGTCACCCGGCAGCGGGTATTTTCTTTTCACCGGGTTGGCAATATGCGAGTGCAGGATGTCGCCTTTCATTTGGCTTATGGCGTTCAACGGATCGTTTTCAATATAAACATGGTACAGGTCGGCGAGGGTTTTGATGTTATCACAGCCAGTGGCTTTCGCGATTCGAACGCCCTCGGGAACGGAATTAATCGCGTTGTCTTCGTTTTTATTCAACGGCTCAATGACGATTTGAATACCGTATTTGAAAGCTTCGGGACTTACGATTTCTTTCAGGAAACGGGTGATTTGCCGTTGGGCGTCCTGCCGGTTCGTTCCGTCCGGATAGCGCCTCGCTCCTCCGCTCCCGAAAACCGCCGTTTTCAACCCGAGCGCCGACGCTCTTTTCAGGGCTTTAGCAACATAGGCCGCTATGGCGCCGTAGTCGATATCCGCGCCGGTCAACTTGTATTGGCCGGGGATAAAACAGTTGGACGCCTCGCACGGCAGGCCGCATTTTTCCACAAAACCGTGAAACGAGGAAAATTCATCTTCGCTCATCGCGGTGATTTCCGTCATGTTCGTTTCGAAGTAATCGTAACCGCAAGCCTTCATCACCTGAATATAATCGGTTTTCACCCCGGCACAAATTCCGAATCGCATAAATATCCTCCTCATTAATGATTTATAAATTTCCGGCGTTGGCGAGCATCTCCTCAGCGCTGTCAATTTGAAGCTGTGTGATTGTCAGGCCGCCGATAATCCTCGCGAGTTCATGTTTTCTTCCGTCGGTGTCGAGCTTTTGCACCTCGGTATAGGTTTTTTCGTTTTTCACGGTTTTGCTGATAAGCAAATGGCTGTCGGCCTGCGCGGCGATTTGCGCGAGGTGCGTGACACAGACAACCTGCCTTTCCTTGGAAACCTGCCTGAGTTTGAGAGCGACTTTTTGCGCCGCCCTTCCGCTGACGCCGGTGTCGATTTCGTCAAATATCAGTATTCCGACATCGTCCTTGGCGGACAACACATTTTTTATGGCCAGCATAACGCGCGAGAGTTCGCCGCCCGAGGCGATTTTTGCCAAAGGCCTCGGTTCCTCGCCGGTGTTGGCAGAAATGAGGAACTCGATCTCATCCGCGCCGGAAGGCCCCGGTTGTATCGGCATCTGTTTGACAAGAAAACGAACATGCGGCATATCCAGGAACACGAGTTCTTCTTTGACTTTTTCGGAGAACACCCGAGCCGCGCGCTGCCGGCTCGCGGTCAGTTGGGTGGAAATGTCCGTCACCGCTTTTTTCGCGTTTTCCGTTTCGGCCGTCAATTTATGAATCGTCTCATCGTAAAAAGAGATTTTCTCTTTCTCGGATATCGCGTTTTCGAGGTATTCGAGCATGTCCTCTTCTGTCGAACCGTATTTCAGCGACAGTCTGTATATAGCGTCGAGCCTTTCCTCAACCGCATTCAAATCCTGCGGATCAAAATCAAGGGAATTCAGCAGTTCCCTGATTTCTTCCGCATTTTCGGCGAGTTCATAACTCATATTTCTTAAGCTTTCGGCTGTTTTTGTGATTGCGCCGCTGTAGCGCGAGGAATAATCAAGATTCTGCGAAGCCTGCTCCAGAAGCGGCAGAGCGCCTTGCGCGTCCTCTGTTCCCCGAATAGCGTCGTAAGCTTGCCTCAAGCTGTCGGCGACTTTGCCCGCGTTCAGGTAAAGGGTTTTTTTCTCGTTGAGTTCGTCGCGTTCCCCGGCTCGAAGGCCTGCCGATTCGAGTTCCATTATCTGAAAATCCAGCATATCAACGCGCCGCGACTTTTCCGCTTCATCCATGCTCATGTCATTGAGTTTGCGGGTCAGTTCCTTTAATTGTGAATAGGCGTCCATATAGCGGTTGAGCAGGTCGGTATGGCTGCCGATCCGGTCGATGAATTTATAGTGTTCCTGCGGTGACAGAAGAGCCTGCCCGTCGTGCTGCCCATGAATGTTAACCAGCAGAACCCCGATGGTTTTCAGCATTGTGACCGTAGCCGGGCAGCCATTTATTCGGCAGACATTCCTGCCGTCGGCGCTGATGGTACGCTGAAGCAGAAGGCTGCCGTCGTGCTGGGTTTCAATATCGTATTCCAGCAGTTTCGCGTTAACCGTCGGACCAACCGGGTGAAATTCCGCCGATACTTTGGCCGTTTCCGCCCCCGTACGAATCAGTTCCCGTGAGGTTCTTTCGCCGAGAACCGCGTTGAGAGAATCAATAATAATCGATTTGCCGGCGCCGGTTTCACCGGTCAAAACATTCAGACCGGTTCCGAAATCGATCTCAGCGTATTCGACAACCGCGATATTTTCGATTTTCAGCTTATAGAGCATAGAATCACCGGTGTTTTATTTCCCCAACAGTCTTTGTATGGAATCTTTCATTTGCGAAGCATACCCTTCGGTCCTGCACAGCGCGAAAATGGTGTCGTCCCCGGCCAGGGTACCCACCAAGCCGTCCCACCGCATAGAATCAAGCGCGGCGCACGCCGCGTTCGCCATGCCGGGATAAGCCTTTATCGACAGGATATTCCCGGCATAATCACAGCGGATAACGGACTGGGCAAAGATTGCGTTGAATTTGGAAACGAGTTCATCGGAATCGGTTCTCGTTACGGCGTAGCGGTATACGCCGTTGGGTCCCAATA
>DAITOC010000235.1:0-2741 GCA_036834305.1 Clostridiales bacterium
TGATACATTCGCTTGTCAATATACCCGACGCCGCGGCAAAAGCCTTGTGCGAGGAACTCGAAGTGCCCATGCCGGCTGCCGGCCCCCCGGATAACGGCGCTTATACGAACGCGGCGAAGCTGATCTATATGAAAACGGCGGCCGGAAAAATCATAAACGAACTGGTCGAGCCGCTCCTTCGCGGTTTCACTTCCGATTCGTACTCACCCGGAGATTTGAATGTGACGCTCGAAGCGTACGGCGCGCCCGGCGAACCGGCCGCTCCGAAAGTGCCCATCGCCGGCATGGATTTCATTATAGACATTTTGACCCGGCTGACGCAGCTGATCATCCATATTGCAAATACGCTTTTGATCTTTTAACGTCCCCGTACTTACAAACAGCAATATAAACAATCGGGAGGTTTTCGCATGTCCAAATACCCCATCAGCTTTTGGAGCACGGTCAATATGAAGAATAAAGGTCCCGACACACCGGACATGTGGCGGGACCTGGGTATCACGCTTGCCATGTCGCCAAGCTACGCGGCGGAGGACAAACAGGAAGTCATCAAGCTGCTTGACCGCTCCGCGGAACTCGGTATCCGGGTCGTCATGCGCGACTACAGGACGCACTGGCGTCAGCTGACCAAACTCGGCGAGGAAGGATACAAAACGCTTTTCAAAGAAGTCCTCGCCGATTACGGCAATCACCCGGCGGTTTTCGGCTTTTTTGTCGGCGACGAGCCGGACGCTCCCGAAGCCTCGGACGCATTTGCTGCGATGAGAATTCAAAACGAGACGGCACCTCATCTGAATGCTTACCTCAATCTTTTACCTTGGTTTACCTGGATTCGTTCCCGCATCGGCGCCGATTCTCTTTCAACTTACCTCGACCGCGTCGCGGCGGAAGGCAAGGCGAAGCTGCTGTCGTATGACTGCTACGCGCAAATGCAAACGGAGTTCGACGGGCTGGACTCTTATTTTGAAAACCTCAAGGAATACGGGCTGGCGACAAAACGGCTCGGTATTCCCTTCTTCAATATCGTCCTTTCCTGCGGCCATTACCGCTACCGCTGCCCGACGAAGGACGACCTGCAGTGGCAGCTTTGCACTTCGGCGGCACACGGCGCCGCCGGTGTTTCCTGGTACCACATACAGCTGACCGGCATACAGGACAATTACAGGAACGC
Organism: Clostridiales bacterium; assembly: GCA_036834305.1. Classification (GTDB taxonomy): domain Bacteria; phylum Bacillota; class Clostridia; order Oscillospirales; family Acutalibacteraceae; genus UBA1447. The sequence continues at coordinate 1,172 of DAITOC010000235.1, forward strand.
CCCCATCAACCAAATGGGGGAACGCACAAGCGCTTTTCATGACCTTTCGGAGGTAAACAGGCTGTTCAACAACTACTGTGGCGAAGTCCTCGCGTCGCTGAGATTCGACACCTGTTATCATGTCGGCAAGGCATACGGCGGTGTGCCGCTTTTTAAGCCGTTCGGTAATGTTCTGGAAGTGGAATCGAACGACGATGTGCCGCTTATCTTCTCACGCTTTTATGACGCGGAAGGTAAAACCTATTACGTCATCTGCTGCAACTCACCCGTGGAGACGACCTATGTCAGCGTGACGTTGAAGTCGGGCTGTGAGTTAAAAAAATGTGAATACGGCAATGTGTTCAGACCCCTGAGCGTTCACAAAGACCCTGTGGGAGAAAAGGATGTTCACGCCGGCCAAACCGCGGGTATTTGGCTGTCACCGGGCCAATTAGCCGTTCTGAAAGAGGACTGATTTTTATGGCTGACGCGTTCTGCCCCGTATTCAAATGCGAGCAAGCGGCTTTTCGCGAGAGGATGGCTTAATCCAATAGCGTCATTAACAGCAAAAAAACAGGCGGCCGAAACCCTGTCCGGATTTCGGCCGCCTAATGCATTTTAATCACCGTTCGCCGTAACGCGCGGGCGGTTTCATTTTGTGCGCGCTTCGCCTGTGATAGCTTTCAATCTTATTCATTGTTTCGGGTTCGGCCTCGCCCGTGAGCAGATACCTGTCCAAATCCGTGTATTTTAAGCCCATTTCGTCCTCGTCGGTTTGCCCTTCATACAACCCGGCAGAGGGTGCTTTCTTGATAATGTTCGCCGGCGCGCCAAGAAATTCAAGAAACTCATAGACTTCGCTGACGGTCAAGTCGGCAATCGGATTAAAGTCGTAACCGCCGTCGCCCCATTTCGTGAAATATCCCACATATATCTCGCTGCGATTTCCTGTTCCCGCGACAAGGCAGTTCAGGCTCTGCGCGACGCAGTAAAGCGCGGTCATTCTCAAACGGGGGGCGATATTCGATTTTGCCGCGTCGCTTGCGGATACGCTTTTTTCAATTTCACCGCAAATTGAGCTTTTTGCCGAACTCAAATCGACTGTCAGCGTTTTTATACCGAATTTTTCAGCCAATTCGTCAGCGTCCCGCAAATCGTCGCCGTAATTGCTCGAGGATTGGCAGGGCATCCTAACGCCGTAGACGGCATCACAGGCTTTTTTGCACAGGATACCGACGAGCGCGCTGTCCTTTCCGCCGCTGTTCCCAAAGACGATTCCCTCGCAGCCGGCCTGCTCAAGGATGTTTTTTATAAACTCGGTTCGCTGTTCGAGTTCGGTTTGATAATTCCTCATATTGTCACCCGCATTCTGGAATTCTTTCCGGCCTACTCTTCTTCGCAGTTTTCAACAATGATTTCCATATCGTTCAAGTTATCGGGAGATATGGGTTGTGTATCACCGCTCGCAGGTTCGGCAGCCGGCTGGTTGCCGGTCACATCGTTTTCTTCCGCTGCGTTGTCCGCGGAATCTTCCGGGATACTCAAACGGAAGTCGCCGGATGAATAACTGCCCGGTTTAATAGAAGATAGA
>DAITOC010000236.1:0-2695 GCA_036834305.1 Clostridiales bacterium
ATTAAGGTTTCGCCCTTTAATATGGACTGCGCGCTTTTAGCGGATAATTCCTTCACAATGCGCGCCGGGTCCAGGTCGCGGTCAAAAATGGCCGCAACCTCTCTGGAGTCCTCCATATTAAAATACGCGGTGTTTTTATAGTGCTGTTTTCCGAACGTTAAAGCGGTGTATGTCTTGCCGGTCTGCCGCGCGCCGTATAATAAAAGCGGCATTCGTTTCGGGCTGTTTTTCCATTCGATCAGCCTATCAACAATCTTACGTTCCATAAAGTGTTATCACCTCACACTTATTATACCCATAAATGTAGCCGAGTCAACACTTTATAATAAATTTCGGTAACCACCAACCACTATCGACTGACCACTAAAAGCAGTTTCCACAAAAACTTCTGCGCGTCGATGAGCGCCCGCAGGATATCGTACATCATGTTGTAAAACTTCTGAAAGCGGTTGTCAAACGCGGGGAAGGGCACGTCCTCGGTGTAGAGCCCGGCCATCAGGCCGTTGAGGTATTCCTCGAGGTTGGTGTAACCGTCCGCGTCCCGGTCCAGGCTGCCGTCCGCCGGGTTTCCGGGGTTCAGGCCGTTCGCTTCCTCCCAGCTGTCCGCCATGCCGTCCTTGTCCGTGTCAATATACGCCTCGCCCGTCTCCAACACCGGCCAGCCGCCGACATCCGACGGCTTGTCGATAATCCGGCCCTTGCCGGTCAGAACTTCGCGGACGATCCGATCGTCATACGCGTCGCGGTTGAGCGCCGCGCCGCCGTTTTTCATCACCATGGCGTAGGCCTTTTCGGCGCTTTGCGTTTGGCTGTTCACGCTGTTGAACGGCTCGGCGAGCTTCCAGCCGTTATCCGGTTTGACAAAATCCTCATAAATGATCAGCGAATACTGGTCGGCGGGCATGTTGCCGTCCAAAAAATTGCCTGAAAAGTACATTTTCGTGTTGATGTTTTTATCCACCATGAAGTTCGACGCCTGGGAGCTCGGGCCGGCGATGAAATAATTATTAATGAAATTCATCGTGCAGCGCTCGTCGACGTCCAGGTTCTTCGCGGCGTAGGCCCGCCCCCAGTCGTAGACGACATTGTTGGTAAAATCAAAGAAAAAGCCGATGGGGTCCTCCTCCGGGGGCAGTGTGCCCTGCGGCCTCGGGTTCCTCGCGTCGTTGTGCGCGAACAGGTTGTGGTTGAACGAGGCCCGCTGCCCGCTGTTTCCGTTGACCAGGGAGCCCTTGCTGTGTTTGCCGGAATGGTGAATGGAATCGTGCAAGCCTTCCGTAATAAAAGTCCATTGAACGGTGACGTTGTCACAGCCGGTGACCGACAGGGTCTCGTCGACGCCCCAGCTGACCGAGCAGTGGTCGATGATCACGTTTTGGGCTTTGGAAACGCTCATGGCGTCCTTTTCGAGCAGATCGCCCGGGCGCACGCGGATGTTCCGGATAATCACTTCGTCCGCTTCCACATTCAGGCTGTAGTCTTTTAGCGTGATGCCCTCGCCGGGGGCCGTCTGCCCCGCGACGGTGATATACGGGTTCTTGATCTTCAGCGCCGATTTCAGCTCGATGGTCCCCGCCACTTTGAAGATGACCGTCCTCGGCCCGGCTGCTTCCGCCGCCGCCCTCAGCGAGCCGGGGACGTTCGGGCCGTCCTCGAGCGTCGTCACTTCGATCACCCGGCCACCCCGGCCGCCCGCGGTGTATTTGCCGGCGCCGTCGGCCTCGGGGAAGGCTAAAAGGGGTTGGGGGTTTGCGGAAACAGGGGTGGTGAAGGGGAGGAGCATGGCGAGGACCAGGAGAAGGGATGTCAGGGATAGGAGGGGTTTTAGCAACGCAATCAGCTCCCTTGCGAATCTGATTTTATCATAGCATAGATTTTGGGGGAGGGAAAGATTATGTAAATAATTGAAGTTTTGCGATATATCGAAAGCATTGTCTGCCAAATGTTTGTATAATCATTTATACAAGTTAAAAGAGGAGGTCGATTTTATGAATGAACACTACAGCGACTCGTTTGTTGTAAAATTTGAGCGGAGGGACGGCAAGCCGGATGATGAAGAGTATTTTGATAATAAATACGATGCAATGGATTTGTTTAACAGTGTGAATGTTCCAAATGATAAGGAAATTACAGAGAAGTATCGGAGCATATCGGTTGATAGGGTTGACTGGAATTACAGATCGGAATACAACCTTGACGGTGTTGTCTTTGATGATTAACAATTAAACAGGTTCGGTTAACGGAAAACCACCCGGGTGGGCGGTTTTGACGTTATAAATATGTTATTGACAAAAATATAACAAGGTGTCATAAAAAATAGGTGTTGCATAAAATTACTTATTATTGTAGTATTTTTAATAGGGTGTTTTGAATCTATAATTGGAGTAACTTATGGAAGAATTGAAAGCTAAAAATAAGTTGGAAAATGAGTGGAACGTATGGGACAAGACTGTACCAGTTGAAAAAAGTTCTTATCTAAATCTAGAAGAGGTTAAATTTTTCAATTATGACTCATTATGTGTCCCGAAAGATAGTCTAACTATGGTAGATTTATTCTGTGGTGCAGGTGGGTTTTCAGTAGGGTGTAAATGGTCAGGGTTCGAAGCAGTACTGGGAATTGATTATCTTGAGCCAGCAATGAAAACGTGGTCATATAATCATCCAAATGCGCTGGGTTGTCTTGGTGATATTAGAA
>DAITOC010000237.1:0-2683 GCA_036834305.1 Clostridiales bacterium
TTCCGCTTTCAGGCCCCTGACGGCAAAGGACAGCGACGAGTTCGAACTCATCGGGGAACTCAGCGCCCTGACAGGGGTAAACTGCCCCGGGCAGCTCATCAATCTCAAGGACAAGCCTGTCCGTTTCGACCGGGTCTGTTCCAAGGGCAGTATGGAGGAAGTCGTTTTCGAGTTGGCGCGAAACGGTTGATTAGAAGAAATTTCCTTCGTTCTTCAGCTCGAATGTCGCGCAAAGTGTCTCGGTATTTTTTAACGCCTGCGGGTTTCCGACCTTGATTTTTCCGGCCAGGCATTTGTGGTCGCCGGAATGGTAGACGCAGCTTGGCACCTCACAATGAACGCCTTTGTTTTCTTTTTCCATATGAATATCACCTGCTGATCAGAATCGGGTTTAACGCCCGTCGGGTTTAGTTTTCACAAAGGCGGTCGAATTATTATCAATGAATTCGGGGAACGGCAATGTCTCTTTTCGCTATCGGCGACCTGCATTTGTCTTTCGGCTCCGCCAAGCCGATGGATATCTTCAGCGGTTGGGAAAATTATGAAAAAAGGCTTGAGAAGAATTGGCGCGCGTTGGTGAAAGCCGGCGACACGGTTGTGATTGCCGGTGATTTGTCGTGGGCGATGAGCCTTGACGGCGCCTTGAAGGACTTTGCGTTTCTACATTCGCTGCCGGGTGAAAAACTTTTGGTTAAGGGCAACCACGATTATTGGTGGTCAACAAAAAAGAAAATGGAGTCTTTCTTTGAGGAAAAAGGGTTTAATACCATCAAAATCATCCACAACAACGCTTATAAAGCCGGCGGCGCGGCCGTCTGCGGCACGCGCGGCTGGCTGTTGGAGGAAGATGAGGACGGGGGTAGAAAAGTGCTCGAGCGGGAGGCCGGCCGGCTGAAGTCCTCGATCGAAGCCGCGAAGAAACTCGGCGGCGAACCAATCGTCTTTCTGCACTACCCGCCTTTGAGCGAACAGGCCGTCAGCAGTGAATTGATGACGATTCTTAAAAATGAACAGGTCAAGCGCTGTTACTACGGCCACCTGCACGCGCAGGCTACCAGGAAAGCCATTACGGGGGAGCGCGGCGGCATAACCTTTTCCCTTGTTTCAAGCGATTATATCGGCTTTTGCCCAAAACTGGTGGAAAAGTATTAACAGTTCATAAACAATAGGGCTTCTTGGCAAAATACAGTAGATATTTTTAAAAAGCTTTGCTATAATAATTCGGTTAATCGCAAGTGAAACGGGAGGAAAACAATTCATGAGCCTGAAATCGTCCAGTAAAATCGACACGAATATCTGCGAGTTGGAAATAACCATCGACGCGGAAACATTCGTCGCCGCCGTCAAAAAGGTTTACGCCAAAAAGAAAAACAGCATTAATGTTCCGGGTTTCCGCAAGGGCAAGGCGCCTCTGACCATCATCGAAAGGATCTATGGCAAGGATATCTTCTATGAGGACGCCCTTGAAATGCTTTATCCCGAAACCGTCGAAGCCGCCTATAAAGAAGGCAATATTCAGGCTGTCGACAGTCCGCATGATTTGGATGTCAAGGAAATCGGGGAAAACGGCGTGCGGATGACCATGAAGGTAACGGTCAAGCCGGAGGTGTCGGTTGAAGGCTACAAAGGGCTCGAAGGCGAAAAAACCGAACCCGTTGTAACGGACGAAGATGTCGACGCGGAAATTGAAAGAATGAGGGAGCGCAACTCCCGCATTGTCGCCGTCGAGGGAAGGCCCGCCCAAAACGGAGACATCGTCGTCATCGATTACGAGGGCTTCGCCGACGGAAAAGCCTTCGAAGGCGGCAAAGAGGAAAACCGAAACCTGACGCTCGGCAAGGGCGGTTTCATACCCGGCTTTGAGGACGGTATTCTCGGCAGGAACGCCGGCGAGGAGTTTGAGGTCAATGTCACCTTCCCCGAGGATTACCATGAGGGCTTGGCCGGCAAAGCGGCGGTTTTCAAGATGAAACTGCATGAAATCAAAGTCAAGGAGCTGCCCGAGCTCGACGACGAATTCGCCAAAGACCTCGGTGAGTATGAAACTGTCGACGACCTGAAAAAGGCGACGAAGGAAGACCTGCTTAAAAAACGCGTTGAGGAATCGGACAAGGCTTTTGAGGATAGCATTATCGAAATGCTCGGTGAGAAGGTCGTAGCCGAAATACCCGAGGTTATGATCCGCAAGAAAGCCGAGGACAATACCGAGAGTTTTTCTCAAAACCTCAGCCGCCAAGGCGTTGATTTGGACACCTATTTTATGTATACGGGCACATCGAAAGAAGACTTCGACGCGAGTATGCTTGAGTCAGCCCGCAGGCAGGTTCGCATCCTGCTCGCGCTTGAAAAGGTTGCCGAACTCGAAGGCATTGAGGCCGCGGAGGAGGACTACGAAGCGCAGTACTCCAAACTCTCCGAGATATACCATATGGAAATCGACAAAATCAAGGGTGTTATCGGCAAAGAGGTTTTAAGGCAGGATATCGTCAACGAAAAAACCGTAAAATTCATTGTTGAGCACGCGAAAGCGGTACCTCCCGCCGCGCCGAAAAAGAAGAACGCCGGCAAAAAAAGCGAGGATAAAACGGAAGAACCTGCCGCGAAGAAGAAGCCCGCAACCAAGAAAGAGTCAAAAAAAGACGAGAAATAAACGGCTGGCCGGCACATTGCCGGTTGCGCATAA
>DAITOC010000238.1:0-2610 GCA_036834305.1 Clostridiales bacterium
TGGCTGGCGCTCGCGGTTGCCTGGGGGGCCGCGTTGGTTGGCATCACGCTGACCTCGATCAACCATGAGAAGTTCAAAGCCGTGCAAATGGTCCTCTATATCGCCACCGGCTGGACGATTCTTTTGGGTATGAAGTATTTGCGGATCATCTTTAACGGCGGCTTGCGGACCGGTCTGCGGCTTCTTGTCCTGGGCGGCGTATTGTACACCCTGGGCGCCATCATATTCGGCATCGGCGTTAAGAAACCGTATTTTCATTCGCTGTTTCATCTGTTCGTTCTCGCCGGCAGCGTGCTTCATTTTATCTCGATTTACTCGTATGTGCTTGTTATCGAATAAAACCCGTTGCATTTTTTTTAAAACATGGTAAAATTTAAGCAACTAAAAAAAGGAGTTGTGTGGATATGGAAAAAAGCAAAGGTTTCATCAAGGAGTTTAAAGAGTTCCTTATGCGCGGCAATGTCATCGACCTCGCCGTTGGCATCATTATCGGCGCCGCGTTCAAGGCGATCGTCGACTCTTTGGTGGCGAACATCATCATGCCCGTTATCGGCATTCTGACGGGCGGCATTGATTTCACCAATCTTTATGTCGTCCTCAAAGGCGAAGTGCCGGCCGGCGCGACGCTCGAAGCCGCTCAGGCCGCCGGCGCGGTCACCCTCAATTACGGTCTTTTAATCGCGAGCATTATCAACTTCATAATTATCGGCTTCGTGATCTTCCTGCTCGTCAAGGGGATGAACAGATTGGCCGAAAAGCGTAATAAAAATGTCCCCGAGGCAGCGCCGACCGTGAAAAATTGCCCCTATTGCAAGACGGAAATAAACATCGAGGCTTCAAAATGCCCGAACTGCACGTCGGATATATAGCGGATAATCGATTATAAAACAGATAAGCCAAACAGAGGAAAACTATGGATATCGGATTTATCGGAACCGGCAACCTCGCGGGCGCGATGATAAAAAGTGTGACAAAATCCAAACCGGCCGGCGTGGGCAAACTGTTCGCTTATGATATCGACGAGGCAAAACTCGCGTTTTGTTCCGAACAGTTCGGTGTTGTGCCCGCCGGTTCCGCGCAAGACATCGCTCGCATGTGCGCAGCCGTCATCATCGCGGTCAAACCCGCCGATATTCCCGCCCTTCTCGGTGAGCTCGACGGCGTGTTAAAAGAGTCGAAACCACTGGTCATATCAACCGCCGCCGGCACCTCGCTGAAGCATATCATGTCCTTTTTAAGCGAACAACCCGCGCTTGCGCGTATCATGCCGAACATCAACGCGGCGGCCGATGCGTCCGTCACCGCTTATTGCACGAACGGCGTGCCGTCGGCGGAACAAGTCGAGTTTATCCGGACTTTTTGCTCTTCCTTCGGCGCGGCTATTGCTTTGGATGAACAATACTTCCCGGCTTTCGGCGTTTTGGGCGGCGCGGCCCCGGCTTTCGCGTATCTGTTTATTGACCAGCTCGCCAGGGCGGGCGTCAAGATCGGCATGAATAAAACCCTGTCGCTGCAAATCGCCGCGCAAACCGTTCTCGGCAGCGCGAAGATGATTCTCGAAAGCGGCGAGCACCCCGGCGTGTTAATTGACCGCGTCTGTTCGCCCGGCGGTATCACCATCGAAGGGGTAGCGGCGTTGCAGGAACTTGGGTTTGAAAACGCCGTGCTGAAAGCCGTCGAACGGGCGTTTGAAAAGGATTCAAAACTCGGCGCCCCAAAACAAGCCGTTTAGCGGAAAGATTTACGGAGCGCGCCTCGGGGTGCGCTCCCTTTTTGTTCCCGCGATTTTGGCTTGAAAGACAATGCTTACCGCATATAAAACAGAAAGAGGGCCGACATGCTGACCTGTGTTTTACTTAGCTCGCTTGCCAAAGTGTTTTCCGGTGAAAAACCGTTGAACCCGCCTTTTCGCTCGTTTTCCATGCTGAAAAACGAAAGGTCCTCTTTTCAGGCGGCGTTTTATTCGGATGAAAACGATGAAGTCAAGGCGGAAATTGACTCTCCTTTAGCCGGCGCCATCACCATGTATTCTGTGGAGGAAATTCCTTCGGCCTTACCCGCTTATCCGGACAGGGACGATTACTACCTGAAGGATACCCCCGGCCTGTATCCCGATCTGTTGAGGCCGGCGAGCGGTGTTGTGGCGTTGCCCGCCGGCAAGTGGCGCGCCCTCTGGTTTGAACTTGACCCGGCCGGCGCCGTCCCGGCCGGCAGGTACCCGGTCCGTATCCTGCTGACCGGTAAAAAAGAAACGGCCTGCAACTGCGTCGATGTCGAAATCATCGGCGCCGAATTGCCCGGCCAGACACTCATACACACCAACTGGTTTCATACCGATTGCCTCGCCACCCGGTATAAGGCGGAAGTATTCGGCGAAGAGTGCTGGCGCGTAACGGAAAATTTTCTGAAAAACGCCGCGCGCCACGGCATGAACATGGTGTTAACCCCGCTGTTTACCCCTCCGCTCGACACCGCTCTCGGCGGCGAAAGGCCGACCGTCCAACTTGTGGATGTCTTTGTTGACGGCGGCGAATACCGTTTCGGTTTTGAAAAGTTGAAGCGTTGGGTAGAAATGTGCGGCCGCTGCGGTATCAACTATTTGGAAATGTC
>DAITOC010000239.1:0-2602 GCA_036834305.1 Clostridiales bacterium
CGGCGAGTTCCATTTCGTCGCCGTAGGCCAGCAGGTCCGCGAAAAGCCGGACCGTCGCGCCGCCAAAACTGTGGCCGACGAGATTAATCTTTCGGGTATTGCCTTGGCTGTCCTCGGCGCCCCAGGCGTTTATCAGAGGGCTCTTGCTGTAATCGGCTCCGTAACGCCAGTGCCGGTAGCGCGCGGAGTGAGCGGCGCCGTAGTCGACCACCGAACCGGTCAGTTGGGCATACAGTTCACACGCTCTGTCCCACGCGCTGTCCCACGCGTCCACGGAAGCGGCATAGCATTCGTACCCCTGAGAATTCAGGGTCGCCATCAAGTCGCCGTTGAGTCTGCCCCAATAAGGAAGCGCGTCGTTGAGCATGTCATACTGGCCCCAGCCCGCGAAACCGGAGACAAAAATAAACGGATAGTGCGTACCACTATCCGTTTTATCCGTTTCAACCGTCAAAGAGGCGGCAGGCAGCATCGTTGCCGACAGGATCAGAATCAGGCAAATCAGCCGAATCATCCACGAGGATTTTCGCTTCATAGTGTCTGTCAAAGGTATCATTCCTTTCGGCGCTGCGCTGAACTTTCTTAATATATTGTATGATAGTTCCCTGTATTTAAATTTATTAATTAATAAAAAAGGGGAATTTTAGAAAAAAAACTCCCGAACAGCGTTGCTACACGGGAGGCCCATAATAAACAGCCGTAAAAAACCGGGTGGTTGTTCAGCGGAAAGGGATCGTTGAACGACATGGTTTTGGCAGAGAAAATGGGATTGAAGTTTTGGGCACAGTATGCTATACTCTGTTAGCAAATCAACCATCCGCCCGTGGCGAAGCTGGATATCGCAACAGATTCCGATTCTGGAGGCCGGGGGTTCGAATCCCTCCGGGCGGGCCATTCCCGAAAAAATCACCAATTGCTAAGCAGTTGGTGATTTTTTTAATGATATAAATTCCGTTCGGGATTTGTGATAACCCTTCGGGTGTGCTGTTGCCTGCGGCAGTGAAATGCCTGCGGGTATTAAGGTATTAATCACCGAAGTTATTACAAATTCAGTTCCCTTTTCTTAGACCTGTACTCCGCCTCGGTGATTTTCCCCTGTTTCAGCTGCTTTTCAAGCAGTTTTAAGCCTTCGGTTTTCTTTTTATTCCTGTAATACGGCCTGAGTATGGCGAAAAACAGGGCGGCGACCGTACCGGCCGCGATAATCCCCAGTATCAGATACAACGAAAAATAATTCCTTCCGCCCGCCTCGGCGGCGGTTTCCGGGTTCACCCAAAGAGCGTAATTCGTTGCCTATCACCTCGAGTTGTTTAAACGATTTCTTCGACCATTTCGCCGTACTTCGCCTTGCTTTCCTTAATAAAGTTCTGAACGGCCGCCTGCGTCGGCATGGCGGCGGAACACGAATGGGCGGAAACAAGCATGGAGGCGGAAGCTGTCGCGAATTCGAGGGCGTCCGCAATATCCCGGCCTTGCAGAAGAGAGAATATGAACGCGGACGCGTACCCGTCGCCGCCGCCGAAACCCTTGAGCATTTTCACCGGGAACGGGCGGACTCTGTAACTTCTGCCATCGTTCAGATACGCCACGGAGCCTTCCTTCCCGTGTTTGATGATGACGATTTTATTACCATAGCCGTGCCAAAGGGCGGCGGAGGCCTTGTCGTCGGGGCAGACGCCCGACACGGCTTCGGTCAGGTCAAACTCCTCGCGCGAGCCGAGAATGATGTCGCTGTTGCGGGCGACCAGGGAATAATAAATCGAAATCTCATCCTTGCTCTTCCAGGTATACGCGCGGTAGTCGATGTCAAAGATGACGGCGACGCCGTTCTTTTTGGCGAGCATCATAGTCTTCAGCGCCGCTTCCCTCGAGGGGCTCGCGCAAAGCGAGGTGCCGGAAATGACGACCGCTTTCGCGCTCTTTATGTATTCCTCGTCAACATCGTCGACGCAAACCTGCAGGTCGGCGACCCCGTAGCGGTACATCAGAATGCTGCTTTGGGTCGGGCTGAGGATTTCGGTGAAGGTCAGGCCGAGTTTTTCGCCGTTGACGCAGCGGAACACATGCGAGGTGTCGATGCCCTCGTTCTCAAAATATTGTGTGACATAGTCGCCGAATTGGTCGTCGGACACCCTCGCGATAAAGCCGGATTTCGCGCCCAGGCGTGACAGGCCGACCGCGATGTTGGCCGGCGAACCGCCGACATACTTATTGAAATTGCTGCTTTGCGACAGCGGCATATTCATATCGGTCGGGTTGAAGTCGATGGCGATGCGGCCGATGGGGATGACGTCGAGTGGTTTTGTTTGGTCAAAATCAATGAAGCTCATTTGATAAGATCCTTTCTGTTTTAGTAAATCTTTTGGGAAACCGGCTCCTTTACGCTTTGCCCGCGCAGCCGAAAATGTCGATGTGTTTGAGCGCGTTCCGGTACGCTCCCTCGACCTCGGCCGACTGCAAGTCGTAATAGCCTTTGACGGCGCCGGTTTCATACGCCGACCGGACGCTTTGCTCGACAGCGTCAAAGGTGGCGGTGGCGATGTTGATTTTATGAATGCCCGAACGGATGCACCGGCGGAAATCCTCGGGCGAAATTCCCGTC
>DAITOC010000240.1:0-2580 GCA_036834305.1 Clostridiales bacterium
GGGCGGCGCGCTCGCGAGGCTGGCAGCCGGCAAGGTTAGAAAGCGGGGTACGAAAGTGGTTTACACGGCCCACGGCTTTCATTTTTTTATGGGGGCGCCGCTGAAAAACTGGCTCGTTTATTATCCCATTGAATTCCTGCTGGCCGGGCGGACAGACTGCCTGATTACGATTAATGAAGAGGATTACCGCTTTGCGACGAAGCGGTTAAAGCCGGGAAAAACCGTTCGGGTTCACGGCGTCGGTTTTGACGCGGACAAGTTTCAACCGGCTTCGGCTGCAACGAAACAGGCGCTGCGCCGGGAAAACGGGTATCGCGCCGACGACATTCTGCTTGTCTATGTCGCCGAGCTCAACGGCAATAAAAACCAGGGCTTTCTTATAAAAGCGATGAAAACAGCCGCGGCAAAAAACAAAAAAGTGAAACTGCTGCTGATAGGCCCGGACTCTATGGCCGGTAAATACAAACAAATGGCCGCCGGGCTCGGGCTTGATGAAAATGTGAAGTTTTACGGTATGAGAACCGATGTGGACAAGCTTCTGCCGATGTGCGACATCGCCGTGGCTTCCAGTCTCAGGGAAGGCCTGCCCGTCAATATCATGGAAGCCCTTGCCTGCGGCCTGCCGGTCGTCGCGGTCGATAACCGTGGCCACAGGGAATTGGTGCGCGACGGAGTGAACGGTTATCTGGTCGCACCCGGTGACACCGGCGCGATGGTCCAAAGAGTTTTCGGATTGATTGACGACAAGCAATTGTACAGGAAACTGTCCGAGGCTGCCGTGAACAGTGTGACCCCCTTCTGCCGGGAGCGCGTCGTGGAGGAAATGAGGGCGGTTTACGATGCCATGTGTTAGAGTGCTTCATGTCCTGCATTCCATGAACTGCGGCGGGGCCGAGACCCTGCTGATGAATATCTACCGGACTTTAGACCGTTCCAAAGTGCAATTTGATTTTTTGGTCAATTGTTTTGAAAGAATGTATTTCGAGGAGGAAATCGAGAACCTCGGCGGCCGGATATACCGTATGAAGTTTTTAACGAAGCTGACTCCACCCGTTTACCGATATCAATTAACCCGATTCTTCAAAGCGCACCCGGAATATACCGTTGTTCACTCCCATCTTGAAACGACAACCGGCCTTATCCTGAAAAGCGCCGTAAAAGCCGGCGTCCCGGTCAGAATTGCCCACAGCCACAATACGCGGTATACGCGGCAAGGCCTGCTGTACGTGCTTGAAAACCGCTATAAAGACCGCTGCAAGGCGATGATCGTTCCCAACGCGACGAACTTGCTCGCCTGCTCGGTGCCGGCGGCAAAATGGCTGTTCGGCGGGGAAAGTGAAAAAGCCGAGATTATAAAGAACGGGATTGAAACCGAAAAATACCGTTTTTCGCCCGAGACGCGGGCAAGGGTTCGGCAAGAGCTTGGCATAAGTGAGACGACGATGGTTTTTGGCCATGTCGGCCGTTTCTATGACCAAAAAAATCATCTGTTTTTGATTGACATATTCGAGGCAATTGCGAAGAGGAACCCCGATTCCGTCCTTTTGCTTGTCGGCGACGGCGTCCTCAAACCGGCCGTCGGGGAAAAAGTCAAGGCGAAGGCTCTCGAACAAAAAGTTCTGTTCATGGGGTTGAGGGACGATGTTCATCGGTTGATGCAGGCCATGGATTTGTTCCTGTTGCCGTCAAAATTCGAAGGCCTCCCGGTAACGCTTGTCGAAGCGCAGGCGGCAGGGCTTCCCTGCGTTGTTTCGGAAGCCGTGCCGCGCGAAGCGGATCTGGGTTGCGGCCTTATCGGGTTTCTGCCCTTGGGCAACCCCACCCTATGGGCAGAGAATGTTGACACAAAGGCGACGAACCGGCTCGGCGCGAACGAAACCGTCAAAACAGCCGGGTTTGATATCCGTACCACAGCCCGCCGCCTGGAGGAGTTTTATTGTGGAATGCGTTCTCAATCTCAGTGAGGTGCCCCTTCACCTTTACCAAATCATCGCGGGTTTGGCGCTTCTTGACCGAAAAGGCGCCATCCGGCTGAAAACAAGCCGCCTAAAGCCGGAAAACCCGCAAAGGCTCCCTTACAATATGCTGGAAGTATTGTTCGGCGGGAAGCGTATCATTTTCGATATGAATGACGGGTACGGCAATCTCCTGAAAGAAGGGGAAGATTACAAAGTTTTATACGACGGCTTGACGGAAAGGTGCGACATTCTTTATAAACGAAGCTTTCACGGCGGCTTGAACGACCGCCTGTCAAACCCCGGCAAAATCTGTCCCACGGCTCCCAATTTCCTTGTGACCGTCAAAGGCAGCCCGGCGCATTGGCCGGTGCCCTGCGACCCGGCACGGGAAAAAGTAAAAAAAATTATTCGAATGCTGCCCGCGAATCCGTACAGCAACAGCAGTGTTTATGAGGAAAATTTCAGGGCCGAACCGGTGCCCGGTGAAGAACCGCGTATACTGTTTATGGCCAGGCTTTGGGACCCGGCCGGTGATTACCCCGGGCAGCTGACCGGGGCAATGAGTGAGGAGCGCCATGAGATTAACGAGAGCCGGGCGAAGTGCATCCGCCGATGCCGCAAG
>DAITOC010000241.1:0-2577 GCA_036834305.1 Clostridiales bacterium
GCGGGAACGGCAGTAGAGTTCTACCTCTTTTCGCGAACATTGAATCAACGGCCGGATAATTCCGTTCCGGACGGGAGGAATTCCGCAAAGCCCTTTCAGAGCAGTGCCTCGTGACAGGTTAAAAAGCGCGGTTTCCAAACTGTCGTTGAGTGTGTGCGCGGTGGCTATCGGTCCTTCCGGTGATAAAGACCGAAAAAAATCATACCGTATCCTTCTTCCGCACTCTTCAATACCTTCGCCCGTCTTTTTCGACTCGCTTGTCACATCCGTGTGAAGAACCCGCAATTCTATGCCGTTTTCTTTGCAGTATTCCTCGACAAAGCGTTCATCTCTGAAGGCTTCTTCCCCGCGCAACCCATGATTGACATGAGCCGCGATTACCTTAAGGCGGTATTCGCGGCTGAGTTC
The DNA here is from genome assembly GCA_036834305.1 of Clostridiales bacterium. Classification (GTDB taxonomy): domain Bacteria; phylum Bacillota; class Clostridia; order Oscillospirales; family Acutalibacteraceae; genus UBA1447. Next base: position 409 of record DAITOC010000241.1, read on the forward strand.
ACCGAGTATATCAATCAACGCCATGGAATCCGCTCCGCCCGATAACGCTGCCGTAACGGTGGAATTCCTCGCGAGCATTTGATAGCGCTCAATGGTTGACATCACGGTATTAAACATCAATATTCTCCGGACTGATACCTGTAAATTTTGTGTATTCGGAATTCCATATCAGTTTCACTGTTTTCGTCGGTCCGTGCCGGTTTTTCGCAACGATCACCTCCATCTCATCTGCATGAGTTTCTTCGTCTCCATCTTCATTGTCGCTGTCTTCGCCTTTGTAATAATCTTTACGGTAAAGCATCATTACGATATCCGCGTCCTGTTCTATCGAACCCGACTCACGAAGATCCGACAGTTGAGGTCTGTGTGATTTGCCTCTGCCTTCCGTGTTTCTTGAAAGCTGAGCGCAGCAAAAAACCGGAATGTTCAAATCCTTGGCCATGAGTTTGAGGCTTCTTGTAATCTCCGTAACTTCCTGGACACGGTTGTCGTAATGCGCTCCCGATCTGACGAGCCCCAAATAGTCGATAAAAACGCAATCCACTTTGCGCATGCGGCGGATTTTCGCTTTCATTTCCTGCGTGGTTATATCCGTGCTGTCGTCAAAATACAGCTCGCAGTCTTGAAGCAAACCGACCGCTTCAATGATACTTTTCCAGTCATTCTCGCCGAGGCTTCCGTCCCTGAATTTATTCCCTAGGACCATCGCTTCGGTCGACAAAACCCTTTGCGCAAGTTGTTCCTTGGTCATTTCCAAGGAAAAAAACACCACTTTGTGCCGTCCCTTATCCGCGACATTGCGGGCGATATTCAAAGCGAAACTTGTTTTTCCCATCGCGGGCCTTGCGCCGAGAAGAATCAGGTCAGACCGGTTAAGGCCGTTAATAACATCATCCAAATCGCTGAAACCGGTCGAAAAACCCTTGAACTGATCTTTTTCGGGCGAGTTGAGTTTGTTGAGCCGGTCTATGACTTTGTTCATAATGATATCGCTGACTTTAGAGGGTTCGTTGCCGGCTTTACCCTGTCGGATATTGTATATTTTTTGCTCTGCATAATCGATTAGCACATCCGCGCTTTCCTCCTGGGCGGCAGCGCTTTCAATGATCTCTTTCGAAGCGTTAATAAGCGTTCGAATGTAATGCTTTTCCCTGACAATTCTGGCATAGGACTCGACATTGGCTGTCGACGGAACCGTTTGCGTCAGTTGATAGAGATAATTCTTTCCGGACGCGTCATCGTATATTTTTTCTTTTTTCAGAGCGTCTAAAATGATCAGGGCATCGATTATTCCCCCGGTTGAATCGATTTCAACCATTTTATAAAAAACAGCGCGATGCTGGGGCAGATAAAAATAGTCCGGGCGGATAATCAGCTGCACCTGGGTCATGCAAGACGGCTCTATCAGAATGCAGCCAAGTACGGCTTGTTCCGCTTCAATGCTGTATGGCATTCCCAAGTTTTCACTGTCGGAATAGAATGTGTTTATATCCAAGGCTTTCTCCTCCACGGGATTTGCTACTCACCCACGACGACATACACGACGGCCGTTATCCCGGCATGAAGTTTGACCTCGGCTTCGTATGTACCGTAATTCTTTATCTCCTCGATGGAGATTTTTCGTTTGTCGGTTTCAATTCCGAGGCTTCCTTTTATTTGTTCGGCTATCTCTTTTGATGTTACCGAGCCGAACAACTTACCGTTTTGCCCTGCGTTGGCTTTAATTTTAATTGTGGCGCCGTTGAGCTTGCCGGCGGCATCTTTGGCGTCCGCCAATTCACGCTCTTGTTTGTATCTCTCGGCTTTTTCGCGGTTTTTCAATTCGTTGAGAGCCTGCGCGTTCGCTTCGGAAGCCAACCCCTTCGGAAAAAGATAATTACGCGCGTAACCGTCGGATACTTTCACTTTTTCTCCTTTTTTGCCGAGCCCTTTAATATCTTCTCTTAAAATGACATTCATACTATCCCTCCTGAGTTTATTTCATGTTTTTTGTATAATACTCGCTGATTGCCGCCTGAAGCCTGATAACGGCCGTTTCCGGTGACGCGCCTTCCATCTGCGCGGCGGCCATCGTCTGGTGTCCGCCGCCGCCAAGAGCCTCCATGATCAATTGCACATTGATGGCGCCTAAGGAGCGAGCCGAAATATTGACCGCGCCCGCATCGACAA
>DAITOC010000242.1:0-2568 GCA_036834305.1 Clostridiales bacterium
ATGGTTGCCGGAGGTGTTGTAGGCCAGAAAATACACATGGTCTTCGCCGATTAACGGCCCAAGGCCTTGTATAGGCAGGCAGCTATAGATAAAGTCCTTTTCGTTTTGCGTGCAGAAAGCCAGGCTGTGCGGATATGTTTCCACCTCGACATTCAAAGGCATCGCGTCGGGGCCTATCGCGTAAGGTTTCAGCATCGTGTCCACCACTTGCCCGACCGCGTCCGTCAAGCCGTTGTCCTTCTGGGTGATAACGGATTTCGCCAACGGCAAAGCGAGGGCTTTCAACGCGTAATCCGTGTCGACGCTCATAGGCCAGGTGGTGAGGGCGTTGCCGTTTTCATCGTATTTCCGGTTCCCGTTTTCATCGAGCTGGAAAACCCTCGTTCCCATGTTGCCGGGGATGGCGATACACGGGCTGTTGCCGCATTCCCCGCGGCAGGCTGTCAGGCAGTCGTCCCCGCCGGTGTCGCCGGCGGTTTTCGCTGCCGCTGAGACGGGTTCGTCTTTCGCCATGACCGCCGCGGCCTCTTCGACGCTGGTGACGGTGGTGATTATTGATTGGCCGCCGGTCGCTTTCGGCAGGTTCACCAAGGTGTCCGCGGGGGTTGATTGAGTGAAACCGATGGCCGCCGAGGTAAAAACGATAGCCGTTGCCAAGAGTACCGAAAGCCGTTTTTTTCCTGTTTTGAACATAATAAACTCCCTTTCTTTATCGGATAACAGCGATGAGCCATAACTTGTCGGCAATTCTTTCATCGGATGTATCGAACTCCGGCATCTCCTTCGTGTTTCCCGCCGGGGCGAGTGAACATCCTTCCGTTACTTCCACGCAAGCGGCAAGTGCGCCTGTTGATAACCGGCACGGTCAGCATATCAAAAAAATGCTTATTATGCAATTGTTTGCGCGGAAAAGCCGCCTTTTCTTTTCACCGGAAAAGCGGCGGGAAACACACCCTGAAAAGTGAAGACAGTTTAATTTTGCAGGATTAGCATAAAAATACTGCAAAAATCAGGTTGAAAAGTGCTGAAGCACTTGTTGTAATAGCTTTTGTTGAAGCCAAGGGCGTCTTTGAGTTTTATTTATCGGAGCTGCTCGTTATCGTGGCATTTTTCGGATGCTGATCGGATGTCGATGACAGCGGACAATCAATAAAAGAAAGAGGCGCAGATGTGGAAAAACAAAAATTAAAAAAGGGCAGTATTACGGGCAAAGGTATTATCAACAACAAAATGAGCAATCTTTTTATGCGAAGGCTTGAAAAATCCGGTGTGCCTATCGGACGGCACCATTGTTCTTGCCGACGAAATCAGCCCCGATACCTGCCGCCTTTGGGATAGTCAAACCGGCGAAAAGCTCGATAAGGACAGATACCGCCGTGACCTCGGAGGCACGGAAAAAGCCTACGCCGAGGTTATGAAAAGGCTCTGCGAGCATATTTAAGGAGAGGTGCCGTATGTCGAATTGCGCGATTGTCGGAATTAATTGGGGAGACGAAGGCAAAGGCCGTATGGTCGACCTTTTAACCGGGGAATACGATGTCGTTGTCCGTTATCAGGGCGGCGGCAATGCCGGCCACACGGTTATCAACGATAAAGGGAAATTTGCGCTGCATCTCCTGCCGTCGGGAGTTTTCAGAGACGGTGTTGTAAATATTCTCGGCAACGGTGTGGCGCTTGACCCCGAAAACCTTTGGAAAGAGATCCTGCAGGTTACGGACAAGGGCGTTTCCATCACAACGGAAAACTTAAAGATCAGCGACCGGGCATCGCTTCTGCTCCCCTGGCATAAAGAGATGGACGAATTGGAGGAACAACGGTTGGGGGATAAAAAATACGGCTCCACCAAGCAAGGCATTGCTCCGTTTTATTCCGACAAATATCAAAAGAAGACCGTGCTTGCGGGTGACCTGTTCTATCCCGAAGAATTGAAAGAAAAGCTTCTTGATCTTATGGAATGGAAGAACTTGACGCTCACAAAGGTGTACGGAGCAAGGCCGTATACGCAACAGATGCTCGATGAATGGATTTCCGCTTACTGCGAAAAAATCAAGCCTTTTGTCTGCGACACCGGTACTTATTTGAAAAAAGCGTCGGACGGCGGCAAAAAAATACTGTTTGAAGCGCAGCTCGGTTCTCTCAGGGATTTGGATTTCGGCATACACCCCTATACCACTTCCTCCAATACAACCGCCGCTTACGCGCCCATCGGCTCGGGTTTTCCCGGCGCAAAAATAGACCGCATTCTCGGTATTGTCAAAGCCTACTCCAGCTGTGTCGGTGAAGGCCCCTTCGTTTCGGAAATGTTCGGGGAGCAAGCCGACAAACTGCGCGAAGCGGGCGGCGAATACGGCGCGAAAACCGGCAGGCCACGCAGGGTCGGCGCGCTTGACATTGTCGCGACCGCGTACGGTATCGAGGTTCAGGCCGCCACCGAAATTGCCGTCACCAAACTGGATGTGCTCAGCGGTTTGGAAAAAATACCGGTGTGTACTTCGTATATGTTGGACGGTAAGAAAACAACCCGGTTTCCTTTCCCGGCCGCGCTGAAAAAGGCGATCGACGCAAACG
>DAITOC010000243.1:0-2559 GCA_036834305.1 Clostridiales bacterium
ATTCTATGTGTTTTATCCGCAGCAGTGGAGGGATTGGGTCGAAAATGGGACTCACTTTGCATTCCATTCGGAAAAACAAAGAAAACTGCTGACGGCGCCGCCGTGTTATGATATAATCCTTATAGTAATAAAGGATATACCCGCATCACGAAAGGGGGCGCCAGCGTGCTTCATTTGATTCTCGGCAGAGCCGGCAGCGGCAAAACCGCCTGGGTTCACAGCCTTTTTGAAAGCATGATTAAAGAGGGTCAAACGGACCTGACGCTCATCGTGCCCGAACAGTATTCGTTTTTCACGGAACGCGCCATGCTCGAACGGCTCGGCGCGGCGGACGCTCTCAAAATCGATGTGACAAGTTTCAGCCGCCTTGCCGAAAGCGTGCTCAAAGCCACCGGCCGGATGACCGGCCAACATATCGACGATTCCGGCCGGGCTGTCCTGATGAGTCTCGCGCTCGACAGCGTCGCGGAGAAGCTCGAGATTTATGCCGGTCACAGGCAAAGCCCCGCGGTGGTTACGGAGATGCTCGCGCTCTCGGCGGAGTTTAAACAGGCTTCCGTCAACCCCGGCGAGATTCTGACCGTTTCCAACAGCATGGCGGATTGCCTGCTGAAAAAGAAGACGAAGGATATTTCTCTCGTCCTCAACGCCTACGACGCCCTGGTGCGCCGAAGTTATTTTGACGACACGGACGCGCTGACCGTTTTGGCGGATATTCTCGGGGAACGGGAACTCTATCAAGATAAAATTGTCGCGATTGACGCGTTCGGGGGCTTCACCGGGCAGGAACTGAAAGTGATCGAACGGCTTCTTACCCGGGCGAAAGCAGTCTACCTGACGCTGTGCGCCGACGGACTGTACCCTGCGGAGGATGACACGGGGGTCTTCGCCCACACGAAGCGCACGGCGCGAAAGGTCATCGACGCGGCGAAGCGCGGCAATGTGCCGGTGGCAAAGCCGCTCCTGCTTTCAAACGCCGGCAAAGGCGATATCGACGAAGCCCTGAGGGCTCTCGAGGCGGGGCTTTACAACCCCGAAGCGAAAAGTTATGAAAAGCATACCGAAGCCGTAACGCTTGCGGCCGCTTCGGACATCGTCGGCGAATGCGGGTTTGTCGCCGCGGCAATAAAACGGCTTTTGAGAAAAGAAAATTACCGCTGCAGGGACATCGCCGTCATCGCGCGGACGGCCGAAACCTATGAGTCGCCGTTGAAAACGGCCCTGAAAAAATGCGGTGTCCCTGTTTTTATCGACAAACGGCAGCCAGTCGCCGCGCAGCCGTTGATCATTCTGGTGCGCTCGGCTTTGGAAATTGCCGCGAAAGGGTTCACACTCGACGCCGTCATGCGCTGCCTGAAAACCGGCCTGGCCGGCTTCAGCGTCGGCGAGATCTCCGTGATGGAAAACTACGCGCTGCTTTGGAACATCAACGGAAAGCGCTGGCTCGACGATTGGAAGGACCATCCCGAAGGTTACGGAAGCGCCCTCGATAAGAAGGCTGAGGATTCGCTGAACCTTATCAACGCGTTAAGGGCGAAAGCGGTCCGGCCTCTGAAAGACCTGAAAGAAAGCCTGGAGAATACCGACGGCGAAGAGGCGGCGCGGGCCGTCTTCGAGTTCCTTATAAAAATCGGCGCCGGCGAGAACCTTAAGACGCTCGCCGTCGGGCTCGAGGAGTCGGACGAGCCGGTACTCGCTCTTGAGCAGGAAAGGCTGTGGGACGACCTGTGTTCGATGTTGGACACTTTCGCCCGGTCATTGAAAGATGTGCGGTTAACGCCGGCGCGTTTCGCCGCGCTTTTCGACCTTGTTGTTTCGACAAGGACCCTCGGCAGTATTCCGCAGGGCCTTGATGAAATCACCATCGGCAGCGCGGACAGAATTCGCACCGCGTCGCCAAAGGCCGTTTTCATCGTCGGCGTCAACGAAGGCCTGTTCCCGAGAAGCCCGGTTTCGACCGGTATCCTCAACGACGCGGAAAGGCAGAAACTCATCGGCCTCGGTTTGCCGGTTTCGGAGCCCGGCGAGTACAAAATCGCCGAAGAGCGTTTTGTCGCGTATGCCGCTTTCTGCGGCGCTTCACAGCGGTTGGTCTTGTCTTACGCGCGCAAGGACCTTTCGGGCGCCCAGCTTTCGCCCTCCGAAATTGTTTCGCAAATCAAGCGGCTGTTCCCGAACTGCGCGATGGCGGATACCGCCGACATACCGCCGTTGGATTTGGTCGAAGGCGTAATGCCGGCGTTCGAAACGATGGCTTCCCTGTGGGCGGAAAAAGACGAACTTTACGCGTCTTTGAGGCAATATTTTGAAAACAGCGAAGAGTACAAAGACAAACTCGCGGCGCTCGACAGGGCCGTCGACAAAAAGCCGTTTGAAATCCGGGACAAAACGGCGGCCGGCCGGCTCTTTGGCAAAACGATGTATATGTCTGCGTCGAGGGCGGAGGATTACGCCAAATGCCCGTTCGCGTATTATTGCAAACACGGGCTTCGCGCCCTCGCGCGCAAGCCGGCGGAGCTCGATCCTCTGCAAAAGGGGATAATCGCGCACCGCGTTCTC
>DAITOC010000244.1:0-2550 GCA_036834305.1 Clostridiales bacterium
AGGCTCCAGGTTTTCGCGTCCCTGTAGTTCGGGTCGTCCGAACCGAACCGTTCGAGTTCGGCCAGAATCTCGCCGTATGGGCGCCCTTTTTCGGGTATGGTATCCATTGCGTTAGCCGCTTCCCTTCGTCCGCCAAAACTACATTCTTTCAAAAAGCCAGGCGATAAAAATGCCGAGGTAGTTGCCGATGGCATAGCCGATGATGCCGGTGGTCAGCCCGGTAACGAGCACGTCTTTGTTCTTGATAGCCCCGGTGATTACGGGCACGAACGGCGGCGAGCAGATTGTCGAAACCGACACGATAATCAACGTATCCGAGTCGATTTTTCCGATTTTACTCAGAATCGTATGAATCGCCAGAGTCCCGAATATCGACACCGTGACATACAGCAAAATGTCATACCGGATGTGGAGGAGTTCCTTCAGGTCCGTCATCGCGGCGACGGAAAAACAGAATACATAGATCATATACATTCCCGCAGGGAATGTCTTTGGAATCCGCCGGACCGGTTTTATAAACGAGGCCGCTATGCCGAGAGTTGTGATGGATAATATCGTAACCGCCGTTTTGAAACTTTTGGGGAATAGGCCGCCGATAACAAAGGAACCCCCCAGTATCGCGGCGGCGAGGAGAAAGGCCAATCCCAGGCGTTTCATAACAGCCGGTTTAAAGATGCCGGAATACGCTTCCACCGATTCTTCATCCCCCGGATTCTCCTCGGCTTCGGCCGTACCGTTACCGGCGTCAAACGCCTTGAGTTTGACGACTTTCTGTAAAAACGGCCGGGCGACCGACGCCATGAGAAGCAGGTAAAGGAAAGAAATTAGCACATCGTATGTGTTAAACAGAAGGTATGTGTTTTCGTCCACGTTAAGCGCGGTCTTGATTGCGGCCATATTGAATGTCGCTCCGACATACACGCCCACCGAAAGCCCCGCCCAGTCCGAGGCTTCGGGATTGCCCCTGCCGAGCGTCAATTGCAGAATAAAGACCGTGATGACAATCGATATGACGGCGAAAAGCATGCAAAGCAACCCTTTTTTGGCGACCCGAAACCATTTTTTAACATCGATTGAAAACAGCAAAAGTGACAGGGCCAGGCAGACACTTACGCTTTGCAAGGTGTCAAGCATCGAGCCTTCCATCGCGCCCGACGGTCCTGTGAAAAAACTGTCCGGAATCAAGCCGGTGTTCCCCGCGGCCAGGCCGGCTATATAACAGAGTATGACGGGGCCGATTTTATTCATGGCGTGAAACCGGCGGCAAAGCCATACAATCAACGCCGGGAAGGCGACAAAAGCGATAGCGATCAGGATGTTCACAAAATACCCCCTAAAGATTCCGTGCCCGCCGCGCCGTCGGCTATTCCCCGGCGATACGGTCAAAAAAGAATTGTTTCTTTTCCGGCGTGTCAATGACACGGACAGGTTTCACCTGGTTTAGATTCGCGCCGTTTTGCCTTAAAAACTCACGGTATTCCTCATTGGCTCCCGCGCGAAGAAAACGCACCTCACAGTGACCGAGCGCGCCGTTGCGGATTTGCGGGTAAACGAGGGCGTTGGTTTCGCAAAGCCTTTCCTCAAAAATCCGGGCGTATGTTTCGCTTTCTTTCGCCGGCAGAGGTTCGACGGGCTCAAGGAGCACCACATAATGCCCCGGGGAAGTGTCACGGTCCGCATAAAGGCAGTAGCCGGTAAACGACGTTCCCGTTATCCTCGACAGATCGTCGATTAACAGGTCGAATGCCTGCTGGCTGATTTTTTCGCCGGTGATGTTCGCGATTTGGTTGAGCCTGTACATAAAGGTTATTTTCGGCGTCTCCTTGTAATACCCGGTCACCCGGACAACGTCCCCGATGCGGTAGCGGTAAAGCCCGCTGAGATTGGTCAGGATGATTTCGTAATCCGTGCCGGGCGTCAATTCACCGATTGTCAGCGGTTTTGTTCCCTCCGGCGAATCGAGAGGCAGGAACTCATAAAACCCATTTTGCGGCAGCAGCGCGTACTCGAACGAATCGAGTTCCAAAGGAACGGCCATCAACCCCTCCGAAGCGGCGTAACCGAGGTAATGGATGGGCAGATCCTCGCCGATATATCGGCGCAATTTTTTCGCGTAAAGCGCGAGGCTCCCCGTGCCCATACCGTAAAGCCAGCCCACATTCGGCCAAATGCGCGGGATAATCGGCGTGTCAAACCCTTTTTGAAACTCCGCGCGCAGTTGTGCCGCGCGCTCGGGCAGGGGGCGGAGTTTCTTTTCAAGCCTCTTGCGAATATCCGGCGGGACGACGACGCGTTGGCTGATTATCCCTTTTTCAATATCGTCGCAAAGCATTTGCCAGTTGTTTTCCAAATAAAAGAACATGGACTCGAGCATCGTGATAAACACCGTGCCGAGATAACTGACTTTGTTGTCAATCAGGGAGAAACGCAGTTTCATGTAATGCATGTCCATTGGTTCGCGTGATTTCGGAAATAAGATTTCATAGGGAGATGTGGCGAAAAAGCGAACGATCGGCTTAAGGTACAGCAATGGTATCGGCGCGAGGCCGC
>DAITOC010000245.1:0-2544 GCA_036834305.1 Clostridiales bacterium
TCACTAAAGGGGAAATTCCCGATTACCAGGTTTCCGCGCTGCTGATGGCCGTGTATTTTAACGGCATGAACGCAGAGGAAACAGCCGCCCTGACTTTGGCGATGGCCGACTCGGGCGACCGGGTGGACCTATCCGCCATTGGCGGCACCAAAGTCGATAAGCACTCCACCGGCGGCGTAGGGGACAAAACGACGCTCGTCATCGCGCCTATTGCCGCCGCCTGCGGTATCAAAGTCGCCAAGATGTCGGGCCGCGGCCTCGGCCATACCGGCGGGACAATCGATAAACTTGAATCCATTCCCGGCCTGCGGACAAGCATCGAAAGAGAAGAATTCCTCGATATCGTTAACCGTGTCGGCTTGTGCGTCATCGGTCAGTCGGGCGATCTCGCGCCTGCCGATAAGAAACTTTACGCTTTGCGCGATGTCACGGCCACTGTTGACAGCGTTCCTCTCATCGCGGCGAGCATCATGAGCAAAAAAATCGCCGCCGGCTCCGACCGAATTTTGCTCGATGTCAAAACGGGCAGCGGCTCATTTATGAAAACGGTCGAACAGGCGAAGGCGCTGGCCGAAGTGATGGTTTCCATCGGCAAACACAACAACCGCAGGACGATGGCCCTGATCACGAATATGGACGCGCCTTTGGGCAACGCCGTCGGCAACTCGCTTGAAGTTGCGGAAGCCGTCGACACGCTCAAAGGCAAAGGCCCTGCGGATTTGACGGAGGTTTGCCTGCTGCTGGCTTCGCATATGCTTTACCTCGCCGATACCGGCCCTATGGACCGCTGCGAAGCCCTCGCGCGGGAGGCGCTTGCCTCCGGCGCGGCGCTCAAATGCCTGATAAAAATGGTCGAAGCGCAGGGCGGCGACCCGGCCTATATCGAAGACACAGGCAAGTTCGCCAAAGCGAAATACTGCCGGCCGGTGAAAGCCACCCGAAGCGGTTATATCGTCTCGACCGATACCGAACGGTGCGGCGTCGCGTCCGCTTTGCTCGGCGCCGGCCGGGCAAAAAAAGAGGATGCCATCGATTACTCGGCGGGCATCCTGCTTCAATATAAAAACGGTGATTATGTCAAAGAGGGCGAGCCCCTCGCGCTGATGTTCGCCGACAAAGAGAATCTGTTTGACGCCGCCGCCTTCGAACTGGCCAACGCCCTGAAAATCGGCGGCGAACCGCCGGCAAGGGCGGAGATTCTGCTCGGCAGGGTAGAAGGGTAAAAAGCGGCAGCGCCCGCCTTGGCTCTCCTATGGTAGGAGAGCTGTCGCCGCAGGCGACTGAGAGGTAGAAAAAGGGCTGCCAACCGGCAGCCCTTTAATTTAGCATTTTTCACATCTTCGCGTTCGCGACGATGATTTTTTCCGCCCAGCGAGCCCACTTGGGGTCGACGCCGATATCGCCGTAGGATGGATAGTCCTTGGCAATCCAGGAGCCGCCGCACTTTTTAAAAATATCGAGCATTTCAAAAGCGCGTTTCTCAATGACTTCGCGGTTGCCCGTCGGCAGCACTTTCTGGATGTCGACGGGGGAGTGGAAGACAACTTGCCGGCCGAACTCTTCGGCCAAGACCTCCGAAGGGTAAGCGTCGGGCTGGTCAAATTGGAACGCGTTGACGCCCGCGTCGATAAGATCCGGGATAAAATTGTAAATGTAACCGCACGAGTGCATAAAGCATTGAATGCCGGCGTTGTGGCAGGCGTCGAATACTTTTTTATAGGCTGGCTTAAACAACTCCCGGAACGAGTCGGGCGAGATAAAGGTGCGATCCTGCGTGCCCCAGTCGTCGCCGAACATCATGCCGTCGATTCCGCAGCCTTCGAGAGATTGAATGACAGCCACCTCGTGCTCGGCCACCCTGTCGCAGAACGCCGTCACCATATCCGGTTCGAGCGCGGTGTCGGCCAGGGCGTTGGCCATGAGCCGCGCGTCGCGCAGTGCGGAGAAAATGGACCCGCCGCTTGTGAGCACGAAACCTTTGGCTTTGCCAAGTTCCATGCCTTTGAGTTTATCGGCAAAGGCAGGGTCAAGTTTCGGCATGGTGTATTTCTCGAAATCGCTCCAGTCCTGAATAACTCCGCGGATGCATTCGCCCTTGGTTTTTCCATTAAACCGGCCGTAGATGTTGCCGAAACGGTCGGCGCGAACCTCGCCGGAAAACCCGGTCAGCTTTAACAACTCCTCATGGTTGCCCCAGCGGTTGTAGGGGTTGGGCTGTTCGTCGACATAGACGCGGCTGCCGACATAGGTGAAGTCCGAGTTTTTCATGTTGTTGAAATGAAACCCGACGCGCGGGGGCTCGTTGTGGCGTAATATCCTTAAAATAATCTCTTTGGAAGTTATCTTTGCCAACCGTTTGTCATCTCCCTGCGCGTTTTCATCGCGTTCACCGCTATCCACTTACAACGCTTCCACGATTTCTTTTGTGTCTCTGGCGATAACAAGCTCCTCGTTGGTGGGCAGTACAAAAACGCGGACTTTGGAATCGGGCGCTGATAGCTCGCCTTCCTTGCCGAAGACGCGGTCTTCCGGCTGCAGTTACAG
>DAITOC010000246.1:0-2539 GCA_036834305.1 Clostridiales bacterium
CGCGCCGTCCCCCTTAATGACATAATTTTCTTCTTTACCGGGGACTTCTTTCGCCTTTTCAAATACTTCAAAGGATGAGAGTATTTTGTGCACGCCCCGTTTATCCCCGGCGCTGAAGGTGATCTTGCTGTCAAAAGCCGCGCCCTCTGTCGCGTAACAACCGGTGGAAATAACGCCGAGAGCGCCGTTTTTGAATTTGACCGCGGTTACGGACACATCGTCGGTGTCGTAACCGTCCATTTTCACCCAACCCCTCGCTCCGAGCGTAAAAACGAGCTCCGGCTCCCCGTAAAGATAGCGGATCATATCAAATTGATGAATTGTCGTTTCGACAATCATCCCGCCGGATAATTCTTTATTCGGCCACCACGGAATGTCCGGCACGCCGCCGACACGCGACGCTTCAATCAAGGTAATGTCGTTATTTTTCATGAATTCCATCGACGGCTCGACGATGTTGCTGTATCGGCATTGAAAGCCGACGGCCGTTATTAAGCCGGCTTCTTTGACTTTGGCGCTTATATCTTTTGAAAACTCAACATCGAGCGATATGGGCTTTTCAACAAAGAAATGAATCCCTCTTCGGATGGTGTCGTATTCAATCTCACCGTGGCAATAGGGAGGCACACATATAAACACCATGTCGGGAGCGACTTCGTCATACATGGTTTTAAAATCAGTATAGTATGTTTCAAGGCCGGCAAGCTTGGCGAAGGCCTCTGCTTTTTCGGGAATAAGGTCACAAAAGCCGGCGAGGTTGACAATGTCCGTAAACTGAAGCAAGTGGTCAAGGTGATACCTGCCTATGCCGCCGCAGCCGATCATCGCTAGTTTTTTCATCGATACTCCCCCATCATCGTTTTATTAAAGAATCCAGTGCGGATGAAACGCCCGAGTAGAATTTTGAAAAGGATTCGAGCCGATTGCTCTTTGAGACTTCAGCAGTCAGAAAGCCGTCAAATCCGGCTGTTCTCAGGGCGGCGACCACTTTCTTCCAATTCACGCTGCCTTTCGAAATATCAACCCACTCCCCGCCCGTGTTCACGCCGTTTTGGCGCTTAAAGTCTTTCACATGGACGAGCCGTATTTTATCGCCGAGGATTTCAATCCAGTTTTCGGGGTCGGAAAACGCCACCGCATTGCCGATGTCAAAGTAGGCGCATACGTAACCGCAACCCGTTTCGTTGATAAACGAAAGCATATCAAAGGGCGAAGTAAAGAAACGGTTCCAAACATTTTCGAAGCCGACGAGTATTTTCGCGGCTTCGATTTCTTCTTTTAATGAGCGCAAGGTTTCCAGTGAGTTTTCCCAGGCGGTTTTTAAGCTTACTTCCTCGGAAGGTCCACCCGGTACGACAAGAATACCGCCGGCGCCGAGCGCCGCGGCGCAATCGAGCTGCCTCAGAAGGATTTCGCGGGCATATACTCTGTCCTTTTTATTCGGGCTGCCCATCGTTGAGCCGTATAAAGAACTTGACACGCTCACGACCGGCAGACCGCAGTAATCCGAAATCCTTCTCATCTCCGCGAGCGCGGCCGGTGAGGTTGAAAAAGTCAGGGAATGCGCCGAACCGCCTTCACGGTCAAGGTTGAGTTCAACGCCGTCGAAACCGGCATCCTTCAACTTCGTAAACATTTCTTTAAACCCTGTCTTGCCGTCAACCGACCACGCGTTCAAACATTTTTTCACCGTCGTTCCCTCCGCCTTATTTTACCTGCCGCGGGTCAAGCCCTCCGGCCAGCTGTTTTTGCCGGTCTAAGCCGAACTGCCTGTCGCTGAGTTTTTTGTATGTTCCGCCTGCTCGAAGAAGCTCTTCGTGCGTCCCCTGCTCGACGATGCTCCCCCCTTCGACGACATAGATGCGGTCGGCGGCCATGATGGTCGAAAGCCGGTGCGCGATGACCAGGCTGGTGCGGTCTTTAAGCAGAGGTTCGATCGCGGCCTGAATCAGCGATTCCGACACCGAATCAAGGGCCGATGTCGCTTCATCGAGTATGACAATCCGCGGGTTTTTCAGCAGCGCCCTCGCAATGGAAATCCTCTGTTTTTCCCCGCCGGAAAGTTTGATGCCCCTCTCCCCTACGACCGTATCATAGCCGTCCTGCAGAGAGAGAATAAAATCGTGTATATTGGCGGTTTTACACGCGAAAACCATTTCGTCATCCGACGCGTCAGTTCTCGCGAACAACAGGTTTTCGCGGATCGTTGTGTTGAAAAGGTATGTATCCTGCGTGACGATACCGATTTTCCGGCGCAGTGATTCGATGGTCATATCCTTGATATCCATACCGTCAATGGTAATCAAGCCGGAATCCAAGTCATAAAGTCGCGGCAGCAGATAAGTAATCGTTGTTTTTCCGGCTCCGCTGGGGCCTACGAGGGCCGCCATTTTGCCGGGTTCAATCTCCAGGCTGATATTTTTCAATGTTTCGGCTTTATCGTCGTAGGCAAAATCCACATTCTCGAATTTCACATGGCCTTTGACATCATCGACATCTATGGCGCCGGGGCTGTCGACAATATCCTGCGGAAGGTCAA
>DAITOC010000247.1:0-2529 GCA_036834305.1 Clostridiales bacterium
GCGTTGAGCTAGGCTGTACTAATCGGTCGAGGGCTTGACCATTGTTTGTTTCAACGGTTCAACACTTGCGCGTGAATCTCGCTTTGTTCGGTTTTCAGGGTACGGAAACGAGCACCATTAGCTCAGTTGGTAGAGCACCTGACTCTTAATCAGGGTGTCTGCGGTTCGAGCCCGCAATGGTGTACCAGGCCCGTTGGTCAAGTGGCCTAAGACACCGGCCTCTCACGCCGGTAACACGAGTTCGAATCTCGTACGGGTCACCAATGAAACGGAAGTTCGTTGCAGGAAAAGACGCCCCCGTCGTTCTGTAAAAACGAACCGTTAAATAGCCAGAAACGGGGAAACCTGTTTTATAGTCGGTGTTTATTACGATGAGGTCCCACCCGTTCCCATCCCGAACACGGTAGTTAAGCTCATCGGTGCCGAAAATACTCGGAGGGTAGCCTCCCGGGAAGATAGGACGATGCCGACACAAATACCGGTTAAGATAACACTTAGCCGGTTAAACATTCCTCAATAGCTCAGTTGGTAGAGCATGCGGCTGTTAACTGGCTCAAGGCTCACCGCCGCCGGAGGCGGATGAAGGTGAGGCTTGAGCAGGAAGAAACAAGGAGTATCGCGAAGCGCTCCAAGCAAGCGAGACGACTATGTTTCTGACCGATAGGGTCGTTGGTTCGAAGACGAGTTTAATTGAATACATTCCTCAATAGCTCAGTTGGTAGAGCATGCGGCTGTTAACCGCAGGGTCGTTGGTTCGAGTCCAACTTGGGGAGCCAAAAAAGCACTCGCGCTATTGCGCGGGTGTTTTTTTGCACCCCGTTGCCCTCTCACCAACTTCCCCTGCGTTATAGCCGCATCGCGGCTGTTAACCGGCTCGAGCCGCGCCGCTGTCGGAGGCAGATGAAACAGGGTTCCTCCGGTTGATTTTTCAAGGTAATGTTGTATAATTGCTTTGAAAGAAGGGGTTACGATGCAAACATTGTTTAACGGTATCACGATATTTTTATTGGCGGTCGGTTGCATGCTTGCCGGGGCGCCCGGAAAAGAGAATGTGTGCATGATCGGCCACAGGGGCTACAGCTCAAAGTATGTTGAAAACACGCAGGAGGCCTTCGTCGCCGCCGCAGAGCACGGTTCCGGCGGGGTTGAGACGGATGTGCGCATAACAAAAGACGGCGTACTTGTGCTGTCGCATAACAGCGAGGTCGAGTTTACCGACGGCACCGTCCTGACCGTCGCCGACTCAACCTATGCCGATCTTTCCGCGAAGCCCCTGAAAAATAAGTTTTGCCATGATAATGTCATGATTTGCACTTATGAAAGATATCTTGAAATCTGCAAGCAGTATGACCTCGTTTGCTTTATTGAATTCAAGGGCGAATTTTCGGAAGAGTTCATAAGCCGGGCTTTCAATATGGCGAAACAGGTTTATTCGATCGATCAATGCATCCTTCAATCCGGCAACCTGGATAATCTTCTCAAAGCTCGCAAACTGTTTCCGGAACTGGATATTATGTTCACCTTCGGCCAAGGCGACATTGACGCGGGCATAACTTATGAACAGCTTATAGATCTCGGCTTTTCAATTGACATCGATTATCACATCGCCACCAAAGAAAGTGTAAAACTGTTCCACGACGCGGGGCTTGAATACGGCGTATGGACCTGCAACAATATATTCGCGCTCTATTACGGCTACAGCCTTGGAGCCGATTACATTGAATCCGATGTGTTTTAGTCAGTAGTGTTCAAAATGTGTTTTGTCGTATAACAAGGAGCGCCTTATGATGTTTGCCGAGTTTCCAAGTGACGGGCATCCGAGTATGCTTCCCGAGACGGATGACAAGCCGGATGTCCGCTGTATCGATGGTGCCAAACTGGGGCGGCCAAAATGCCCTTGGTACTGCAATTCCACCGCTCACCCCGGTTACTTAACGCAAACTCTGGCTGCCCAGCACAATTGCCATGAAAAATTCTGTTCATTTCTATACAGGGTTGTAAATCATGATAAAATAAAAACAGCGCAGGCGAGACGGCAAAAGCCCGGTTTAAAAGCGGAAAGAGAAGCCATGGCAAAAACCATTGAAGAAAAAGCCCGCGTTCTGACAAAGAATCTGGACGGCTTAAAAATCGTACGTGTCGAATCACCGGTGTTGAACGAATGGGTAGTGTCGTATGTTGCGTTAGGGGCTTGTGATTTTACCGATATCATCGCGAAGATGGACAAGGAGTTCTCAATTAAAACGGAATTTCGGCGATTGGAGTACGACTATGACCGCATTGTCGCGTTGCTTTTTAAATAGAGCATGAAGAAACGATGTCCATGGGGCCGGCCACCGCTTATTGTATTGCCGACGCGTTTGAGAAAGCTGTCAATGCGTTGAACGCATCGTAATACTTGTTTATATATCTGGACCGATTAATAGTGTATGAAGATTGAACTTCCGGATGTTGATTGAGATGAATACAAATGCCTGACAAAACCGATTGGTTTCACGACGCGAAATACGGGTTGTTTGTCCACTATCT
>DAITOC010000248.1:0-2522 GCA_036834305.1 Clostridiales bacterium
TATGTCAACCGTATATGTATAAAAAAGGCGGTTTTCTATACATATAACTCGAATGTGTATAGAAAACCGCTGCTCTTTAACAGGACTTTTTAGCCGCGACCCCGCGCTTCACCAATCCCGATAAACTGTTGTCAATTTCAAAATCATCTTCGCCATGTAGCGGGGCGATTTCTTCATGTCATCATCGAGCCATCTTTGGATGGCGCCGATACAGCCCGTGAGCGTAAAAGCGTAAATGTATTCCGCGTCTTCTTTTGTAATCTCGCCGCTTTTCGTGATATCGCTGATGATTCTTTCATACACAAGCATAAACACGCGCTTTTGAAAAAATAAATCGCCGCGGTCGCTCAACAGCAGTTTGCAGATGCGTGCGTTTTCCCGGACATACTCAAAGATCTTCTCGACGATATCCAACGGAAAAACGGATTCCTTATCGCTCGAGTAAGCGATCAAATACTTTTCAATGTTTTCAAACAAATCGTTCTGAATCTGGTTCATTAAATCGTATTGGTCGCTGTAATGGGCGTAAAAGGTCGCGCGGTTGATGTCGGCGTCTTCGCAGATTTCCTTGATGGTAATCTTCGAGATGTCCTTTTGTTCAAGCAGGTTTATAAAACTGTCCCTCAACACCATCTTTGTGTATTTAACCCGTCTGTCCTCTTTCTCGTCGCGCATGATGTGCTCCCCCAATTTCACGGGATTTGTTAGTTGCCAAACATCAAACCCCGTGTTTGTTTAATATCTGTCATCCGATAAAAATCTGATTGTTGAAATCTTATCACACGGTCATTATACTATAAATGAGTTAAATAATCAACATCGTGTTACCCGGGAGGGTGTTCCGTGAGGAAACTGTCAAAATGGATATTTAAATTTAAAAAAGTCGTGGTCGCTGTTTTTTTTGCTCTCGCGGCGGCCGGCGCGGTTCTTTCCCTGCTGATTACACCGAACTTCGATATGGTGGATTATCTGCCGAAGGATACGCAGTCCACCAAAGCCATCGCCATTATGGAGGAAGAATTCAGCGGGAACATACCCAACGCGAGGGTCATGCTGAAAGATGTCACCATACGCAAGGCGCTTGAATACAAAGAAAAACTTGCCGCCGTCGAGGGCGTGACATCGGTGATATGGCTTGATGATGTGATTGGCAAAAACACGCTGACGACCACGCCGCTGGAGTTTTTGGACACGGCCATTGTGAAGAACTACTTCAAAGACGGCAACGCCCTTTTGAGCGTAACGATCGAAAGCGGCGAAGAATTGTCGGCGGTCAACGCGATTTACGGCCTCATCGGGGAGAATAACGCCGCGGCCGGGGAAGGCGTGGCCTCCGCGGGGTTCCAGACCATGACAATCAAAGAAGTCTTGATCGCCATGGCGTTTGTAATTCCGATTATCCTGATTATCCTTGTGCTTTCCACCGTGTCGTGGATTGAGCCGCTGCTGTTTTTACTGACCATCGGCGTCGCCGTGCTGATCAATTTGGGAAGCACCGCCTTTTTCGGTGAGATTTCTTTTATCACACTGGCGGTCACGCCGATTTTGCAGCTTGCCGTTTCGATGGATTACGCCATCTTCCTGCTTCACAGTTATTACGAATACCGCGCGGCGCATGAACCGGAAGAGGCGATGCGCCTTGCCATGAAACGGTCGCTGCCGACCGTGGCGGCCAGCGCCGCGACGACGGTTATCGGTTTTTGTGCCCTGCTGTTTATGCGGTTCGGCATCGGCTCGGATTTGGGCATCCATCTGGCGAAAGGCGTCTTTTTGAGCTTTTTATCCGTCATGGTCTTCTTGCCGGCTTTGACGCTTCTGTGCCGCAAACTGCTTGATAAAACAAAACACCGGAGTTTCATTCCGAATTTCGGCAAAGTCAGCAAAGGGCTCATGAAGGCGCGCATTCCGTTTTTGCTCGCGGCCCTTGTCATTGTGATCCCCTGCTTTCTCGCGCAAAGAAACACCGGCTTTATCTATGGCATGGGCACCGCGACGGAAGTCTCCCGCGTGGAAAAGGACGAGGCGGCGATTGAAGCGGTGTTCGGCAGGGATAACCCGCTCGTGCTGCTGGTTCCGAAAGGCAGCGCGGGGAAGGAAGCCGAACTTTGCGATGACCTTTCCGCCCTTCCCCATATAACGGGCGTGGTCTCTTTTACGACGGCGGTAGGCGCGGAAATACCGCCCCAATATGTCCCGAAAGAGGCGCTCGACCAGTTTTACTCCGAGAATTACGCGCGAATTATCCTGTATACCGATATACCCGACGAGGGAGAGCAAGCCTTTGACACCGTTCAAACGGTGCTCGACACCGCCGGCCGCCATTACGACACCTGTTACCTGACCGGGGAAAGCGCCACGCTGTATGATATGAAGAGCGTCGTGGAGGTGGACACAAGCATTGTCAACCTGGCGGCGGTTATCGGCATTTTCCTTGTGATACTCGTGACTTTCCGCTCGATATCCGTTCCGGTATTCCTTGTGTTCGCCATCGAATCGGCGATATGGATTAACTTGTCCCTCGC
>DAITOC010000249.1:0-2479 GCA_036834305.1 Clostridiales bacterium
GCTTTACCCCAGCTTGACAAGCACATTGTCCTTTGCCTTTGACGCAGTCGTTGTAAACGCCCTCCCACTCGCTGAAGGAATACTCCTCCACCGAGACGGAAATATACTTACTCGGTTTGCCCATGGTCTTGTTGATAACGGCGGCGATTTGCTCCGCGGCTTGCTGCAACTGTTCGCGGGAAGGCCCGCTGATGGTCTTAATAACGATATGCGGCATGACGGCTGACTCCTTTATAATCATTTTGGATTGTCAAAAATATCTGCTGACAGAAATATATCACAAAAAGCCGTTCATTACAACAACGCTTCAAAAATCAAGCCGGGCCAACCGGACACTTCCACATCATCACTCGACTTTTAACCGTTTTTGTATATAATGGAATTGCATTAAACAGCGCCATGTTGGCCACGCAACGAATAAAGCGCAACTAAAATCAAGCGCGAGCCGGCCGGGCCGGTCTAAAATACTCTTGGAACGGGAGGTGACGGGTATGTATGAATGGCACAGGCAAGTGCAAAAAATAGCCGACGGCATTGACCGCTGTATAGAAAACCGCGACGACGACGGCCTGACGCTGCAAGCGATTGCCAAGGCAAACGGCTATTCCGAGTTTCACATGACACGCAAGTTTAAAGAATTGTCCGGAATTTGTTTTCGGGATTACCTGCGCAAACGGCGCCTGGCTTTCGCGTTGATCGATGTGCGCGATACGAGGAAAAGCATTTTGGATATCGCCGTCGATTACGGGTTTGCCTCGCACGAAGCGTTTTGCCGGTCGTTTAAGGCAACCTACGGTATTCCGCCGAGCACATACCGGGCCAAGCCGAAGCCGGTTGTGCTGCGAACGAGGCTCGTGACCTTTGACCGTTACTTTTTGGGTTTAGGAGAGATTGGCATGTTGAAATCCTCAAAGGAAATCAAAATCTACTTTGTATCGATTCCCGCGCACAAGTTCCTGCACATTAAGAACTATGAAAGCGACGGATACTTTGATTTTTGGGAAAAACAGGACGCCGTCCCCGGTATGGACTGCGACACCATCTGCGGCCTGCTCGACAGCGTCAAGGGGAAACTTGACGGTGACGACGGCTTGGTCGGCCAATACAGCGGCCAAATCATGGCGCAGATTTTTGAAGAAGGGCAAGCGCCCGAAGCGTACGGCGTGCGCCTTGCGGCCGATTACGACGGAGAACTTCCCGAACAGATGCTGCTGCTGAATGTACCGCAGGCAGAGTATATCGTGTTTGAGCACGGCAGTTTTGACTATGAGCAGGAATGCGACACGGTCAGCCAAAAGCTCACGGAGGCCATGGAACATTTTGATTACGGCGCGACGGACTATGCTCCCGACCGTTCCGCCGGCCGCGTCTCCTACTATTATTTCGACCCCGACAAATATATAAAACACATCCTGCCCGTTAAGCGCAAATAAACGTGTTGTAGGGTTCAGTTCAATCATTATAACAAAATATTTGAGCGAATATCATCCGAAAAGCAGCAAAACCCGCAAAGCTCTTTGCGATGTCAACCGAAATTTTAAGATAATTTGACGCCCGCCAAGCACCGGAAAACACGGCTTGGCGGGCTCTGTTTATTTTTAGGTGAAAACTTGTTACGCCGAGGCTGCCTCGAACTGGGAGTTGTACAATTCGGCGTAGAAGCCGCCTTTTTCCATGAGTTGGCGGTGGTGGCCCTGCTCGACGATGTCGCCGTCGCGTAGGACAAGAATCCGGTCCGCGTCGCGAATGGTGGAAAGCCGGTGCGCGATAATGAAACTGGTTCTGCCTTTCATCAAATGGTCCATCGCTTTTTGAATCCGCGATTCCGTCCGCGTGTCGACGGAGGAGGTCGCTTCGTCAAGAATCAGCACCGGGTTGTCGGCCAGAATAGCCCGGGCGATGGTCAGCAACTGTTTCTGGCCGGCGGACACATTGCTCGCCTCCTCGTTGAGCACCATGCCGTAACCGTCGGGAAGCGACTCGATGAAGTGGTGGGCGTGGGCCGCTTTGGAAGCGGCGATGACCTCCTCGTCGGTCGCGCCGGGCCGGCCGTAGCGGATGTTCTCCATAATCGTGCCGTTGAACAGCCAGGTATCCTGCAGTACCATGCCGAACGCGGAGCGCAGCTCCTTGCGGTTGTATTCCCGGATATCGTGGCCGTCAAGCAGGATGGACCCCTCGTTGACATCGTAAAAGCGCATGAGAAGTTTGACAAGCGTCGTTTTTCCCGCGCCGGTCGGGCCGACAATGGCGATTTTTTGGCCGGGTTTGGCGACGGAGGAGAAGTTGTGAATAATCGTTTCGCTTTCGTTGTAGCCGAAGGTGACGTTTTTGAATTCCACCAGGCCGCGGACTTCGGTCGCGCTGACGGGGTTTTCTACGGTCAGGTCCTCTTCCGCTTCGTCGAGAAACTCAAAGACGCGTTCGGCGGCCGCCGCCATGGACTGCAGCATATTCATGACCTGCGCCATTTGCTGAA
>DAITOC010000250.1:0-2461 GCA_036834305.1 Clostridiales bacterium
GGCGAAATTCCCGTCCCTCCGTGAAGCACCAGCGGCACATCGAGCGCCGCGTGGATCTTATCCAGAATATCAAAACGCAGCTTCGGCTCCTGTTTATAGTTGCCGTGCGCGTTGCCGATGGCGATGGCGAGCGCGTCGACGCGGGTTTCTTTTTGGAAACGCCGGGCCTGCTCGGGGGAGGTGCAATAAATCGCGATATTCTCGCTGCCGTCCTCACTGCCGCCAACGCTGCCGATTTCGCCCTCGACATCCGCGCCGTAGTCCTTCGCGAGGGCCTTCACTTTTCGAGTCAGCTTAATATTTTCATCGAGCGGAAGGCGCGAGCCGTCAAACATGACGGACGAAAAACCCAAGTCGAGCGCTTGGCCGATGGCCTCGAGCGTAGTGCCGTGGTCGAAATGCACCGCGACGGGGATGTCCGCGTTTTCGGCGGCGCTGACCATGAGCGGGCCTATCAGCGCGAGGGGCGAGTGCTTCAGCCGCACCTCGGCGATTTGCAGAATGACCGGGCTTTGCGTCTCTTCGGCGGCTTTGAGCACGCCCATGACCATTTCCATGTTCGATATGCTGAAACTGCCCACGGCCCAGCCGCCTTCGCGCGCGTCTTCCAAAAGTTCCGACATATTCACAAGCGGCATATGCGTACCCCCTGTTAAACCGGCCGGTAACTCGAACCGGTTTTTATTTAGTATTTTAAAGTATAGCATTCACTATGGCATTATGCAAGAATACGGGGTGAAAATGTGCGGCTTCGCCGTTAACGAGGGCTTGCTTCCGAGAACCCCGAATCGGCAGTCTGACATCGGCTGCGCCCGCGAAAAACGCGGGCAGGCCGTCTTAAGACGGCCCGCCTGCGGAATGAGGGTAAATGTGAATTCGTATGTTGGGTGTTCTGAGTATAAACAACTGTGAAAAAAAATACAACTGCTAACCAAAAATATTTTTTTTGCATGAATTGGGTATCAGTGTATGTTTTTTGTTGAATTTAGTAAAATTTCATGTATAATTATAAACAAAATATTATTAACGGGTGAAAGTTGAATGAAAAACTTCGGCGCGGTTTTTCAACAATGCTTAGACAATCAGAATATAAGTATCAACCAGCTGGCGAGAAATTTGGAATTTAACCGCGGCTGGCTTTACAATGTATTCGCGGGTCGAAAGACAATGTCCGAAGAGAAATTCCTGCGTCTTCTGAACACCGTGGAGTTCACCCCCAAAAATGCCGAACTCCTTCGCGAGGCCTATTACTCGGCGGTTTACGGTATCCAAGCATATAAAAGAATACTGACCATCAAACGCCTGCTGGCCGAGGAGGCCGATAACAAACCCCCTTGCGGGCCGATAACGGAAAAAGAACTCACGCCGCCGGATTCTTTCGCCTTGGTCGATGAAGAGAGCCTTTCGGGCGTTTTAAGGTATATACTTAAAAAAGAGTTCACCGGTTCGGATGTGCCGGTGGTCTACACCAATTACCCTTATGGTTTGAAACATATTGATGAAATGGTGTACTGCGCGTCGTCCGGTTGCGGCAAAGAGACGAACTTTAACCGCATTCTGACCTTTGAAAGAAATCCGAAAGGATCCTACAACCTCGACAACGTGTTGAAAAGTTTGAAATACCTGAAATTGCGTCACCATGTATGGTACCATTACGCCGACTCTGTGCCGGAGCCCCGCCTTGACACCGTCTTTCCGTATTTCTTTATCACATCGAGCAGCGTCTTGCTTTTTGATTCTCTATGCAAAACAAACCTGTTTTTAGGCGACGAAACCATGGCAAAGGACTTTCGGCGAAAAGCGGAGGGGTTTATAGAAAACTGCGAAGCCCTGGCGGTTTACCCGGAAAGCATACTCGAGTTAAAAGACCTGATGGAACCGAATTTACTCAAGGGAGAGTACATGATCATTCAACGCAGCCCTTGCTGGGCCGCGTATATCAACCGGGAGGTGCTGGAAAACATTATTGCCAAAGACCTGCCTTTCCGTGACGCGTATATTCAAATCGCCGAACGGTATTACTCCGATCTGTTTTCCAAACGCTTTACTCATATAGTCAGTTTGAGCGGAGCCGCGGAGTTCACGGCATCCGGCCGCCTGTATGAAGCGCCCGAGGCTATCGTGCCGATACTGACGCCGGCTATGAAGGCGTATATGCTGGAGAGTTTGCTGAAAGAAGTCGAGACGGAACCTGCTCAAATACGCTTTATTGACGAAAATACGGCCAGAATTCCCAACGTCGAAATTTCTTATTGTGAAACGGTCGTTAACATTATCGGCGTTGTTTCACAAGGGCCTGAGGGTTATATGGGCGAATACTTTTTGTCCCTAAAAGACCGGCATATCGCCGCGGACTTCCGCAATTTTCGTGACTATATCACTAGAAACGGATTTTTCTGCGAACCTCAATATGTTATCAACACATTGAAAGATTTGCTGTCCGTATGCAAAAACGGCGAAC
>DAITOC010000251.1:0-2438 GCA_036834305.1 Clostridiales bacterium
TTTTGCTTCATCGGCAGCCTTATCCACACCGAGCAGCGTATCCGTTGAAACGCCGAAAAATGCGGCAATGACAGGCAGCATAGCAATGTCCGGATAGCTTTCGTTTCGCTCCCATTTGCTGACAGTTTGAAATGAAACTCCTAAAAATTCCGCTAAAACCTCCTGTGTTAATTCTTTTTCTTTTCGAAGCTTTTTGAGTGTTTCCCCAAAATAAATCATCACGTTATCACCTTCATAAAAGTTCAACAGCGCTGTTGTCAACTACATCATAGGGAATCGTAAGCATAAAGGCAATAACGTATCTATTGAAAATCAATTCTACAAACAGTAGAATTTTTCCCGGCAACAGCAACGATATTCGAAGAATGCAACATGCCCCGGACCGTTTAAGCCCGGGACTTGTCATTCTTGATAACTTCTATTCCTCGCCGGAGGTTTTCTCTTCCCCGGGCACGGGCCCTGCGAAGCCGTCCGACAAATCCTTCTGCGTCTGCGCCCTGCGCGCCAACAGTTCCTCATACATCTGCTCGCGCTTTTTGCCGGTCAGCGGGTAAAAGGCCTTCGGAATGACGCCGAGCAGGCTGGTCAGGAAGGGGATAATGGTGCAGAAGGCAAAAAGCAGATACTTTGTGTTGTCATCCTGCTTGCCGAAATCCCGCGTCATGTCATAGCCGAGCGCTTTCATCCAAAGCGGCTTGATGGTGTTCATAACGGAGCCGAGGATTTTGTTGGCGAACCCTTTCGCGACGGTGGTGATGCCTTCGGTGCGGTAGCCGTTTTTCCATTCGCAGTAGTCGAGAGACTCGTTGAAAATCTCCGTGGGGATGATTCTCTTGAGGCCGAGGACACCGTTGGCCAAAAACTCCTGAACGGTCAGGATCGGGATCATTTTCCACACATCCCGGTACCAGCCCTTTTCGCCTTTGCCGCCGATGGAGCCGAAAAAGAAGACAATCGCCATGAGGAACTCGCTGAAACTGCCCCCGACAATCCAAAGCAGCTTTGTCGGAAAGCGGCGCCTGGCCCACGGCACATACAAAAAACTCAAAGAGGAGGTCAGTCCGCCGGGAATGCCGACGATGTTTTTTATGCTGGCCGCGCCGAGCACATCGATGAAGTAATTGGTCTTATTGACGCCGATTTTAAAGTTGGATAAACATTCCGAAATGACGGCGATAAGCAGCGGCCTGTTGTTGGCGACGGATTTAAGGGCCGCCATAATTTTCGGCGTCTCGACGCTTTGCACAACCCTCTCCCTGGAGACAAACAGAAAATACAAGGCTGTAGTGCCGCTGACAAGCGTGGTGAACAGCCCCATTTTGACATAGGTGCCGCGCATGGTCCAATGAATCACTTTGTTGTTGATGAGGTCGATAAACAGCCCCATAAGGATACCCGGTATCTGCTCGCCGAAGAAGCCCGACAACAGCTGCGTGAGCATGATCAACCGGGTTCTGTCCACGGGGTGGGGGGTAATTGCGGCCAGGTAGCCGCCGACCGAAATCCCGCGGAAGGTGCCCATGCCCTCGCCGATCATCGCGAGCGCGAGGTACATCGCGAATTTGGCCATGTTGAACGGGTCCTGGTTGAACATATACGGCATCAGCCAGCCGAGGCAGCCCAGCAGCGTGCCGGGGATGGCGGTAATCATCAGATAGGGTTTGAACTTGCCCCAACGGGTTCTTGTTTTATCAACGATGGTGCCGATAAAGGTGTCATTGACAATATCCCAAACCGAGTTGATACCGCTGACCACCGCTAAAAGAGACAGGTCAATTTTAAGCACATCATAGATATAACGCTCGTTGTAATCGCTGATGTTGAAACCGCCCGCCACGTCGAACAGAATATAACCGAGCGTTTCTTTCGACCCGACATACCGCCGGTCCTGGTAGACGATGCCTGTCTGTTCTTCTTTGGGCACAGGGTACCTCCGTCAGGGTGTTTTATGGCTGCATTGTTCAGGCAACGCGGTTATATCGGGATGGAGGACCCATCCCCTACTGATCATATATTGCAGGAATAGTTCGGCGACTCTTTGGTGATGAAAACATCGTGCGGATGGCTTTCGACAAGGCCCGCGCCGGTGATGCGCACGAAGCGCGCCGAGGTTTGCAGTTCCTTAATGGTTCTGCAGCCGCAGTAGCCCATGCCGGAGCGCAGGCCGCCGACCATTTGGAACACGGTGTCGGAAAGCTGGCCCCTGTATGGCACCCGGCCCTCGACACCCTCGGGCACGAGTTTGAGATTGTCCTCCTGAAAATACCGGTCCCGGCTGCCCTTGGCCATCGCTCCCAGGCTGCCCATACCCCTATACACTTTGAACTGGCGGCCTTGATAAATTTCCGTGTCGCCGGGCGCTTCCTCGCAGCCGGCTACGAGCGAGCCGACCATGACGACGGCCGCGCCCGCCGCGATGGCTTTGACGATGTCGCCGG